>CAYTTQ010000063.1:0-14944 GCA_964440795.1 uncultured Desulfobacterales bacterium | reverse complement strand
ATAAACGGTATGATAACAAATAGTTATGAAGTCTTTGTTTCTGGCATGGCAATTGCCTTACTGTCCAGTCAGTGAATGAACGTTGACAGCTTGCTCTAAAAGTGCTAACGAGGCACACCAATATGATCGAGCCTTTTACATCCAGTTTTCTCATGCCCACCAAGCGGTTTCGCCGTCTTTCAGTACTCCTTGCGATTCACAACAACCCGAAGATCAGCCAGCACAAAATGGCTGAAATATCCCGTCTCAGCAGTTCAATGGTGAACAATTACATCAAGAAGTTTAAAGAAGAAGGGCTCCTTTGGGTTTCCGGAAAGACCAATCGCACACAGACCTACCATTTGGCATCGGCCGGCGAACAAGAATTGATTTCCCTCTTGGTAAAATATTCCACTGAAATCATCCAGTTTTATGGATCGGCGAAAAGGGAACTTACCAACCGATTTTGCGAAATGGCCGCCGAAGGTGTGTCGCGTGTTGCGCTTTTCGGGGCTGCGGAGACGGCGGAAGTGGTATATGCGGCTATTCAAGACACTCCTTTGACGGTTACGGCCGTTATAGACAGTGACGGTAGGAAGCAGGGCAAAGTATTTAACGGGTTTCAAATTCAAGAGCCACATGAACTGAAGAATCTAAGCGTAGATGCCATCTTGATTACTTCTTTCGCGAGGCAGGATGAGATCTACGATTGCGTTCGCGCAATCGTTGGTGACAAAGTGAGTATCAAACGGCTATCAGATCTCTAAGGGACAAAATGAAAGTTCTGATCACTGGAATCACTGGGATGGTGGGTAGCCATCTGGCTGAATTTCTAATTAATGAGGGAAATTGTGAGATCCACGGGACAACGCGCTGGAGAAGCAATCGGGAAAATATTGCAGCTTTTGAAAACCAGCTGAGCCTTCACGAGTGCGAGCTGAGAGACCCCCATGCTGTGCTGCGCTTGGTGGAAGAGATTCGTCCTGAACAGATCTACCATCTCGCCTCTCAAAGCAACGTGGCAGCCAGCTGGATATCCCCGCGGGAAACCCTGGTGAACAACATTACTGCGCAGCTCAACGTGTTTGAGTCGATGAGACAAGTGGGGCTCTTGGATACGCGGATATTGATACCCGGTAGCTCGGAGGAATACGGGATGGTCTATGAACATGAGCTGCCCGTAAGTGAAAAGAATCCCCTGCGTCCCTTAAGTCCTTATGCGGTAAGCAAGATTACCCAGGACAATCTGGCGTACCAGTACCATCAAAGCTACGGTTTACAGGTTATTCGAACCCGTGCTTTTAATCACACCGGGCCCAGGCAAAGCGATGCCTTCGTGATTTCCAACTTCGCCAGGCAGATCGTGGAGATTGAAACGGGCAACAAGGAGTCCATCGTAAAGGTTGGAAATCTATCGGCACGACGAGATTTCACAGACATACGAGACGTAGTCAAGGCCTATTCTTTGGCCGTCAAGTGTTGCGATTCTGGGGCTGTGTACAATGTAGGATCCGGAATAGAACGCCGGATTAGCGAAGTCCTGGATGCCCTGCTGAGCATGGCGAAGATCATTATCCAGGTGAAGGAGGACCCCACGAGGATGCGGCCATCCGATGTGCCTGCTATGATCTGCGACAACAGTAAATTCAGAGAGAAGACCGGTTGGCAACCGGTAATTACATTCGAAACAACACTTCGTGACTTACTGGAGTATTGGCGGGAAAGGCTCGTGTCGAGGGAAATGAAGCGAAGATTGTACGACAATGTCTCGGAGACGATGTGCCGGCCCAAGTGAGAGTGGTTGGATGGTAGTTGCTTTCCAGGTGCGTTTGACAGGCAACCCTAATGGAAGATAAGCGGAACGAAGTCATAAGAATTGGAGATCGCCCGATAGGTGCGGATCATCCTACCTATGTAATTGCAGAGATCGGTATTAATCACAACGGTGACGTCAACTTGGCCAAAGAGTTGATCGACGCAGCCGCAGAGGCTGAAGTAGACGCGGTTAAGTTTCAGAAACGTCATTTGCCGAGCCTTTACCGCGAGGATGTCCTGAACGAAACCCACAAATTCGAGCAGAATTTTCAATATATGATCCCCCTGCTCAAGCAGGTCGAGTTGGAGGAGGACGATCTGGCAGACCTGAAGGCGTATACGGAAGAAAAGGGGATGGATTTCATCTGCACTCCCTTTGACGCGCCGAGTGTGGAGCTGTTGACAAGGTTGGGGATCCGCGCCTTCAAGATCGCCTCGGCGGATCTAAACAACCTGGAACTTCTGGACCTGGTGGCGGATCAGGGAAAGCCGATGCTGGTTTCCACAGGCATGTCCCAGCCGGAAGAGATTGAGAAGGCGGTGGCGTTGCTCCAGGGCAGGGGCGTACCGTTTGCCTTGTTGCACTGCCGAAGCGTTTACCCCGTTTGGCCCAGGGAGGTCAACCTCCGGATGATCAACCGGCTCAGCCGTTTCGGATGCCCTGTGGGCTATTCGGGTCACGAGTTGGGGATCGTCATTCCACTGGTGGCGGCATCCATGGGGGCCTCCATCATAGAGAAGCACATTACTTTGGACAAGAACCTGCCGGGACCGGATCACAAAATCAGCTTGGAGCCTCATGAACTGAAACGCCTTGTCCGCGACATCCGCGTGGCCGACCAGGCCATGGGGCATGAAAAACGGTTTCTACTTCGGGGCGAGATCCTGAATCGGGAGCTGTTCGGGAAGAGTTTGATGGCGTCAGAGGACATCTCGGCCGGGTGTTGCGTCACCAGGGAAAGGATCCGGGTTCAGGGACCGGGAAAGGGCCTTTCCCCCGCAAGGCTTGACGATTTGGTGGGAAAAACCCTGTGCAGGACGCTTAAGAAGGGAGATTTTTTTCTGGAAGAAGATGTGGACGGTCCGTGTTCGGTGGAGGGGGGACATGTCTTTGAAAGTCGTTGGGGGCTGATCTGTCGTTTTAGCGATATCGAAGAAATGGCCGTCCTCGGACCGAAGGTGATCGAGATCCACCTGGCGGAGAAGGATTTTGATTTTGATGTGGGATCTCAGTTCGATGCCGGGACATCGTACCCTCAGGAACTGGTGGTACACGTTCCGGAATATATGGGCGAGCGGCTTTTCGACTTGTGCAGTGGAAACGAGAAGGTGCGACGCAATTCGGTGGCACTGGTACACCGGACCATGGCCTTGACTCGGGCGTTGGCCCCTCATTTTTCCGGCAAACCGAAACTCGTGGTTCATCCCGGGGCCATGAGTTTGAACTCCAAATTGGAGAAATCCCCTTTGCGTCAGGCGCTGATGCAATCCATCGACGATATCGGTCGGGACGGCTTTGAAATTCTCCTGGAGAATCTTCCCCCCTATCCCTGGTATTTCGGCGGGCAGTGGAAGGGCAATTACTTCATGGATGCCCGGCAGATCGCTTCGTTTTGTGAAACCGCCGGGATGCATATCTGTTTCGATCTGTCGCACGCCGCCCTTTACTGCAATGCCAAGGGCAAGGATCTTGCGGAGTTCGTGTTGACCGTCAAGCGGTTTGTCCGACACATCCATTTCGCGGATGCCTATGGCCTGGACGGGGAGGGCGTTCAGATAGGCGAAGGAGACGTTGATTTTGACGCCGTCATGCCGCTTTTTTCCGACTATCAGGGAACATGGGTTCCGGAAATCTGGCGGGGACATCTTCATGGCGGTAGGGGATTTCTGGAAGCCCTGGACCGATTGAAGAAACGGGGGCTGTGAACCCGGCGACCGCAGGGAAGTTGGCAACCAGCCCATAGACACCCTCGTTCAGTTCGGCGGGAAGCTACATAAATTGCTCTTAATTTCAATATGTAACGCTAGGCTGATGTGTGTAGTCGAGGGGGCGGAGCTGTGAACATATTAATGATTACCGAAAATGATCCGGCGGGTATGGGAATTGCCTTCGCCAACGCCATCAACCGGTATACCGAGCACACTTGCCGGCTGATCACCACGGCTGAAAAATACGGGTTTGCCTACGAGATGGATATTCACCTCCCGGACATCGAGGATGATGATTAATGAAAAATACAGAAAGCTGAAACGAATAGTCGTTGTGAGCACTCCGGATTTACTAAAGATCGCCGAAAATGCGACGTGGGTACCGAATCTGGTGCCCTTGAATGACGCCTTGTTTCTGCCACGATTTGAGACATCCTTAGATCAGGAACGAATCAAAATTTGTCAGTCCCCCACCCGCAAATTTCACAAACACACTAGGGAGTTCAAGACAGCGCTTCGGAATTTAAGGTCAGCATATCGCCATATTCAAGAGATCATTATCGAAAAAACGCCTTATCGGGATTGCCTCAAGATAAAGCGGGCCTGTCATATTGTTTTCGACCACTTGCGAGGCTGGTTTGGAATCGCATCATTAGAGTCCCTGTCTCATGGAAAACCTGTTGTAGCGGGCCTTGACGATTGGAATATTGAACAAATCAATAGCTTTACAGGCGCTGAAAATTTGCCCTGGGTTATCGCAAGAAATCAAGACGATCTCCAAACTAGGCTGGCGAATTTGGTAGAAGACCGCGACCTGAGGCGTGAGACGGGACTTTCCAGTCGCAAGTTTATGGAGAGCTACTGGACAGAGCAGCACGTCTTAACGGTCCTGATGGCGATCTATGACAGCCTGCAAATAGTGTTTTTGAATAGGGTAACGATGAAATGGAATTCTGAAGCAAGCATCCGATCCGGGCAGGGGCGTGCTTTGTCAGCAGGAGAAATGCACTCAGACCTTCCTCCCTGGCCCAAAAGGCTCACGATTGAGTTCTCGGCATATTGCAACCTCTCCTGTCGCATGTGTCCCAGAAATCATATTTCAGCTGAATCGATCGACGTATGAAAAAATACGAATTGGCGGGGATTTCGATCGGGCCATGAAAAACATCGACAGGTTTCTTGATCTCAATGCAGACAGGCCCGGCCGCCGGACCAAAACACAGGTCTCCGCCACCGAAAACGAGCACAACCAGACGGAAATGGCAGACTTCATCGAATACTGGAAAGAACGGGTGGACCGGGTGAGAATATATCCTGAGCATTCCAGGAACGGCCGGTTTGGGGAACTGATCCAACCCCGTTCGCTGACCGAAAACACCCGAAAGGGCCCTTGCCGCAAGCTGTTTACCGATCTGGTGATCTATTGCGATGGAAAAGCGGCCCTGTGCAATCATGACTGGGATGAAAGCCTGCACCTGTCTATAGGCTCTGCTATGGATCACACAATCGAACAGATATGGCACAGCAGCAACTACCGGCAGCTCAGGAGCAGGCACCTGGAAAATCGCATCGAAGGCCTGCTGCCCTGTGAGTTCTGTGACCATCGAGTGTCGATAGATCAAAGTAAACCTGTCATTGGGCGGTTAGTAGAGAGACCCCAGCCATATCAAGGAGCTGAGCGGCAAACCGTCGGATCTGTTTCATGAAGTCCATTCCCCTTACAAGACTGGTCATCGGAGCGGAAGAAATAGAAGCGGTCAGAGTGCCTCTCGAATCCGGATGGCTCGTTCAGGGACCCCTGGTGGAGAAATTCGAGGCGATGACGGCCCGGTATTGTCGCGTCCCCTATGCCGTTGCAACCAGTTCCTGCACCGCGGCGCTCCATATCTCGCTCTTGGCCTGCGGCCTTAAGCCCGGAGATCGCGTGATTGTTCCCTCCTTCACGTACGTGGCCACAGCCAATGCGGTCGAACATGCGGACGGCATTCCTCTGTTCGCGGACATCGACTTGAATACTTTCAACATCAGCGCAGATTCTTCAATATCTATCATCATTGGCTGTCAGCAAAGGGGGGTTCCTATTCCCAAAGCGATTGTTCCGGTACATCTGTTTGGGCTCTGCGCGGAAATCGAACCAATCCTCAAATTAAGTGAAGACTTTGCCCTTAATGTCGTCGAGGATGCGGCATGCGCCCTGGGATCTACGATTGGGGATACTCATGCCGGCGACTTTGGAGACGTAGGCTGCTTCAGCTTCCATCCCCGGAAAGTAATCACAACCGGGGAAGGGGGTATGGCCGTCACCTCCGACAAAAGAATCGCGGACATGCTGAGGATGCTTCGTGATCATGGGGCGCAAACTTCCGACTTCTCCCGGCACGGAAAAAACGCTTTCGATCTGCCGGGTTACAACTACCGTATGACCGATCTTCAGGGCGCTCTTGGAACCATCCAAATGGAAAGGCTTCCGGAACTAATTCGGTCAAGGAAGAACTCAATCTAAGAATGATACAAACACTGGCCGACGAGTTCGGCTGTCCGGTCGGGTATTCGGGGCACGAACTCGGTGTGATGCCATCCGTGGCGGCGGTTGCCTTGGGGGCACGCTTTGTGGAGCGCCACATCACGCTGGACCGGGGGATGTGGGGAAGCGACCAGTCCTGTTCCCTGGAACCGCCGGATCTTAAACGCTTGATTTCCAAAATCCGGGAAGTCGAAAGGGCCATGGGCGACGGGATAAAACGGGTGTATGCGTCTGAAAAAGCTGCTAAGGCGAGGCTGCGCGGCGATGAGCAGGGGTTCGAGGCGTGATGAAATGCGTCGATTAGTCGGTATAGAGCAGCACGCAAGTTTTGTTGTCTCTGACAGGTGATAAGAGGGGTGGGGCTTTGAATGTCGTGATGATTACCGAAAACGATCCGGCCGGTATGGGGATTGCGTTTTGCAAGGCCATCAACCGGCATACCTCTCACAAGTGTCGACTCATTACCACCAAGACCAAGTACAACTTCAATTTTGAAAAGGATCTGCATGTTCCCGATCTGACTGCGGCGGATTTTGAACAGATTTGTGATTTATTAAAGGCAGCCGACATCATCCACTTTCATATTCTTTCAGATGAGAACATTGAGCTTGGCCCGATCAAGGTAAAGGATTTTGCGGCGGGAAAGGTTTTCCTTCATCACCACCATGGGCACCCGCATTTCCGGGAGCAGCCGGAAATATATGGAGTGAAATATCGGCGATTAAAAAGAAGGGTTCTGGTAAGCACACCCGACCTGCTTCGTCTGCTGCCGGAAGCCACCTGGCAGCCGAATTTGGTTCCCATAAATGATCCCCTGTTCCGATATGAAGCACCTCCGGTTAATGGGGCTGTGATCATAGGTCAGGCGGTTACAAGAAAAGACCTGAAGGATACCGAAGGGCTCGAAGAGGTCATTGGTAAGATTCGAAGAAGGTCTTCGAGAGTAAATATAGATGTGGACATCATTGAAAATACGGATCACAGGCAGTGCCTTCGGCGGAAAAGGAATTGCCATCTTATATTTGACCATATGCAGGGATATTATGGTGTTTCTTCCTTGGAGTCATTAAGTCAAGGCAGAGCGGTTATCGCCGGGCTCGACGAATGGAACGTCTCACATATTAAGACCTTTGCCGAGACGTCACAAATTCCATGGATTGTATGTCGATCCGGAGAAGCGCTGGAAGAAACGATAACGTCATTATCAAATGACCGTTCGCGACTGATGGAGATAGGAGTAGAAAGTCGCGGATTTATGTGTCGACACTGGAGCGACTGGAAAGTCAGCCAACATCTGATCCGTTTTTACGAGTCCCTTTAAAACGTTTCAAACGGGGCGCCCATGAATCCAAAACCGGGTGATGTCAATCCAACAATAAGTGTGATCATGCCCGTTTACAACGTGGCGCCTTATATCTACCGGGCTGTTTCGTCGGTACTGAATCAGACCTTCGCTGATTTTGAATTCATAGTCATAGACGACGGATCCACGGACAAAACGGCTGAAATTATTCGTTCATTTCAAGATTCGAGAATCCGCCTGTATGAAAGGTGTCGGGAGGGGACCGTCTATCAGCTTAACTACGGTTTACGCAAAGCCAGGGGCAAATATATCGCCAGACAAGACGGTGACGATTTCAGTATGCCGAATCGTTTCGAGAGGCAAGTCCGCTTTCTGGAAACGTGTCCGGACTACGGGGTCGTGTCCAGCGCCATGCGGCTTATCGACGAAGAAAATCGTGATCTCGGGGTTCTTCGATATCCGGAGGCGCCGGATGTGGAAAAACTAATGGAGAAGTGTTGTATTTCTCATCCGGCATCCATGTGGCACAAAGAGGTGAATGATCGGGTCGGAGGGTATGACGAAACATTCAACAAAAACTGCTGTGAAGACTATGATTTTTGGTTGCGCGTAATTGAATGCTATAAAATTCGCGTTTTGAACAAAACATTATACGTTAAAAGGGAGCATTCACAGAGCAGCATTTCTAAAACCCGATGGACTTATGTCCCCGTCTATGATGAGTTGGCTCGAAAAAAAGCCAGGCAACGGCATGACCAACCCCCTGGGAGAAAAGAGGGGACACTTCAGTCCTGCCGCTGATCGCCAAGGCGCTTGGTTTGCTCATAATGTTTTGCCAGGTAACGCCTGCCGTCCTAACCTGACCTACGATACTTGTTTGCATAATCGAGTTTCATACGAGGGCACATGAAGGGTAGCAGCATATGAAGATCCTTATTCATACGGTACCCTATATGATGAATGCAACCTATTTTATGGACGTTGGATATGTAAATGCTTTTCTGGAAATGGGGCATGACGTACGTGTGGTGACTTACGGAAACCCTCTGCCCGATGAACGGACATTCGTGCCGGATATCTCCATTTCGTATTTCCATATCGCTTATTCAGAAAGAACCGATTATGAAACTTTAGCCGACTATAAGCAAAAATATGGTACCCGGATCGTCATTTGGGGCATGCCTTTCGATGTTCCGGCGCAAAAGTACACGGATGAGCACAGCGATTTACACCCTAAAAGTCACTTAGATCTCATGGACAAAGGGATTTTTGATCTTTGTCTTACGTTTTACCCTTTTGAAGGTGTTGAAATGTATTTCCATCGGTGGATCGATAAATTTGGCATTCCCGTGTTGTCCTTGCCGTTTGCGGCGGATATGTCGGTATTCAAGCCTTGCAAAGGTGCAAAGGAATATCGGTCCGATTTGTGTTTTATCGGCGGCATTCACCGGACGAAACAGGACCCTTTCGACAAGTATATCGGTCCCTTGCTGAATAGATACACCATGGTTGCCGCCGGTAAAGGCTGGGACGGATGGGCTGTCAAACGAATTTCACTGGCATATGGTGAGGAATCCGAAGTTTTGTCGTCTGCCTGTCTTGTTCCCAACGTTCACATGGATCTAAGCAGGGAAATTCCCGGCATGGCCCCGAATATGCGAACCTTTCAGTCCATCGCCGGCGGGGCATTTGTCGTTTCCGACAACGTGCCGGCGCTGAGACACTATTTTCAACAAGATGAGGTTTCCGTGGGTTCGACCCCCGCAGAATATATAGAGAAGGTAGATTACTTCATGATGTATCCGGAAAAAAGACACGAGTGCTGGCGTAGAGCGTACAACCGTATGGTAAGCGAGCACACATACGTTCACCGAGCCAAGTGTTTGTTGGACCAATTATTTCCGGTGCTACAATAGGAGGAATGGTGATATGAAGGTCATTGCGTCCATGATTGCCAGGGGAAGGGGATCCACCCTTAAAAGAAAGAATGCATACCCCGTTTTGGGGAAGCCCATGTTGCGAATGGCTCTGGAAGAGGCGCAAAAGTCGGGATTTATTGATGAGATATTCGTGTGGACCGAGGATGAAGAGTTGGCGCACATAACGCGTGATTGTGGCTGCCGGGTGATACCTCGGACACGGGATCAAGTCTTTTACCATGGGGGATTTAGTGACCCGAATGACTGGGGCCCCTATAGAGATGAGTACATTACTTCAAAATGCGGTACCTTAGGGGACGTCCGGGTGAGTTTGAATTGTAATTATTGCCTCATGACCGGCGATATTCTGGAAAGGATGTTCGAAAGACTCATGGAAGACAGGTCTGCCGACACGATTGTTCCAGTTACAAGAGTAGATCCATGTCTTTTTATGAAAAACGCGAAAACCAAATCTCTTTTCCCCATATGGTTTCACCATGGTTTAGACAGGCAAGATTATCCGGATCTATATCGTGCGGGCGGTGTGAGTATCAGGCACTCAAAGAGGGGGATAAATGCATTTGGTCAGAGGACCCTGTACCACGAAGTATCCCCTGAATATCTTCTGGACGTTCATGATATGGAAGACGTGAAACTGGCCGAATATTATTTGATGCGTCGGTTGGGTGGAAAAATCGTCTTGCCGGATCGTGAAAGTGGCTGAAATCTTCAAGAGCGATATATCGATTGCGGACGAAGTTTGGCGTGGACCGGGACACTCGGCGGCATTCGGCTTCATGGAAAATGGGTATGATTTCCTATAGCCAATACGGGCAAGATATATATTGCTTCAAAAATTTCTTTAAAGGGAAAACCCGGGGGACCTTTCTGGAAATCGGCGCCGACGACGGCGTCGACAAGAGTAATACGCTTTTTTATGAAAATCTTGGATGGAAGGGTTTATGTGTTGAGCCGAGTCCTTCAAGGTTTATCAAGCTAAGGGAAAATCGGAAGTGTTTTTGCGAAAATTGCGCTGTTTGGAGTCAAAGAAAAGTTGTTAAGTTTATGGATATTTCCGGATGGGGAAAAGGACTTAGTGGAATTATCGATCAATATGACCCGAAACATGTGGAACGGATCAGAAACGAATTAAGGCACCCGGAAAATCGAGGATACAAGATTATTGACGTACCTTGCGTTACCCCTGATGAGCTTTTGGGGAAGTATGATTTATACCACGTTGATTTTTGCTCGATCGATACGGAGGGAGGGGAGCTTTCCATCTTGCAGTCCATCGATATGGACCGGTTTGATTTTTCCGTTATTTGTGTGGAGAACAATTATCGGTCCAACGCCATTAGTGAGTTCATGACGTCGATCGGGTTTGAGATGTTGGCAAGACTAAATATCGATGAGGTTTACCGACAATCGGGCATGAAATGAAGGTATTTTTGTTCATCCCGCTATACGCAGCTTAAGGGGTATGGGTGTGACAATTGCCAAACGTCAATTTTAACTGGCCGGTAACACATATGGAGTGCAGGGTCTAAAAGAGCGAAAAGAGCATTCACCGCATGACTACAGGCGAATTTAACGGGTCGGAAACCGGTCTTTATATGCCCTATACAGCCATCATGGGTGTTTCCGTGGAGAATATGAAAAGACGTCCGCGGCCGAAGTAGGGAAGGTGGTTCGGCAAAGGAATCCCGGCTAAGATGGAACTGAGTCTGTTTCCGTATAAAGAGGACATCATTCATGTCTTTCCGTGGGCGTACTATCGCAAAGAGAAAAACTGTTATCTGATCGGAGAGGAAAAGCGTGAGGATTATCTGCCGTACTTGGATGTTATTACGCATCTTAAAAAAACTCGGGACAAACAGCTTTGGACGCTTATTTTACAGGATCAGATCAAAGACCTCTTGTCCGTGACGGTGCTGGCAGATTTTTATGGAGAAACTGACCTGCAAAGGGTTATGGGATTCATGGAGAAGCTTTTATCATTATTCCCGGAACATGAAGTATCGCGGGAATTATCGGAACAGTTGGCAACGGATAAAAGAAGTCCCCAGGTTGCCGCCGCAGGCGTGGTGGCCCGATGGAATGAAATGGATTCCAGTGAATATTTCCCGGTGGAAACGTGTACAATTGAAACATTGCAGCCTATAGATGGTTGTCTTCAGGCCTATCCCGGTTTCATCAGATTCGCCTTGAATGGCTTGATAGGGCAGCTCAGAAGTAATGAAGAGCACTTCCGGGGTGCCTATTTGCACGGCAGCCTGGCTACGTTGGACTTTGTAGCCGGGTCGAGTGACCTGGATCTTGTGTATGTTCTCAGCGATGAAACAGCGCAAAGTCCCGATGCTATAATTAACCTCCGGTCCCGTTTGCAGGAGACGACAAGGTATTTCTATGCAATCGACAGCTATCAACATCATGGTCCGTACATACTCAGCCCGAAAATGCTGTCCAACTATATCGAGTGCTACCTGCCCTTGGCGGTGTGGCGAGATTCTCGGCCGATTATCGGGCCAAGAAAGATTGCATTCGATGTCTGTGACTCGTCTTTTCACCGCAAGACGTGGTTCCGAAGGTCTGTTCAATACTATCGGTGCAATGGTATCGAAAGCAAAGGGCTTGATACCGTTTATGATGCAAAGCTTTTTGTCAGCATGGCGACACTGCTTCCTGCTCTGGCGTGTACCTTCAAAACCGGCCGATACGTGAAAAAACCTGATGCGATGTCGTGGTTACGGGGTCTTTTGAATAATACGGGTTTGGTTGACTGGCTGGACGGACTCACCCGGATTCGAGCCGACGGTCTTTACGGTCAAAGTGAAACATCAGATTATGAGAACGTGTTGAGACCGGAGCGATCGCTCCCTGTCTCGGAAGAGTTGCGACAATTGCTAACGGACCGGCCGTTCTTGCAGGTGGCTGAAATCTGTGACCGGGTCCTCGGTGTAGCCAATCGGGAAAGTTGTTACTCCCATTACCAAAAATATTTTAACTTCCCAAGGCCGGTTCGAAGGGAAGTCTACGAAAACATCAACAAAAAAGTTGTCCATCTGTTGAAATCCTGTGTTGGCGTAACCAGAGTGTTGAACAGTGGGACCATAAATGTTCCCGGTATATCCGACATCGATTATACGATTGTAACCACAGATTATATTCCCGGCGAGTCCGTAAGAGCTATTAATGGTATACACGGCTGTTTGGGCGAGACCGAAAGGCCGGTTATGATGCATCCCCCAATGGGAATCATTCCGGAAAGTTTGCTATCCGAAGTACATTGGATCTTTCCAGTAAATTTCAACCGTGCCCTGTATGGTCAAAGCCCTGTTTTCTCTACCTTGACCACGACTGAACAAAAACTCTTGAAGCTCATTCAATCCACCGACTTTGCGATAGCCATGAATGGCCGATTATTTGCCGAGATGTCTCGGCGAAAAGAGATTGATGTGCGCCTGCTTCTGAATGCCTTAAACGCTTTAAGGTATTCCGTTGAAATGCTTCCGGAGCCTGTGAGAAGCATAAATTCGGTTTTGACAACACTAAGCGACATTCAGAATTTGCGTGCAAAATGGTTTGAAAACCCCCACTTTTTGGACTTGTCGAATTTTATCCATCGGGCAACGGACCTGTTAGGGCAGGTGCATAAAGTGATTGAACAAATTTGGACGAGTACGGAAATCAACGTACCGGAAGCCTTTGGCTTCAGGTCAACCAGCTCAAGTGTAGACTTCTCGAGTCATGAGTTTCGACCCGGATATCATCTAGAGGGCGATGAAATTGTTATGCATTATCCGGTCCAATTTGCCGTTCCGTTGGCACATTATGCTTCCTTGAACGGCCCCCTGTCACAATTCCTTAGGGAGAAGATTCCCGTCCCGTGTATAAAACAGCCGGGATTTTTGGGTGATGTTCTGTCTCATCGCGGGTGTGTGATGAACGAGCATTTCAGGTATTTGATTGAAAATCGACTGTCCAGAGGTTTTTTTGCGCCGTTCCATTTTGGATGGCGGTTTTGGGATTAGGAGACACGGCGTTTACCTTATCTGGCTGAATCAGGCGGAGTAAGAAATGAGGATAGAGCTGTAAAGTCGTTAAGTGATAGATTGATGAGTACGAAAAGAAAAGTTGTCCTGATAGCATACGCCGTTGGTCGGGTGGGTTCATCGGCCACCATGGGGTTGCTTGGGCTTGCCGGCGTGAATGTGGGAAGGGTGTCTTTGAAGAAGACCCCGATGAATCCAAAGGGAGGGTTTGAATCCCACTTATTGACCTGGTTTTTGGATAAGACTTTTAAGGGCATTTATGGATCAACCACGCATCCTCCATCAATAGACGTAGTGTATGAGATGGCAAAGAAAAGCCGGGATGCATATCTTCGCCTTCACCATGAGATATTTGGTGATCGATATCCGGTTTGTATCAAGTCTCCGAGGATGCTGCTTGTTCCCTATTTCTCCGAGTTACGCGATCAATTCGATACAAAAGTCATTATCCTCGACAGGGACCCGATCTCTCAAGTGCGATCAATTTACAAGGTATGGAGGAAAGATCCGAGTAGAGCGGCAATTACGAATGAGGTATACATCCTGGGCTTGTTAAGGGCGTGGAATCGATTTCTAAGGGACATGAAAAATATGTACCATTCCTTACCCTACCTGCATGTCGATTTTGAAAGTCTCGTCTCAAAACCGTCTGAAACGATGGCTGAAATATCCGAATTTGTCGATGTCGATTGTCCTGGTCAAAAGCGAATCAATGAATGGATAGACCCCGGCCTCGTGAATAGACCGGTCAATACCCTAATATAAACTTTTGCGGTTATCTGAAAAGTTCATATGAAACGCTTTACTGCTATCCGAATCCGTGGCGTCCCGTTTTTCGGGTTTTGCGACTCCGATAGCGACCCCGACCCCGACCCCGAGCACCGGGCTCTTAAAGTTTTAAGTTCGTTTCAGTCGCCGTTGGTGTCGGGATCAGTGTCGAAATCGAATATGGACTGTGAGATCCGTAGGTCTGGTTACGCCGGAGGCGTTACCTGACGGACGGAAGGGTAAAAAATCCCGTGAAAATACTACTGATTAATAGCCCCATTCGCCTGGACGCCTCGCCCAACAATATCCCTTACGGATTGGCGACTATCGCCTCGGTCTTACGCAATCACGGCTTTGAGGTGGAGATCTATGACGTCAACGCCCTCCGGCCGTCAAGGGCTACGATTGTTGATACGTTGAAGCGAAAGTCCTGGGATGTGGTGGGTATATCGGGGCTCATTACCACCTATGGTTTTCAGAGGTGGTTGATCGGCGAAGTCAAGCGGATTCATCCGGAGGCGGCCGTTGTTGCGGGAGGCGGATTGGCCAGTGCGTGCAGTGATTTATTGTTTCGAAAAACACAAGTGGATATCACGGGTATCGGCGAAGGGGAGGGGACCTTCCTGAAGATTTGTGAAGTGCTGCCTTCAAG
>CAYTTQ010000062.1:0-15127 GCA_964440795.1 uncultured Desulfobacterales bacterium | reverse complement strand
TTTGCGCTTGAGGATATCGACGGTATTGCCGATTTAGTAGAGAAGACCTTTTTAAACGAATGTTCATGCGAGGTAGACCATGGGAACGAAAGAGAACGTCGGTGATGGATTGAAAAAACTGGCTCGGCTGGTTCCGGGCATTGAAAGCTATCAGGACAAGGAAGCCCTTCGAGAAGGAGACAAACAACTTCGCCAAGCCCTTGCCGACCGCCTCGATGCTGCGGCCAAGGGGCTGGACCGCATTGTCTTTCAGACGCAGCAGAGCGGCCGGCTTGAACATTTAGCCACGCTGGGCAGACTGGAACAACGGCTTCACGGCACCGCCGATGCCATACGATATGCCCGTTACGGCTATTCAGGTCTTTTTGCAACCGTCAAGGTCGACGAGGGTCGCATCCGAAGGCTCTATGATTTTGACCTCGCCCTGGCCGAAGCCGTGGACACCGTCCAGGATCATGTCCGGTCCCTGGCGGCGACCGGGCCGGAAGAGATAGGGAGGGCATCGCTTGAGCCGCTTGACACCGGCATTTCGCTGCTGGAAAACCAGGTACGGGAAAGAACCGCCCTGTTCTCGTCTGATCTGTTCTCTACTGATTCCGCCTTGTCCACAGCCGCGGCCTCCTGGCGGCAACGAACTTGATTAACCGTGGTGTGTTGAAACCGTATTGTTGTATAAGGTTCAGGACGGTCTCAGATTTCAATGGTGCTAAAACTCAGCCCTAAGAGTCCCTAAGTTTCGTTGCGGCCGGGCTTACCCAATAGGCCATGGAGATTTTCCAAGATAGTGCTGCCTGTTGAATTTCAAAGTAACAACGAAACCAAGGGACTCTAACGGCTTCAAACAGTTAGCCCCCTTGAAATCTGAGACCGTCCTGAACCTGTGACGTTTTCAAAAAGTCGATCAAGTTTGGCTAAGTTCGTTGGAAGTCTTCCAATCGTCGTGAAACCGGAGGTGGAAAATGAGTCAATTCATGGAAGTGATTGAGTGGTTTGATGACACAGGCCAAACGATGGTACACCGCATCCCGGAAGAGGGGTCCGGAGACATCAAGATGGGGGCCCAGTTGATCGTCCGAGAAAACCAGGCGGCGGTCTTCTTTCGGGACGGCAAGGCTCTCGATGTCCTGGGTCCCGGCCGTCATACCTTGTCCACACTGAACCTGCCGCTCATTACCAAAATGTTGAGCCTGCCCTTCGGATTCAAAAGTCCCTTTCGAGCAGAGGTTTACTTCGTCAACTTAAAGATATTCACGGACTTGAAATGGGGGACCAAGGACCCCGTGGCGTTTAAGGATTCCCAGCTGGGGCTGGTTCGCCTTCGAGGGTTCGGCAATTACACCATGCGGGTGGTTCAACCGATCTTATTTGTCAACACCCTGGTGGGCACTCGCGGCATCTTCGACACTACCGCCATATCCGAATATTTGAGAGATGTCATTGTCTCCCGTTTGAACGATCTGTTGGGAGAAACCCTGGATACGATGTTCGATCTGCCCCGTCTGTACGACGAGCTGGCAATAGCGCTGAAAAGTCGGGTAACCCAGGATTTTGAGCGATATGGAATCGGACTGGTCGATCTGTATGTCAACTCTATCACCCCGCCGGAAGAAGTCCAGCGGATGATCGACGAACGCAGCGGCATGCAGGCGGTACAAAATCTGGACGGATTCCTTAAATTCAAGGCCGCCAAGGCGATGGGGGATGCCGCCGTTTCAGGAGGGGCCGGCGGCGGTGCCGGGGCATCGGAGGGCCTCGGACTGGGGGTCGGCGCCGGCTTGGGGATGATGCTTCCGGGCATCCTTCAACAGTCCATGGCCGAAGGCCCCGCCAAACCCACGAGTGCGTGCCCCCGGTGTCACACCGCTGTGGCGGCGGGAAATCGGTTTTGCCCGAGTTGCGGACACCAACTGGTGGTGGTTAACCGCTGCCACGCCTGTAACAAGGATCTGCCGCCGGAAGCCTCCTTCTGTATGGTTTGCGGTACGAAAGTGGAAAAGCCCCAGGTCCGGTGTCCCAACTGTCAGGCCGAGGTTCTGCCCGAGGCCAATTTCTGCAATAACTGCGGGGAGAAAATGTCCTAGCCCCTACCGGATGCCGATTCGGGAAACCCGTTTAACCGAAGACCTGCTGCCTTATGGATCTTTCTGTCTCCATCCACTGCCCCCAATGCGGTGCCCGGATTTCTTTCGAAGAAGAAAGTACGGTCGTTCATTGCACCTACTGTGGTAGTTCCCTCCACGTCACGGGGCGTTCCGGTATTCTTCGCCATTATATAGAACCCCGAGAAAACGTGCCTCAAATGAAGAAAGCCCTGCGCAACGTTCTGAAAAGCCTCGGGGCCAAAAAGGCCCTTTTGGGGGAAAAACAACTCTGTTTTGCTCCCTATTGGCGAGTCAAGGGCACGGTCTACCGGTGGATTTTCGGCAAGGACAGAAACGAGCATCACGTCAAAGAACTCAAGTCGAAACATCTGGATCGCACGTTTCCCGCCTATCATGGCATCGATCTGGGTCTGCGCACCCTGGGCATTCGACCGGGCGCCTTGACCCTGCCGTTTTTCGATCGCACCCGCATGTCCGCCGCCGGTGCCATCATGAAGGTGGACCTGCCGTTGAAGGACGTGGTCAACCCGGAAGCCATGATTCGAGATGTAGGGCTGGACGAAACGACCATCCAGGTCCATTTTGAACGGACCCGGCTCGTGGGCGAACGTTACGGTGTGATCTATTTTCCTTTTTGGATTATGCGGCTTTCTCTGGGATCAGACGCCCGTATACTGGTGGTTGACGCCGTGGCCAACACGGTAACCCGGGTGCTTACCCCGGTCGAATGGCAGGACATGTGGGCGGAAAGGTCGCAGGACCGGCCCGCCGTCGATTTTGGAAAAGTGGCCTTCATCGCTTTTAAATGCCCGAATTGCGGCTGGGATCTTCCGCTGAATCGGTTTGACGTCATCCATTTTTGCCGAACCTGTAAGCGGGCCTGGATTGAGCAAGGGGGACGCTTCAGGCCGGTGAAATTCGAGGTCGCCCAGATACCCGGAAACGGCAAGGCGGACACCATTTACCTCCCGTTCTGGGTATGCCGGGGAGAAATTCAAACCAACGGAGAGACGTTGAAGACCACGGAAGACCTGAAAGCATTTGTTAATCCCTACGCCCTCGGAACAACGAAAAAGACCGAGCCGAACCCCTTACGCTTTTTCATTCCCGCCACACGTATACGCAACATCCTGGCGGCGGACAAACTGGCTGCCGGGGTTACCCGACAACAGCCGGAGTACCAACCGTCATCCACCGACCGGCTTGAAGACCTCAACGCTCTGGGGACTTTCTTATCCCCTCGGACGGCACGTCGTATGGCGGATCTCCTGTTGTGTTCGCTGACTCCGGCGGGTAACCGAACTCGACAAGAATCGGTTAAACATGCCCGAATTCATATTCATGGCGTGCGTTTGCTTTTATGGCCCTTTTATGGACAGCGGCTATTCCTTCGTGACGCCATTTGCGGGTTGGGAATACAAAAAGGGACCTTGGGCTTGGCCGGATAGTATGGTAAGACCGTTGTCGTGTCCGTTTGTTGTCTGGGAAAAACAGTCAAGTGGTGGCCTTTTTCCCGTTTGAGAGTATGACCTGACAGGGCCTGCAGGGCTCCCGTTTCAGTGGAGAGGCGTCAGTGCGCGTTAAGTTTTGGGGAGTCAGGGGCTCGATTCCAAGCCCCTTGACCTCGGAAGATATAAGAAGCAAGATCCTTCGAGCCATTAAAAGGGCCTTGGAATCCGGCCTGGGCACGGACGATGCGTTGGGGCGTTTCGTGGATCGGTTGCCCCGACATATCGGCGCCACCTATGGTGGCAATACGCCGTGCGTAGAGTTGGATACCGGCGGGGATCCCATAATCTTTGACGCCGGTTCAGGACTGAAACCCCTCGGCGCCCACCTGATGAACGGCAATCTCGGCAGGGGCGACGGCACCTGCCATCTTTTTTTGAGTCACACCCATTGGGACCATATACAAGGATTCCCCTTTTTTCTGCCTGCATTTGTTCCGGGGAATCGGATTTTCATCTACAGCGGCGAGTCGGACACGCGACAACGTCTGTCCATCCAACAAGACCCGCACTATTTTCCGGTTCCCCTGGACGCCATGCAGGCTCAACTTGAGTTCATTTCACTCGCCGAAGGAGAAACCGTCGGTATCGACGATATTCAGGTGTCGGGTATCGGTTTGAACCATCCCGGGGGCGCCTTCGGTTATCGGGCACAAAAAGGTGATAAAGCAGCCGTCTATGCGACGGACACGGAGTTCATGAACCTGGACAGCAGCGAAACGGCCAAGTACATCTCCTTTTTCTCCCAGGCAAACGTGTTGATATTCGACTCACAGTATACCTTGGTGGAGGCCTTCCAGAAGGAAGACTGGGGACACAGCTCCTCGCTTAAAGGCGTCGAACTGGCTGTCCAAGCCGGGGTGGACACCCTTGTCCTGTTTCATCATGAGCCGACTTACGACGACGAGACCCTTCGAGATATCCTGCAGAGGACAACCGAATATGCAAAGCTGCAAGGTAAAAACGGCTCCCCCAGGGTCATTATGGCCTATGAAGGACTGGAACTCGTAGCATAGTTTTTTAACGGGTATTTGCAACGTTTGATCAAGTCGTAAAAAAATTTTCCTCTTTTTGGGAATATCCATGACGGAACAACAAAATCAAGTGGACCGGGTCTTAAACGGGGATGTCCGGGCGGCGGCCCGGTTGATTCGGGATATCGATGACGGCATCCCTGCGGCCAAAACCGTATTGAAGGCCCTCTATCCCCATACCGGAAAGGCGTATGTGATCGGCATCAGCGGTTTTCCCGGCGTCGGCAAGAGCACCTTGGTGGACCAGATGATCCAACAGTTTCGTGCCGAGGGAAAGCGCCTCGGGGTGCTGGCCGTGGATCCCACCAGTCCGTTTTCCGGCGGGGCGATGCTCGGCGACCGGGTTCGCATGCAGCGACATGGTACCGATCCGGAAGTTTTCATTAGAAGTCTTGCCACTCGCGGTCATTTCGGGGGGGTTACGCGCTCCACGCAAAGCATTATCGATGTGCTGGACGCCATGGGAAAAGAGATCGTTCTGGTAGAGACCGTCGGGGTGGGCCAAGACGAAGTCGACGTCGTGACCACGGCCCATACCACGATTATTACCGTCATCCCGGGCATGGGAGACGACATCCAGGCCATCAAGGCCGGAATTCTTGAGGTAGCCGATATCTTTGTGATAAACAAAGCGGACCGGGAGGGTGTGGAGCGAACCCGAAGCGACTTAAACGCCATGTTGGAAATGAACGATTCCGACGGGACGTGGCTGCCACCGATCGTGGAGACGGAAGCGGTTCGAAATCGCGGGATCTCCGAGCTTTTGTCCCAGGTGGAAAACCACAAGGCGTTTCTCTTCGGCGGAGACCGGAAACGTCTCCGGGAACGCCTTCGACGGCGGGCGTGGAAAGATCTAACCGATACCATCAAAGAAACGGTGACCACCGAAATCATTGACAGGTTACAAGCTCTGCCCTCGTTCGATACCATGATCGACGGGCTGGTGGACAAGCAGACCGACCCCTTCACCTTGTGTGAGGACCTCTTGGAGGAATTCTATGCCGGGAAAGAAAAAGACGGAGTCCCTGTCGCTGGGCAAAAGGATCGCTGACGTTCGGCGAAAAAAGAAAATCACGCTGGAACAGGTCGCCAACGATACGGGGTGCAGTATCGCTTACCTGAAACAGGTTGAATCCGGCGAGGTAACGCCACCTGTGGGAACCATGCTGCAGATATCGCGGGCCTTACAGATCGACTCGGGGGTACTGCTCAAAGAACAGGCCGGCGCCGCCCAAGATCGTGTCCGGGCCTACCAGAAACGCACGGAAAATTATGCCTATACGACCCTGACACCGGGGGCGGAAAAAAAACATCTAAAGGCGTTTCGCGTCAACGTGGATGCCCTCCAGGACCATAAAGGGGTGGGATATCAACACGAGGGAGAGGAATTCGTCTACGTATTGGACGGCGAAATCGAGGTAACGGTGGGAGATCATGTCAATCGATTGGCCGCAGGGGATTCCCTTCACTTTAATTCCGGGGTCAGACACCAGTTAAAAAACGTGGGTCAAACCGAGGCTGAATTATTGGTCATCGTATATGTCCCCTGAGGGGTAGAACAAAACTATGTCCTTCGAACTGACGGAAGAACAAGTCATGATCCAGACCATGGTCCGCGATTTCGCCCGGGAGGAGCTCCTTCCCACGGCGGCCCAGCGGGATCGAACCCGGGAATTTCCGGCGGAGAATCTCAAAAAGATGGGAGAACTCGGCCTTCTGGGAATGATGATTCCGCCCGAGTATAACGGCGCCGGAGCGGACACCGTCAGTTATATTCTGGCCTTGCAGGAGGTGGCCTATGCGTGTGCGGCCACCGCGGTGGTCATGTCCGTACAAAACTCCATCGTTTGCGAGACTCTGAACCGTTTCGGTACGCAAGACCAAAAGGACCGGTACTTGAAGCCGTTGGCGGCGGGAGAATGGATTGGTGCCTTTGCCCTGACGGAACCGCATGCCGGTTCGGATCCTGTGAGCCAGTCCTCTTGCGCCGTCCGGGACGGAGATACCTATGTCATCACCGGCAACAAACGCTTCATCACCTCCGGCAAAAACGCCCAGGTGGTCATCGTAACGGCCAAGACGGATAAAACGCAACGGCACAAAGGCATTAGTGCTTTTTTGGTGGAAAAAGGGACCCCCGGCTTCTCGGTCGGCAAAACGGAAGACAAGATGGGCCTTTGCGCCTCCGACACGACGGACTTGATTTTCGAAGAGTGTCGGGTACCCGCCGGGAATCTGTTGGGAGAAGAAGGCGACGGCTTCAAGATTTCCATGACCGCGCTGGACGGCGGGCGGATCGGAATCGCCGCCCAATCGGCGGGCGTTGCCCGGGCTGCACTCGATGCCGCCGTTTCCTATACCAAGGAACGAGAGCAGTTTGGGAGACCGATCGCCAAGTTTCAGGGCTTGCGCTGGATGCTGGCCGATATGGCGACGGAATTGGAAGCCGCCAGGCAATTGACCTTTTTTGCCGCCTCCCAAAAGGATCGGGGCCAAAAGTACACGTTGGAGGCATCCATGGCCAAGCTCTTTGCTTCCGAGATGGTCAATCGAGTGACGGCGGCGGCCTTGCAGATTCACGGCGGATACGGGTATACCAAAGAATATCCGGTGGAACGGTTTTATAGAGATGCTCGGGTGTTTACCATCTACGAGGGGACCTCGGAAATCCAGCGGGTGGTTATCGCCAACCAGCTTCTGCAGGACCGACAGAAAGGCAGCCTGCGATGAGAGGGGGTAGGTCTTTCATGTATCGACGCAATAATTTAGTCTCCATATACAGTCTCACCCTTTTGCTTTTGGTGATTTTTTCCTTCCATGGTCGGGCCGTGGCTCAAGGGGAAGCGGAGGGGAATAACGGTCCACCCCCCGCCCCTGTTGAAGTGGCCCCCGTCACCATGGACCGGATATCCAAGCAAATCACCCTGGTGGGTACCACGGAGGCCATCGCGGAAAGCATCATCGCCGCCGAGGTCCCCGGGTTGGTGGAAAACTTACCCGTTTCCGCGGGGGATCTGCTGAAAAAAGGGCAACTGATCGTCAAACTCAACTCCTCGGACCTGGCATTCCAGTTGAAAGCGGCTCGCGCCGCTCGAAACAAGGCGCAAGCCCAGCTCACTTTCGCAGAAAAGGAGTTAGCCCGGTATACGAAACTGGAACAGACCCAGAGTATCGCCACCGGCAAATACGACGAAGTCCTTTATCAAAAACAATCCCTGGCGCACGAAGTTGAACGGGCCGGAGCAGAAATCGACCTCATCAAAGACAGCATCGCCAAAAAGACGGTGCCGGCGGCGTTTTCGGGATTCGTGGCCCGGAAACATACGGAGGTCGGGGAATGGCTGCCCGCCGGCGGATCCATCATAACGCTCGTCGACCTTCGACAAATCCGCCTGGTTGTGGATGTGCCCGAACGCTATGCGGTACAACTGCAACCGGAAGACGAGATGCGGGTACGGGTCCCCAGTCTGTCCGCAGACCCTTTCGGGGGACACATTTACGCCGTTCTTCCGGCAGGAAACCCGGAGGCGCGAACCATTCCCGTTCACGTGAGACTACCAAACCCCGGACTTCGAATCAGAAGCGGAATGGAAGCCCGGGTTACCTTCAATCTCGGCGTCAAGACCCAAGCGCTCCTGATACCCAAAGACGCGGTTTTGACGGTAGGGGGGAAAAAGATTGTTTACGGGGTTTCCCAAGGCCGGGCACGCCCCATTCCCGTCGAGGTGGTCGGGTACCATGACAGCCACGCAGCGGTGAGCGGACCCATATCCGTCGGAGACCAGGTGGTCATTCGAGGCAATGAAAGACTCAGGCCGGGACAATCCGTCAAGATCATTCAGAGAGACTCATAAGTGAAACTTGTTGAAACCGCCATAAAGAAACCCGTCACCGTGACCGTCGGCGTCGTGCTGCTGGTCATGTTCGGCTTGATATCCCTTTTTCGCATTCCCATCCAGCTGACACCGAACGTGGACGTGCCGCAGATCTCCGTGGAAACCATCTGGAGAGGAGCCAGTCCCTTGGAGGTGGAACGGGAAATTGTGGACATGCAGGAAGACGAACTCAAAAACGTAGACGGCCTGGACACGATAGAAAGTGAAAGCACGGACAGTTCCGCCTACATCAATTTGATGTTCGAGGTGGGTGTGAGTACCGAAGAAGCGCTGCTACGGGTTTCCAATAAGCTGGACCAGGTCAAGGAATACCCCGCCGACATGGAAAAACCCATCATCAAGTCCGGAGGCCGGCACGACGAGGCCATCGCCTGGATGATTCTCAGAGCGCGAGAGGGATATTCCGGAGTTCTGAGCCATGAATACGACTTCTGTGACGAATATGTCAAGCCGCGGCTGGAGAGGATCTCCGGTATCGCTTCGACCAACATTTACGGGGGCCAGGAACGGGAACTCCAGGTTGTTGTCGATTCGGATGCCCTGGCGGCCAGACAGGTAACCATCCCCGAACTGATGCGTGCTCTTCACGCCGAGAATCAGAATATCAGTGCGGGAGATTTCGACGAGGGCAAGCGACGGTACATCGCCCGCACGGTGGGCGAATTCGAAAGTCCCGAAGAAGTGGCCGAAGTGATCATCAAACGAGTCGACGGGCGTCCGGTGACCGTGGGCGATGTGGCCCGGGTTTCCCTGGGCCATGAGGACATCCAGGTAGTGGTCCGACACGAGGGTGTTCCCACCATCGTGATGAACGCGGTGCGGGAAACGGGCTCCAATGTGATCGTGGTCATGAAGCGGCTCCAAGAGGCACTGGCGGAGCTCAACGAGGGCATTTTGGAAGAGCGTGGACTTCGGATCGAACAGGCCTATGACGAAACCAACTACATATACGGGGCCATTGGGTTGGTCCGCCAGAACATATTCATCGGCGGGGCATTGGCCATTACCGTATTGCTGTTGTTTCTCCGGAATGCGAGCAGTACGTTGATCGTCTCCATGGCGATTCCCATCAGTGTGGTCGGCACCTTTTTGATTATGACCTTGTTCGGACGTAACATCAACGTGGTCAGCCTGGCCGGAATGAGTTTTGCCATCGGATTGGTCGTCGACAACTCCATTGTGGTCTTTGAAAACATATTTCGCCATCGAGAAATGGGCAAATCCCGGGCACAGGCCGCCCACGACGGTACCGTGGAGGTCTGGGGGGCCGTGTTGGCCAGCACACTTACCACCATTGCCGTTTTTCTGCCGGTGGTCTTCGTGGAACAGGAAGCGGGGCAGCTGTTCAGGGACATTGCCATCGCCATCAGCAGTGCCGTTGCTCTGAGCCTGATTGTTTCCATCACCGTTATTCCCACCCTTTCGTCCAAGATACTCACAAAAACCAAACAAAAGCCGACCCGGCCCCGGCGGTTTTCCGTCTACCGATGGGCCACCGCGTTTACCAATGGGGTGGCAGGGTTCGTATACTGGATCTGTGGCCGTGTTACCACTCGAGCCGCCGTAGTAGTGGTCATGACCGGCCTGGCCGTAGGAATGGCCGGGTCTCTCATGCCCAAAACGGAATACCTGCCCGAAGGAAACAGAGAGATGCTTTTCGGCATCCTCCTGCCGCCACCAGGCTATAACCTGGACGAATTAGGCCATATCGCCGAAACCATCGAGGCCAAGGTATTGCCACTCATCGAACATGACGGTAACGACGGAACCGCAGAGAAACTGGGGCTTCCACCGGTGAAAAACTTTTTCTACGTCGCCTGGGGGCAACAGGTGTTCATGGGTATCGTATCGAAGGTACAGGAGCGAACTCGGGAGTTGCTGCCTTATGTTTACGGGGTCCTTCAAAAGATCCCGGGCATGATCGCCATCGTTCAACAACCCAGCCTCTTTTCCGAAGGTGTGGGAGCCGGACGGTCCATAGACATCGAAATCAAGGGACCGGACCTACAACGACTCATTGAAATCGGACAACGTATATTCGGTCAAGTTTCCGGGATCCTGCCGGGGGCGCAAATCCGACCCATTCCCAGCCTTGACCTGGGGAACCCGGAGATGCGACTCATCCCCAACCGAGATCGGCTTTCCCGGATGGGCATGACCACTACCGACTTGGGCCGAACCGTGGATGCACTCGTCGACGGGGCAATCGCCAGCAATTACCGGATTGCCGGCGAGGAAATCGACTTGATCGTGAAAGGACATGAGTCCCGGGCCGGACGCATTCAAGATCTGGAGGGGCTGTTGATCCAAACGCCGGGGGGAAATAAAGTGACGCTGGGATCCCTGGCCGATATTCGGTTGACGGAAGGACCGACTCAGATCAATCACATCGGTTCCGAACGAGCCATCACCATTCAGGTCATTCCGCCACGGGAAGTGGCTTTGGAATCCGCCATGGCCACCGTAAGGGATCAAGTCGTCGCCCCCCTGAAGGCCCAGGGAGATCTGGGAAGGCTGTATCGAATCGACCTGAGCGGGACTGCGGACGATTTGACCCGCACCCGACGGGCCCTTCAGTGGAATTTTCTGCTGGCCATCGCGATCAGTTATTTGCTCATGTCCGCTCTCTTTGAGAATTTCCTTTATCCCCTGGTAATTATGTTCAGCGTGCCACTGGCGGCGGCGGGCGGTTTTTTGGGTCTCTTTCTGGTCAATGCCTTTATTGCCCGTCAGGCGCTGGACGTCATCACCATGCTCGGTTTCGTCATCTTGATCGGTATCGTGGTCAACAACGCCATTTTGATCGTCCACCAGGCATTGAACAACATACGTGACGGGGGCATGCCCGCCCGAGAGGCCATCCGTGAGTCGGTGCGTAGCCGTATTCGGCCCGTCTATATGAGTTCGGTAACCAGCGTTCTGGCCCTGCTGCCCCTTGTCGTGTCCCCGGGGGCGGGCTCGGAGTTTTACCGCGGGCTGGGCAGTGTGGTTCTGGGTGGCCTTCTCGTATCGACCGTCTTTACCGTATTCTTGGTTCCCGCCCTTTTGAGTCTCGTGTTGGACGCATTTTCGGCAATCAAAAGGGTCGTTCACGGGCCGGCGAAATGAGAAAGTTCAAAACCGAAAAGGGTTTCCCCCTTCCGCTGGGGGCAACGGTGACCGCGAAAGGCGTCAACTTCGCCCTCTTTTCCAGGCATGCCACATCCGTGTCCCTGGTCCTGTTTGAAAAGGAAAACCGGGAACCGTTGGCCGAAATTGAGCTGGATGGGCATATTAATAAGACCGGGGATATCTGGCATCTGGCCGTCCCTTCCCTGAAGCCCGGCGTCCGGTATGCCTACCGGGTAACGGGACCGGAAGGAAACGGTCATCGCTTTAACGACGAACGGCTTCTCCTGGATCCGTACGCCCGCGCACTGGAAGGGGGTGAGATCTGGGGCAAGCCCCCGGATTTCGGACCGCACGACCCGGAGCATCCCTCTTTTGACCGCCGTTGTATCGTCACCGAAGACGCCTTCGACTGGGACGGCGATCGCTCCCCCGACATCCCGTTGAAAGAAAGCATCATTTATGAACTCCACACCCGGGGATTCACCGCCCATGCCAGTTCGGGGGTCCGGCATCCCGGCACCTTCGAAGGCCTGATCGAAAAGATTCCGTACTTGAAATCCCTGGGTATCACCGCTGTTGAATTGTTGCCGGTATTCGAATTCAACGAGCTGGAAAACCCCCGCCGGAACCCCAAGACCGGAAAGCCCCTGAAAAACTACTGGGGATACAGCACGCTCGGCTTTTTTGCACCCAAGGCCTCCTATGCCGCCGACGGATCGGCCGGCAACCCGGTCAGGGCATTTAAAGAACTGGTCAAGCGCTTTCATTCCGAAGGCATGGAGATCATCTTGGACGTGGTCTTTAATCACACCGCCGAAGGCGATGAAACGGGTGCCACCGTAAGCTTCAGGGGGCTGGATAACCGTATCTATTATCTGTTGGATCCGGAGACCCAGGCCTATCTCGACTTTTCGGGGTGCGGCAATACGGTCAACTGTAACCACCCGGTGGTACAACGGTTTATCCTCGACTGTCTCCATTACTGGGTCATCGACATGCATGTGGACGGATTTCGGTTTGATTTGGCCACCATACTCAACCGGGACCAACAGGGTGAACTCATGAGCGGCCATTCGCTGATCGACATGATCGAGCAGGATCCGGTATTGGCGGGGACCAAAATCATTGCCGAGGCCTGGGACATGAATGCCGCCCAGGTGGGCGCTTTTCCCGGGCGCTGGGCGGAGTGGAATTCCTTCTATAGAGACGATGTCAGGCGTTTTCTCCGTGGCGACCGGGGAACGATGCCGGTACTGGCCACGCGGATTGCCGGTAGTTCGGATTTGTATCAGAAAACCGGCCGATGTCCCTACAACAGTATCAACTATATCGCTTGTCATGACGGGTTCACCCTGAACGACCTGGTCTCCTACGAACGCAAACATAACGAAGAAAACGGGGAGAAAAACCTAGACGGCAGCGACTCCAACTATAGCGCCAATAACGGCATAGAGGGACCCACCCGGGACCGCGAGATTAATGCGTTGAGGCTCCGGAAGATGAAAACCGCTTTTGTTCTCCTCATGGCCTCCCAGGGGGTACCCATGATACCGGCCGGCGATGAATTCGCCCGGAGCCAGAGAGGCAACAACAACGCCTACTGCCAGGACAACGAGATCAGCTGGGTCGACTGGCGGCTGGAACAGCAAAACCAAGGGTTGGTTCGGTTTTGCCGAAAGATCATCACGCTGCGGAAACGACATCCCGTCTTTCGCCGGATGCACTTTTTGAGCGGTATGGACACCAACGGCGACGACCATCCGGACCTGGGGTGGCACGGCCTGGAACCGAACAAACCGGATTGGTCCGCCGATTCGGTGGTCCTTTCGTTTTTGCTGAATGGGTCGGAACTGAGTGAAGACCGGCCCGATGATGACTTTTTCGTGCTTCTGAATGGCGGGGAGTCGGAACAGACCTTTCAGATGGTGTCCCCGCCGAGAAACCAATGTTGGATGCGGATCATAGACACGAGTAAACCGGCCCCCGAAGACATTGTGGACGAAGACACATCGGGCCTTTACCGACCCGGAACCGGCTATACACTGCCACCCGGCGGCGCAGCCGTGTTTATTTGTAAGCGGGGGCAAAAGGCCGGGGCGAAGCTGGCACAGTAGGGTTTTGCAAGCGCTTCGCCCGATGGGGGAAATACCATGACGTATCAAAATCTGTTGTTTGATGTTTCCGAACGGATTGCAGTAATTACGCTCAACCGGCCCGAGAAGAGAAACGCGCTGTCCCTGGAACTGCTCACGGAAATGGACTCGGTCTTAGACACCGTCGGCCGACGCAAAGAAATCAAAGTGGTCATTGTGAAGGGAGCGGGAAAGGTCTTTTCCGCCGGACATGACATTTCCGAACTGGCCACCGGCACACTCGCTGATTACGAGGCGATATTCGGCCGGTGCGTCACAGTCATGGAAAAACTGCAACGGTTACCGCAGCCGGTCATTGCCCAGGTCCACGGCATCGCCACCGCCGCCGGATGTCAGTTGGTGGCCGCCTGTGACCTCGCCGTGGCCGAAGAGGAGACCCGCTTCGGCACACCGGGGGTCAAGATCGGGCTTTTTTGCACCACCCCGGCGGTACCCCTGGTTCGGGCGGTGGGGCGAAAACGGGCATTGGAGATGCTCTTTACGGGCGAGATGATTACCGCCCGGCAGGCGGAGGCCTACGGCCTGATCAATAAAGTGGTCGAAAAGGATCGGCTGGAGACGCAAACCCGGACCTTGGCGGAAAAGATCGCCGAAGCCAGCGCGGTTACCTTGCGGATGGGCAAGACTGCCTTTTATAATCAGGTGAATTTGTCCGATTCCCAGGCCTACGGTCATGCCAAGGATGCCATTGTTTCAAACCTCTTTGCCGAAGATGCCCGCGAAGGTCTGTCGGCCTTTATAGAAAAACGCAAACCCGACTGGAAGGACAGATAGGTGGACACACCCACCCGAGAGGAATGCCTGGAACTCATCGCTCGATACGAGATGCCGCCCCACATCGTGAGACACAGCAAGCTGGTCACGAAAGTGGCGTTGTCGATCGCCATACGCCTCAACCGGGCGGGACAGCATTTAGATCTGGCGCTGGTGGAAGCAGGCGCCCTGTTGCACGACATTACCAAAGGGGCATCTATTGAGACCCAGGAGAACCATGCCCAGACCGGCGGGGAGTTGCTTTCCTCGTTGGGCTATCCGGCGGTTGCCGATATCGTTCGGCAACATGTGAGCCTGGATGTGGATGTAGCGCCTTCGGGCCCTGTCGGCGAAGAAGAAGTGGTCAATTATGCCGACAAGCGGGTGAAACACGAACAAATCGTCGATCTCGCCGAGCGATTTCGAGACATCGAAGAGCGATACGCCGCAAGAATCCCCGGCCTCCGCTACCGCCTTAGAGCGGGCTTCGTAAGAATGGAGGCCATCGAACGCAAGCTGTTCGCCCCCCTGAACATCGCGCCCGAAGATGTCGCCGATATTTTGTCGTAA
>CAYTTQ010000061.1:0-15520 GCA_964440795.1 uncultured Desulfobacterales bacterium | reverse complement strand
ATAATTTCACAGAATTGGCGCTCAGATTTGGTTCGGATTTGGCCGATCCGATTGAGCAAAACCGCAGTAATAGCAGGCTATTTCGAGGATTTTGCGAGTGAGGCATCGGTCAAAGACGGGCTGAAGCTGAGATGGCAAAATGTGAAATTATTTTTGCGTGAGCCCTAACTTACTCTTTCAACTTAAAGGAAAGCCTGTCCATCATTTCCTGTATATTCTTCGACAGTTGCCAACGGCCGTTGGCGAAAGCCCCATAGTCCGCCCCGATCATGGCTGCGGCATACCGGGTCGTATTGGCATAAAAAAGCCACTGCTCCACCCAGGCTTTCTCAATGGCCTCGTTGAATATGCTGTCACCCTGGGCCATCCCCTTGGCAGCCCCCTGTTCCCAAGCAGAAAGAAGGATCTGGGTCGCCGCCAAGGTCATCTTGTTGGTTGTATCGATCGCCGATTCGAACAGGGCGTATTGCCCTTCCACCCAGGGGGCGCTGTGGCAAGCCAAACAGACGGCCTGCATCGTTTGTTGTCTCTTCCTCTGCTCTTTTTCGTCAATAAGAAACGCCTGGACCGGCTCCCCCGTAAGCTCGGTGGGAAGCGGCAGCCCGGCCGCGTTTCTGATTCCCGTCGTATCGGGCGATTTTGGCTGCGGGTGCGCATAGATAAGCCCCATAATCCGCCACCCCAGGCGGTCATTCATTCGATGGGTCCGCTCGGCAACCACTTCCCCATCGCCGGACACAACAAGACTTACGTGACACACCGCACAGGTGGGAGCGGAAAAGTCCTCCCCCACCGTCCAGGGAACCGCTTTAAAATCCCACGTCTTTTCCTTTCCCAATGAGGCGTAGATATTGCCGTGTTTACTCACCTCATAGACTTTGTAGGCGGGGACGTCCGGCCCCTTGTGACATTCGGAACAGGTGGCGGGTTTTCGGGCCATCTGAATGGCGAATTGATGGCGCGTGTGACACGCCGAACATGACCCTTTGCTGCCGTCCGGATTGATCCGGCCCACCCCCTGGTTCGGCCATCCGGAAAGGACCGGGAAGGTCATCGGCCCCTCAACGGTGTCCCGTGTTTCCTTCCCGGTCACTTCCACAACCGTTCCGTGACAATAAAAACAGGAATTGGCCAGTGTTTCCGGACCCGGTTCCCCAACGGTAATCGTCCCATCATTAAACGTGTGGACACCGTTGACCTGCGTTACCAGGTCCGCATATATCGTGTTGTGCTTTAGGTTACCGTAGGCGTGAGACATAATGTTCTTGCCGTACTGCCGCCGCTCTTCGGGGTGACACACGGCACAGTCTTCAGGTGTAACGACGATATGAATCCGATGTCCATTGTGGTCAACCGTATCGGGATGACCGCCGGGATTCAGTGTGTGACACTCGGCACAGCCCACGGAGACATCCCTAAGCCGTTCAGGAATGTTATCGAAGGAGACCCGACGTTTTAACGCGATCATACTCTTGGCGGCCTTGGGCGTGGTCCACGCCATCCGACTTTTTTGCCAGTCCTCAACAATGCCCGGGTGCAGGCTACGATGACATTCCAGACACCGTTTGGTATCTTCACTGATGGGCAAGCGGGACGCAAGGGCCCCGCCCACACCCAGTGATGTAAGGAGCATGCCGGAAACGAACATCCATACAATCGACTTCATTTGACCCTCGGCTCCTTTCCAGAGCGTTCTACAACGGCTCCGAACCTATTGCGGCTTCGTCTTATTCTTTCTTTATCGTCGTCGCCCGCATGGTCTGGGCGAGTTTCTTGATCTCTGCCAGGTCCTTGGTCATCATCGCCCATCCATACCAGTAGGCATAATCGGGGTTCACATGGAAAAAGGCCTGATAGGTCCGCATCCGGTGCTTCATATACATCTGAAACAAGACCTGATCAATGTAGGACGCCTGATCGAAACTGCCGCCTCCCGTTCGCATGAAATAGAGAAAATCGGGATAGGCGAAGGTATAGGCTTCCGGCTTTTCGATCAGACCATCTGCATATAGCCCGGCCACGATTTCAATGGCCTCGGCCATAAGCCGATCGGCCTTCTGCATCATGGTATCTCCCATCTCCAATTGCTTTCGGGCATAGGTTTCCGCATGACATACTTTGCAGCGGTCAATCATTTTCTCCCGCTCCGTCTCCCATGCTTCCTGCGTCAACCGAGCCAGATCCGCCGCCTTAACAACGTCCAGGCGGGCCGTCGGTTCCCCCGTTTCAGGGTTGAGCACCCCCAATGCCTTCAAGATCGTCACCCGGTCCGACGCCCATTGCTTGTCTTCCGGCAGGGGCAGGCGCACCCCCAGAAACCCCCAGGCGGTATGGTTTTCGTGGTCACCGTCCGGCATGTGGCAAAACTGACAGCTCGGTGCGGCGGCTCCTTCGGGCAGCTTGCCGTTTTCCTTTACCGTATACCGGGTGCCGTGCTTTGAACTAACCCACATCTCCCATTGGGGATGATCGTAGCCCATATGACATTGCCGGCAGGCCCGGGGGTCGCGGGCCTCTCGAACCGAAAACGCATGTCGGGTGTGACATTCGTCACAGGAATTGTTCTGATATCGATATCCTTTTTTACGCTGTTCTTCCCTTTGGGCCTCACTCTTAATACCCATATTGTGACACCCGCCGCAGCCGCGCCCCCCTTCCATCAATTCATCGGGCTCCACGTGGGTGACCGGGAGCGCATTCAACGCCGTCCACCCCAGATTGTGTTTGCCTTTCACAAACTGCTCAAACTGCTTTTCGTGGCAGGCTTTACACACCGTCTCATCCGGCAAAACAGCCAAATGGGCGTTTCTCGCCCCTTTATGCGCTTCCCCATGGCAGGTCGAACAGGTCACATCTTCCTTGCTGTGAGAGCTTGCCTCCCAGTCCGCCACCAGGCCGGGGGAAACCGACCGGTGACAGCCCACGCATATCTCCGTGGCCGCAAACCCAGAGGAACCAAAGGAACCAAAGGACCAAACAAGCACCACCATTCCGAGTACGAGCATCACTCTGTTTTTCACCGTGGGAAACCTCCTTCCATCGATACCGTTCGTAACTGTCCGGGCTTCTAAACAGTTAATCCGGATAGCAATTCGATCCCCGGGATAGAGAACCGTTTCAACCTGTTATTAAACGACCGCGGCCCAATATTCATCCCGAAAGCGCCTCACCGATCGCCCTACCATAGGCCTGACAGGCCAGTAGCCCTTCCGTCGTAGGTATCACATGTTCTTTGAGATTGAAAGCACCCAAGCCCGTCATTTTCACCCAGAAACATCAGTCCAACTTCTCGAAGTACTCTTTCTCCGCACCACATTTGGGACATACCCAGTCATCAGGCAAATCCTCGAATGCGGTACCCGCCTCGATACCGGTTTCTAGATCCCCTTCCGCCGGATCATATATGTAGCCACACGGACATTCGTATTGACTCATCGTCGCCTCCTCTTAAATGTGTTTCGCGGTTATCCAGAATACTCAAGTTCTTGCCACAACAAGGCCAAATCCCGGACCTGAGCTTTGTAGATAACTGCAATATATTTTTCCGTTCACTTCTCTCGGACCGTATGCGCGTTGCCCGGCGATCAAAATGCCGAGTCGGTCTGCCAAGCCTCCCAGACCTTTCCCACCAGTTCCGGTCCCGGCTTCAATGTCGGCCTTCCCGGTTGCCATCCCGCCGGCGTGGCCTCGGCACCGCCCGTGTTGCGAACATGTTGAAAGGCTTGCACCTGTCGAATCAATTCGCTGACGTTACGGCCCACCGGCGGCGAGAGCATTTCCATGGACTGAATCACGCCGTCCGGATCAATAATAAAACGGCCCCGGATATCCACACCGGCATTCTCGTCGTAAACGCCATAGATACGGCCGATCCTCCCCCCTCCATCCGACAGCATGGGAAAGGGCACCCCGCCTTTTACCATCTTTGACAGCTCGTGATCCTGCCACATTTTGTGAACGAAGTGGCTATCCACGCTCATGGAAAAGAGTTCGACACCGAGCGCCTGGATTTCACTATACTTGGCGGCGACCGCCGCCAACTCGGTCGCTCAAACAAAGGTGAAATCCCCCGGATAAAAACAGAGACAAATCCACTTGCCGACATGGTCCGACAGCCTGATTTGTCCGAATTTACCATCCTGGTAAGCCGGTGCCTCAAAATCCGGCGCTTTTTGTCCCACTCTTGCCATCGACATACGTTGCTCCTCCTTTCTTTCTGAAGCTTGCGCAGGTGCGGATACTTCCCCGGCATCCCCCACCGCCGAACCCGTGGGCTTTCCGCATCCGACTTTGAGTTCTTTCATTCCAACCTCCTTCTTTTCCCCGCCTATTTTGTTCCCATCAATCCGATTCCCATGAAATAGACCCGGCACAACAATTTCGGATGGCTTCTTCCACCTCTTCTTCCGGGTATTCCTCGAGATCGATTACCTCGATATAGCCCGCCTCGTTTTTTCGGAATACCTCAGGGCAGGCCTCCAAGCAGGCCTCACAGTCGGTACACTCCGCCATGTCCACAACCGGAGTCCGCACGAATCTCATTCTTTTGGAAGTCTTTCAGCGACTTTCTTGGCCAGTTCACGGCAGGCGTCGATTCCGCTTTCGTCGGGAATATATTGGACCTTGACTCCGGGATCGACCAAGTCAAACTTCGCCGCTTCCAGCTCATTGTTGATCAGTTTCACCGCTTCACCACTCCATCCGTACGATCCAAAAGCGGCAGCCACCTTATTTTTTGGCTTCAGACCCTTCATATAGGTCAGGAAATCACTAACGGTCGGAAATAAACCATTGTTTAGGGTAGGAGAACCCACCAGGATCGCCCCTGCATCCAAGACTTGCGTAATGATGTCACTCCGGTGGCAACTGCGAAGACTCATCGGCGTGGCATGTACCCCATCGCCGTTCAACGCTTCCGCAATGGTTTCCGCCATCTTCTCGGTACTGTGCCACATGGAATCGTATAGGATTACCGCCTTTCGTTTGGGCTTTTGCTCGGCCCATTCCACGTACGCATTAATAATGCGGGTCGGGTCGTCACGCCACATGATACCGTGATCGGGACAAATCATATTCAGTGCCAACCCCATTTCAGTGACCTTGTCCACCAGCTTGAGTATCAGATGCGAATAGAGGAGCAAAATGTTGGCAAAATACTTCTTGGCGTGAGGCATGATGGCGTCACCCATTTGGTCGTCGAATCGTTCGGGTCCCGCATAGTGCTGGCCAAAGGCGTCACTGGAAAAAAGGATCTTGTCTTCATTCACATATGAAAACATACTGTCGGGCCAGTGAAGCATCCGTGTCTCCATGAAGGTCAGGGTTCGATTTCCCAGAGACAGGGTCTCCCCGTTTTCGACAGGCCGATAGTTCCATTTCTGGGGATAGTGTTTAGAGAGGTTCTTATGCCCCATCTTGGAACAATAAAGAGGTTTATCCTCTCCGATGCGGTGCATGATTCTCGCCAATCCGCCGGAATGATCCATCTCCGTGTGATTACTGATCACATAATCGATCTTACGGGGATCGACAATCTCACTGACCCGCCGGATCAAATCGTCACAGAACTCCTCTTTCACCGTGTCAATGAGAGCGATTTTTTCGTCCACGATGAGAAAGGCATTGTAGGTCGTTCCCTCCTTGGTCGAATAGCCGTGGAAGTCTCGAATGTTCCAATCCACCGCACCGACCCAGTATATGTTCTCTGCAATTGCCATGGGCTCCATAAATCAATCTCCTATGCATCGTCGCTTAGTGTCGGTCCAACCGGGTGCAAGGCACCCGGCTGGAAACGGATTATCATGCGGCCTGACTTTCTTTGTCGGGACCGTACAAGCGGTCTTCCAACCAGGCCCTCACCTCCGGGGTGACCGGATAGACGCCCCTTAGGTGAGAAACCGAATCCAAAAATTGATTTCTTAATTCCTCAGGCATGTCGATTTCGGCCAAGTCGACGGCTTCTTCAGAATTTCGCCGGATGAGATATATCTTCGCCGGTTTTTCCCAGGTATTGACGACGAAATAGAGGGACACATCATTTTTAGAAATGATCTTTTGTCTGCCATTGGCCGGATTGTTCCCCCACTCGAGATACAAAGTGACCGCGTCTTCCGGGGTCATATCCCAGTCAATCACGCTGATCAGGTCGCGCTGTTTTCGCAACTCCGTTAGATTCATCATGACTATTGCCCTTTCCACAGCCCATGGATATTACAATATTCCCGGGCCGTGATCTGTGTCGCATCCACATTGAAGAGTGCTTCCGGTTCATCACCGGGATTGAGAAACTGTCGGTACGCCTTTCCGTCCGCAATGAGCTCGATCCACTCGATATAGTGCTTTTCTTCCATCGGGTGGGCCGTGCTCCCCACGGTGACTTTTATGCCGCCTATGGTGTGTTCGATAACGGGAACATGTTTTTCCTTTGCCGCATCCACGGTATTTTCTTCCAACAACGTCATCGGTTGATTACAACAGACCAACTCACCCTTTCCCGTGTGCAACACTTCAACAATATTTCCACAAACCTCACACTTATACACTTGCAACCTTTCCGTCATCTGAATACCTCCCTTTCGAATAAATAGTTGTTTTCATCCGCTAAACCCCGCTCACGACAGGAACCTGTCGCGGGCATGATCCCTTTATCCGGAACGTGCGGTCCAAGGTTCCGGTCCCGGCCTTCTGTTTTATTCTTTCCACCATCCTTTGTCCACATGGGCCGCTTTTTCCGCCTCCGCCAGCTTGCGGATCCGGTATGCTGAATCTCTCAATACACCGTACAAAATACCACATCCATCATCTTCACGCACCAACTCCCCCTCGTCGGAAAGATCCAGCATCTCTTCGACCAGGTGGAATGTTTTTTTTATGGCTACATCACACGGCCTCATTTGCGTTTTCCCTTCCTCTATTGACCCGTCCGATTGGCTCCGTTTTCTTTTAAAAGAATAACAAAAGACGTGCCAAGCCGAAAAGAGCCCGTAAAATGACATAAATATTCATAAAATCAAAGTGTTATGGCTCAATTGGAATCGAGGCCGTCCTCAAATAATGAGACATGTTATGTGAGACAGCTGCGATGCCCCGATGTCCGGAACACGTCCACGTGAACCCCATTTACTTGCCCTGTTTGAGCAACAATAGACTACAAACGAGAACCCGGCACCCGACAGGGCCGCCGGCAATGTGTATCAAGTTATATCTTGATACATGTGTGTATCATGAGACATGCTATGAACGTAATGTCTGAGCAATTCCTAAAACCGTTTTTGCAACGCATTTTTTACCAGTTTTTAGCTTCAGTAACAGTCCTCGAGGAAAAGAAGGCGTTACTCAACAGCAGCTTGCAGAAATGACTGGGGTCAAGCAGCATCAAATTTCTGAGATGGAAAACCACAAGCGCTCAATAGGCAAAAAGAATGCAATGAGATTTGCAAAGGCCCTGAACGTCAGTTACAAAGTATTTTTGTAGGAAATAAATCGTACTGAGACGGAGCGGTAGGCGAAAATCTCCACAGACGTTGAAATGATTCACCTATGCGGGAACGATCTGCACTTTCAGAAGACGTGGAATTGATTAGACTGGGAAACAAAACCTTTATTGCGGGTTAAAAGATTGTCCGCAGCCGAATGGCAAAATCCATACCCGAGGCCGGGAGGGCCAATTGTTGTGATCAAAACAGGGAAACCACTTTCATTGTTTTTCCCGCCGGTTTTTCAATGTGGTCTCATTTCTCGATAATTCGCCAATACCTCTTTCCCTAGCCAACTCAGCGGCATAAGAAATTGCTGCCTGCACCCCTTCTTTTGTCAAAGACGGATAGCTTTTAAGCAGTCCTTTGGTATCAATTCCAGCGGCCAAGTTGTCCAAAACTACTGAAACCATTATACGTGTCCCTTTAATACAAGCTTTGCCGTGACAAACTGAAGGATCAACTGTAATGTGGTCTTGCCAATTCATAATCAAAAACCCCCCGTGATTGAATCATTGTCGATTCGAATAACAACGCTTATACAGTCTCTTTACGACCCCCTCGGGGCTGGTAAGCTGCAATGTATCACCCCGGCAGCCAAACCACCATAAGTATATGGAATTATACATATTAATTCGCCCACAAAGCGAAGGAGAGGGTGATATGTTGGCGTCTACAAGAGACACCTTGGTCTACGTTAGAGTTCATCTGTGGGAATCTTGACACCTTGTCTCCCCGGTTGAGTATATAGGTTTTCATGCCCTTGTGGCCAAGTAACTTCTGTAAGTTACCAGCACCCTCATTTCAATTATAGCCGTTATCATAAAAACTTAAGAAAGTCTATTTGTCACACCTCCTACCTGGAATTTTTACTATTGGCACCTTTGGAATCGGACTGATATTCAAATGGGACTATCCATGAGGAGTCTGGAAAGTGTCGGCGCGGAAGGACACGTATTATCCACACTTCGGGCCGAGTTACATGTAATTGCCGTAGGCGAAAACCTCGGCAGACGGCGATGTGCATCCCTTATACGAGAGAATCCGCACTTCCCGAAGACGTGGAATCGGTAGGATTGGAAAAAAATCTTTGCCGCGGTTAAACAAAGTCGTTCGAGGCCTAATGACGAAATCTTTACTCCGGCCCAACACGGACCAATAGTTGTAATCGAAACAAATGAGCCATCCTTGTTTTCCTCTCTATCTGGGCAATATCGAAACTTCCGACAAAATCGAGATGGATTGCAGGTATAGCAAGTTGGAAAGTCAAAGCCACCGGTGGAGATAAGGTAAGATATCTACAACGGATGGCATAAGTGGCGGGAGACCAAAAAACCCTGAAAATGCAAAATGACACCCAGCGGATGGCGACTTCGATCTCTAAGAACCGCTGGATATGGCCCATCCATCTTCATGCCATTGTAAGCACACTATAACTTAGGCCTCGCGAAAAATTGCTTCTTCGACCACTTTTGGAAGCTCGATCTTCATGAAAAATTTCTTTGGGAATAGATAATCCTCTCCGGATTCGTCAATTACACGGATTTGCTGATGTTTCTCAGCCTTTGGATCGGGGATTACCTCATAGAGCTTTCTGGCTTCCAACGATGTCTCGTATCCTTTATTTTTTACGCAAATTACTAATTGATGTTCCATAATCTCCATCTCACCCTCTCATGAATCAGTCCAAATATTTCTTAATTTTGAATTCCTTTTTGCCAATGCCATGGCATTCATACCAATGTAATTCAGCCTTTGTTATATATCCATCTCCCAGCCGGACAGTCGCCACACCTTTAAGTTTGCGCCACCGACCAAGACCATAAGCCTTTCTCAGTCGTTCAATTTCTCGGATTGAACTTTCAACGGCAATAATTTCAGTATCGGCGATCTCATCTAAAATGTCAAAATGCATTTATCGACACCTCGGTATGTCACAAGAATTCCCCCAAAGCTATTTACCTTGACGGACTGAAATCCTCTCGAAGTTAGTTTCCACCACCGTCCGCTCGTCGAATAGATAACACAAAATATCGCATCTCATTCTACAAGAGTCCCCATGACAGATTAGAAACCATTATCACAAAACCAAACGATGCTCAAAAAGCAGTGATCATATGAAACAGATGCACTGAAAGGGAGGTGCAGATCACTTCGCCAAATCGAAAAGGAAGCGGGTGGTCAAATAGTGTAGATCGTCGATACTCATTTGAGAACACAGTATATTTTAGATTTCGTCCGTTCCTATGTGTCTTGCTTTTTTGTTTTATGACAGATTTATGCCTGAAGCACTTTCCCCAACGGAGGACACCAGATTTCGATCTCGGCCTCGCCTAGCAACAATCATCATGCTGGATTCATTGAAGATTTGCATTAGCTATCGTAAAATCCGGGTGTTAGGACCTCTCGACCCATCCAAGATACAGAATGGAGGTCTGAAATGAAAATATCAAAAGCTGTTCACCCGATTATTGATACGGCGTTAGGGTAGTTTTCGCGCATTTTTTAGCGACGCATTTCTATCCGTTTGCCCTCCATGGCTGCTTCACCATGGGAACTTGACGCCGTCATCAGTGTTTGGTAATTTTGAATACACTCACAGACTTGGGACTTCAATCTCATATAGGAGAGAAAACATGGAAACGGGAAAGATCAAGGAGCAAGCTCATGAGCTCTTAGAAAAATTGCCGGACAGCGCAACCTGGGAAGATGTCATGTACCGGATCTATGTCCGCCAGGCCATTGAGGCCGGCATCAAGGATAGCGAAGAGGGTCGGACAGTCGAAGTAAAAGAGGTGCGAAAAAGGTTTGGCCTATCCACATGAAGGTTCAGTGGACCAACAACGCCATTGATCAGCTGGTTAACATTTACGAATACATTTCTTTGAACTCGCCCACCTATGCCATGAGAATGGTCGATAGGTTGACCCGCCGCTCAGAGCAAATTGCTGATCAACCGCTGTCCGGCCGCAAAGTTCCCGAATATGATGTTGAAGACGTTCGTGAATTGATCGAGAAGCCTTACCGGATAATCTACCGAGTACAGCAGGACAAGATAGACGTCTTGGCCATCATCCACGGAGCACAGCTACTTCCGGAAGAAATCTAAGGGTTATCAGATGGTAATCGACATGCATTTGAGTTCTTGACCTTCGTGCTGTGGCCACGTCCTTCGCTACATCTATTCTTAACCTCTGCGTTCGAGATTTTAGATTGCCCGACAAAAAACATGTAACACCTTTCCTTGCACGAAAATCGAACAATGAAATGAGGTTGTTCCGAAAGGTAAGCACCCCAAGCCTCACAAGGGGTTTCCCTAATTGCGAATAGATGCGGGAAACGTGCAACCGCCAAAGTGAAATAGGTACTAACCTGAAAGAAACCGATACAGTGTCGCTCTGCCCACCCCAAGGATCCTCGCCGCCTTGGCCTTATTTCCCCCGGCTTCCGCCAGGGCGGCACGTACCGCTTCTCCGTTAAGCTTCTTGGCCGGCCCCCGTTTGGACGATCCCGTTTCCGCTGAGTCCCCGGCCCCATCAGTCGTTCCGCCGCTTTCCCCCATGAGTTGCCATTTTACCAACTCCTGAGGCAGGTGGTCCGGCCGGATCATTTGTCCTTTAGAACGAACCAGGGCGAATCGGACCGCACTTTGCAGTTCTCTCACGTTCCCCGGCCACGGATAGCTTTGCATAACCATCATGGCCTGCTTGGACACCCCCGGCCCCACCTGTTGCCCTTCTTCTCCGGCCTGTGCCAGGAAATGATCGACAAGAAGGGGAATGTCCTCTTTCCGTTTTCGAAGCGGCGGAACGTGGATAGGCACGACGTTGACACGGTAATAAAGATCCTGCCTGAACTTACCCCGCTCGACCTCTCCCTTCAAATCACGGTTTGTGGCACTGACGATCCGAACATCTACGGCGGTCGCTTTTTCCGCCCCCACGCGCTCAAATCGGCCCTCCTGCAAAACACGCAGCAATTTGGCCTGCACCGGCATGGACAGATCGGACACCTCATCGAGGAACAAGGTCCCGCCGTCAGCCAGTTCGAAACGGCCCTTTTTATCCCGCAAGGCCCCTGTAAAGGCTCCCTTTACGTGACCAAACAGCTCACTTTCCAGAGTTCCCTCCGGAATCGCCGCACAGTTGACCGGCACGAAGGGACCACCGCCTCGACGACTTTCGTTGTGGATGGCGTTGGCCACCAATTCCTTACCTGTCCCCGTCTCGCCGCTGATATGCGCCGGATAATCGTTACCCGCCATCTCAAGAATCTGCTCATAGATCTTGCGCATCCGGGGATGGTGGCCGACGATGCCGGCAAAACCCTGGAGGTCCCCGGTTTGGATTCTCAACCCCGTCAGGTCCGTTACATCCCGAAAAGAGGCAAGTACACCCACGAGGGTCCCGGCTCTGTCCGTCATCCCTGTGACGAACATCTCGATTCGACGCACCTCACCTTTCTTATTGGTAATGGTGGTGGGGTATTCGCAGTGTTCCAGGTAGGCAGGAAGGTCTCCACAGAACGCACACCGCGCACCGCAGAAAGGACGGCCGAACGCCTCGTGACAGTCTTTCCCTTCAACTTCCGCCTTCCTATAACCGGTTATCTCCTCGGCAATACGATTGAAAAAGACGATGCACCGCCGGGTGTCGTGGGCGATAATCCCTAATGGCAGATTATCTAAGATTCGTTCCAGATTTCTGTTATGGGTAAGTGTCTCTTCGAGATCAAGGGCTGCCATGGGAGGTCCATCTCCATCTGGTCGATCACGCCGCGGCGACTGAACCGACTGAACCGACTGAACCGACGAGGTTTTTTTCGGCAAAATCCCAGTTGAGTAAATGGTCCAGGCATGCCTTTACATAATCAGCCCGCCGGTTTTGATAATCGAGATAGTAAGCGTGTTCCCAGAGGTCAATCGTAAGCAAGGGAACGCCCCCATAGGCCAGTGGGGTGTCGGCATTGGAGGTGGCCGTTATTTTGACTTGATCTTCATCTTGGACCAACCAGATCCAACCGCTCCCAAACTGCGAGCCGGCCCGGGTCAAGAACGCCCGACGGAAGCCTTCATAACTTCCAAAGGCCTTGTCCAACAACGCACTCATCACCCCGGTGGGCTCGCCGCCACCCCCTTTGGGAGTCAGGCTATGCCAATAAAAGTGGTGATTGAACGCCTGGGCGGCATTGTTGTATAAGGCCGTCGCCTCCGACTTGCCTCGTGCGCGGCGTATAATCTCAGTCAGGTCCATCGACCCGTATCGGGTCCCCTTGGCACCTTTTTTCGTTTTCGCCACATATCCCGCATGGTGCTTTCCATAATGAAGCCGGACGGTCCGTTCGGATATGTGCGGTTCAAGAGCGTCTGTCGGATACGGTAGATCGGGCAACCCAAAACGGGCTTCTCCCGCGCGGGATGAACAGCCGAAACCGGTCAGGTAAAAAAGCGCCGCCGCACCGGCGCCAGCCGACACCTTCAAAAATTCTCGTCTTTTCATCTCATGATCCTTTCCTTTTGAACGGGACAACGGTTTCGTCGGTCATGTACGCCCGACGGCTATTCGTGCCTTCCTTGACAGCGCTTTAGGGCATCCCGAAGCAGCCCCGACGCCGATAAATGTGGAGGATGTTGATGAAAAACGGTGTGAGTATAGGAAGGAATAGACAGGGATGTCAACACCAACCGCACCATGGTATGACTGGTCAGGCAATACGAAGTCTTCCTGCGGGATGGGTCCCGACGACTTCGCCGATAATCGCCGCGGAATCGATCCCCCGACCCCTTAATTCCTGAAGGCAATCTTCGGCTTGGTCGGGGGCCACGGCCATAACCAACCCACCGGAGGTCTGCGGATCAAAAACCAGATCCAGGGTCGGGGTCTCCACGTGAGGAGCGATATCCACGAGCTGTTCGCAAAAGTGCTTTGTGGCGTAGCTGCCGGCGGGGATGAGACCCATCGAGGCATATTCTTTGGCCTCGGGGATGAAGGGAATCCGATCCGCCGACAGAGCAATTTCACCTTTTCCGCCTCGGGCCATCTCCAGTATGTGCCCTCCCAAGCCGAATCCGGTGATGTCCGTGCAGGCATGGACCTCGTAATTTGCCATAACCTCAGCCGCAGTCCGGTTGAGGGCAGACGTCACTTGAATCAGGGTGTTGAGAGCGTCCGCACTGGCCATGTTTCCTTTCACCGCTGTGGCGATAATGCCGGTACCGATGGGCTTGGTCAAGATCAACCGATCCCCCTCGGTGTAATGAAAATTGGTCAACACCTTGTCGGGATCAACCACTCCGGTTATCGACAAGCCGTACTTCAACTCCTGATCGTCCACACTATGCCCGCCCACGAGTACCGCATCCGCTTCGCGGATCTTTGCCAAACCTCCCCGAAGGATCTCCCGCAAGATATCCTTCGACATATTCGATATGGGGAAACAAACAATATTCATAGCGGTTACCGGACGTCCCCCCATGGCGTAGACATCACTCAGGGCATTGGCCGCAGCGATCCGGCCGAATTCATAGGGGTCATCAACGATCGGCGTAAAGAAATCGATCGTCTGCACCAGAGCCAGGTTATCATGAATCTTATAGACACCGGCATCGTCGCACGTCTCCATTCCCACAATCAGATTGGGATGACTTCCGAGCGCCAGATCCTTCATTACCTCTTCCAGGTCCCCCGGACTGAGCTTGGCCGCTCAACCCGACGCCCGGACTGTTTCGGTTAAACGCACTGAATCTTTAGCCATATGAAACATGCCTTCCTCGATTGCCTTTTCGAAGCCCGACCCGATCACGCATCGAGTTTATCTCTATCTATAACGATGACGCATTGATACCGGACAATCAAATATGAAATATCTATAGCCATACCGGAAATGTATAGCTTAATTCGATACGTCTTATCGGGGCGTGATCTTTTCTATGGCTTCCCGGGCGGCTTCCTTAACCTCTTTATCATAGTCCCCGGCAAGGATCCGCTCCAACCGGGGCAATAGCGTTTCATCGCCGATTTCACCCAACACGTGAAGAATATCCCCCTGAACCGCATCGTCGGCTTCGAAAAAACGACCCCACAACGGTTCCGTCACTTGAGCGGCAATCTGCTTTCGCTTGTGGGCGATTTCTTCCATCACCATCATTGCCCCGACCCGCACAAAAATCTTATCCCGTGTGAGAAGGTCGATAAGGCCCGGGAAGATCATCTCACGGGCCAGCATCATGTCGATGAGTTCCGACCCGTTGCCTGCTTTCAACATCCCTTCCAGGACATCCGCACTCAGTTCAGCCGGGTCCCGTTGGGTCATGGCTTCTACGACTTCGTCCGGATTCAAATGCCCGGTCCACCGGAAACCACCGTCCAATAACAAAGTGGGAGCAGAACGAATCCCTTCCGATTCCGCCACCTCAGAAAAAAAGGTCCCATCGATAACCGAAACCCGCACCAGATGACTGTTTACGGCCAGAGAGACGACCTGCCGGGTCACCACGGGACAAAACGGGCAATTGGGAGCCACAAAGAGCCGCAAGAAAGCGGGCACTTCCAAGGCCTTCAGCCGGTCAAACACACCGTCACCCGCCGGCGAGGGACGGTCTTTTCCTGTCGATCCGGCTCCGCTCAGCCGACGGATACTTTCTAAAAAGGGGAGGAGTTTGGTTCCCGACGGAACCGCATGATATACCACCGCCTGATCTCCGACCTCTATGGCCGGAAGGTCTTCCGAGTCTCCCTCTTCTTGCATCAACTTGAGGCGCGGCGCCAGCCGATCTACGGCCCGGCAAAAGGATTCGATGTCTGAAGCCCTGTCGTCATCGGTTAATCGCAGGGTAATGGTTACCTCACCCTCCAGTTCGTCGTTCCATTGGGTAATCGTCTTCTCGTCTTCCGGAGTCATCCCGTCACCGGTCCCTTTTAAGCGGATATGGCAGCCGGCTCCTCTTGCCGACCGTCGATATCCTATGGGCGTTGCCTATCGGCGGCCACCCACTTCTCAAGGGCCTCGATCAACTTCACCGCCTGGGCCGTACTGGAAATATTAAA
>CAYTTQ010000060.1:0-16021 GCA_964440795.1 uncultured Desulfobacterales bacterium | reverse complement strand
CTTATGAAAGAAAGTCGACTCAGACAAGAAGTTGAAAACAGGACATTTCGCATAAAAGCACTCTGGATTGTTACAGCCATGGCTGCTGCAACCATCCTGTTTTTCCTGCTTACACATCAGGTACTAATAATCTGGATGTTTTTAATTGCTGCTACAGGGGTCTTTCTCATATACGAAGTTTATGGCCGCACATCTTTAATATTGTGGGAAATCAATTGGAAGGTTAAACAGCTCGAGGCCATGATGAACGTCTTTCATGTCCTTCAGTCTGAAAGCCCACTTCCTTCGATGACCGGTTACGCCGTGTCCCCTGATTTTGCGGTACTTATTTTGACGAAACTGCAAGCCGGAGGAATGGAATTGGTCGTTGAAACCGGCGCCGGGACCTCCAGTCTTGTAATAGGCCATTTTTTGAGAAAAAGGGGCCATGGTCGGTTGATCTCACTGGAACACGACCCATTGTACGCGGACCGGACCCGAAAAAATGTAGCTGACCATGATCTGGACGAATATGTTGAAATCCGTTACGCCCCATTGGTCTCTGTATCAGTTGGTGCAGACACGTACATGTGGTATGATCCCGCGGTATGGCAGGACGTGAACTCCATAGATCTTCTGGTTGTGGACGGACCGCCGGTTGGAACGAACCAATCGGCCCGTTTTCCCGCCGTCCCACTCCTGGCGAATCGTTTCAGCCCGCATGTGTGTGTACTACTGGATGACGCAAAAAGGCCGGATGAAGAAGAAATTGCGCAAAGATGGGAATCGGATTTCGACATGACCGGTAACCTGCATGATACCGAGAAGGGTGCAATTGAATTGTCTTTCGAACACGGCGAGGGGAAAAGGTAAACAAGGCCCAAATGGGTAAATCAGTGAACATCTCGGCTTCCATAATTGCCTTTAATGAGGAAGCCAATATCGGGGCCTGTCTGGACTCAATACAACGTGTAGCCGATGAAATTTTGGTTGTCGACTCCTTTTCCACGGATAAGACGGTGGAAATATGTGAAGCTAGGGGCGTGCGGCTGTTGAAACATGAATTTAAGGGCCACGTCGAGCAGAAGAACTTTGCGATGTCACAGACCCGCTACGATTGCATTTTATCGCTGGACGCCGATGAAGCACTGTCTCCGGAATTGAGAAGATCGGTTCTGGCAACGAAGCATAACTGGAATTTCGACGCTTATAAGGTAAACCGCCTGACGAATTATTGCGGTGCGTGGATTAGACACTGCGGCTGGTATCCCGACACAAAAATCCGGTTGTGGGACAGGAACAAGGGCCAGTGGGGTGGCATCAACCCACACGATCGGGTCGTTATGGACCGGGGCGCCTCTACAGGTCGGCTTGCCGGAGATCTTTTCCACTATTCCTACCATTCACTCAGCCAGCATATATCGCACGTAAATGACTTTTCGGCTATTGCCTCAAGGGCGGCTTTTGAACAGGGAAGAAAAGCCAACACGATAGCGGATATTGTGTACAATCCATTTCTTACTTTTTTGAAAAAATACTTTCTGCAGTTGGGTATATGCGACGGCTATTACGGGTTCGTTATCTCGGTGATCTCCGGCTTCGGAAAGTTTCTCAAGTACGCCAAGCTGAAAGAACTAAGCAGCCGTACAGGGTGCAAACATCGTGGAAACGGCTAATCCGGTTATGCCATCTATCACTTACAATATCGCAGAAACAGGAAGTCAAGGAAGTAGCAGCATCGCCTTATGCGGTTTTTAGCCCAGGTATCCACAAAGCGGATCTCCCGCGTGGGCAAAGTCTTCGGCAGTGTCGCCTATTGTCTGGACAATCGCCATCGGCGCATTGTCAGGCGTAACTTGTTGTTTACGCATCCTCACTGGTCCCGCAATTACATCCGGCAAATAACACGACGAGTGTTCCAAAACACGGCAACCACATTGCTGGAAATCCTTCAAATCACCTGTTTCTCCAAGATGGATATCCGAAAACGTGTTCGGATCAAGGGGGAAAGAAATCTTCAAGAAATGATGAAAAGCCCTAGGGGTGCGATTTTAATTTCGGCCCACCTGGGAAACTGGGAATTGGCGCACCTGGCTGTTTCCACCTATGCCGACACATCTATTCTGCTGGTTGCCAGACACATCCGCCCCCAAATCGTAAACCAAGCCCTAAATAAGATTCGTAACCGTTTCGGAAACATCGTGGTTGACAAAAAAAGGGCCTTGCCCAAGATGGCCAGGAGACTGCATAGAGGACAGATTTTGGGGGTGTTGATAGATCAAGAACCGAAACACGCCCGAGGAGTGGATATCACCTTTTTCGGCAAGCCCACCTCTATAACTCCGGGACCGGCCATTCTGGCCAGACGCTACGGCAGTCCAATCTTTCCCGTGTTTTGTGTCAGAGACAGAGACGGAAACCTTACCCTTGTCGTCGAACCGCCGATCCGGCCCATCCGGACCAAGTATCCCGATGCCGATCTGCAAAACAATATGAAAGCCATGTCTCTGGCCATTGAAAAGGCCATAAAATCATATCCCGACCAATGGTTCTGGTTCCATAAACGGTGGAAGCACCATTTCCCCCATCTTTACAAAGAAGATTTGAACAGATTGAAGCGCCGCCGAGCCAGGAAAAATCGGCGTTGAGAGTTGATCATGGCTATTCGCATCTTGCATCTACTCAGCAATTGGAAATGGACGGAACGCTCCGAACCTGCCGTCGAATTGGCTTTAGCACAACAGGCCCTCGGTGCGAATGTGTGTTTCGTATGCGATCGGTCTCCAACCAATGTCTCCAAAGCGGTTGCTCCTTATGCAGCTGCCAGAGGCGTAAAATCGATCGTGGAGCTTCATCTGCCAAAACATTTTTGCCTATACTCATTGTACGGCGATGTTTTCCGTCTCCGCCGTTTGATACAGAGCTTCAACCCACATATCGTTCACTACCACATGCCCAACGCCCATCTATTAGGAACTCTCGCCGGTATGACCAACGGCTCTTTTAAAAGAGTAAGAAGTTGCTACACCCCCTATGGACCGAAACGGGACCTGAGATCCAGATTTCTTTACGGCCACCATACCGACGGACTCGTCGTTATCGGTCGAAAAGCAAAAGCGAGGACAACAAGAAGTTACAATTTTCCAAGGAACAACATCCTGATTGCGGAACCCGGAATTGACCTGGACCGTTTTTCCCCAAAACGAAAGGTGCCTCTTTTTAGGGAAGACTTCGGACTCGGACACGAGAATTTTGTGATAGGCATCGTAACTCGAATCCGTCAAAGCCGCCGAATCGACGTTGCCTTGGGGACGGTACGTTTGCTTTCTGAAAGATTTCCCAACATACGGTTGCTGATCGTCGGCCGTGGACGCGAAGGCGCCAAGGAAGAGGTAGTAGACGGTCCTTCACGGACCCTGGGAATTACCGACAAGGTTATCTTGCCCGGTTACTGTGAGGGTGATCGGCTCGTGGCCGCCTATCGGGCCATGGATGTATTGGTTTATCCCATGCCGGGAACGGATCAAACGTGCCGAACGGTCAGAGAAGCCCTGGCATCAGGCGTTCCGGTCATTGCACCAAAGATAGGCTTTCTGCCGGAGTTGTTGGAAGACGGGATAAATGGCCGCTTCATCGAACTATCCGCACAAGGGCTCGCCGGCACGCTGGAAGAACTTATCAAAAATCCGGAAAGACTTGGTCAAATGGCCGAGAACGCCGCCAAGGGAGCCAAGGAACGGTTTTCCACGTACCGACAAGCCCGAAAGGTGCTGGCATTCTACGAACAGCTCCTTTCCGGGAGCACTGCATAAAAAAGAGTTCCCTAAAACAGCTCGCTACGCCTCTGCCCCAAGCAGCTTTTCCACGGTCTCTATATCTTCCGGTTGATCCACGCCGACACTGTCGTGGGTGCTTACTACCACGTGTATGGCGATGTCGTTTTCAAGCAGCCGGAGTTGTTCCAGGTTTTCCGAAACCTCGAGCGGGGTCGGTTTCAAGGAAACAAAAGTGCGAAGGGTCCGCAAACGGAATGCGTACAACCCGATGTGACCGAAGAATCGATTGTTGGTTTTCTCCCGATGGCAGGGAATAGGACGGCGGGAAAAATATAGTGCCCGGCCACTTGTTGAAAAAACGATCTTCACCTGATCGGGCCGCTGGGCGCGGTCTCTATCTATTTCACGGGCCAAAGTGGTCACCTCAGTCGCCGCGTCTTTAAAGGGGCTAAGAAGCCGGCTCACCATCGGCGGCTTGAGCAGGGGCTCATCGCCCTGGATATTGACCACTACCGCCTCTTCGGGAATTTTAAGAATCCGAGCGGCTTCCATAACCCGGCTGGTACCGTTCGCGTGATCGCTGCGTGTCATCAAAACGGGGACATCCTGTTCTTCCGCTGCACGCCGGATTCGCTCATCGTCGGTGGCCACAACAACCTTCGAAAGCTCCCGGCACTGAATGGCTCGCTCGAAGACATGTCGGAACATGGGCTTTCCGAGAATCATGGCCAGCGGTTTTCCGGGAAAGCGGGTGGAATCGTAACGCGCAGGAATAATGCCGTAGCATTTCGGATGCCCCTGGACGCGACGATATGTTTCCGCCATTGCGTTCATTCGTTTCCTAACAACTCTTGTATCACCTTACAGGCATGGGCGGTACCCCCTTGCCGAGCCTTCACATACCGAAACACGGCCTTCTTTACCTGCTCACGCACCGGTGGGTGTTCCAAGTCCTGAATTAGTAAATCAGAGGCCGCTTTCCAGTCTTCGGCCCCCTTGACCAAGCCGTTTTCCAAAATCTCTTGTCCCACCCAATAAAAGTTTTCCCAAGAGGGTCCAATAACAGGAGAAACCCCACACGTGAGTGCTTCAAGAAAATTCTGTCCCCCCAAGGGTACCAGACTACCGCCTACAAACGCTGCCTGGGCCGCAGAGTAGGCGGCGGGTAACTCGCCGAATACATCCCATAAAACGGCTGTGTTCGGTGGGACCGGCTCTTTACATTCAGAACGCAACCGCCATCGAACTCCCAGGCGTTGAAGTTTCTTTTCCCAGTGGGAGATACGATGCATGTGCCGCGGGAACAGACCCACGATGGCATCTTGACGTTCTTGGAACAGCCTTTTGATCATCCAGCCTACCATCGGCTCTTCTTGCCTTCGAATAGAGCCCAGAACGACAAAAGGAATGGCCGGATCAATCAGGTTTGCCGGGATCTGTCCCCCTTTGAAATCTCCGGAATCAGATGTAATCCGGTCAAACTTCATATTAGACATGGTTTCCACGCGGCCGGCGGCGAACAATCGCTTGAACCGCCTCGCATCCCCTGGGGACACCGCGAGGACTTTATCCGGAGCAAAGTTTGGCCAAAAGGCGGGCAGCAAGCGGTACCTGCGTAAGCTCCTTTCCGTGATCCTGCCATTCACGATTAAGGACCGGCAGGACCGGCGGCCCAAGGCATCAAGAAGGCCGGGCCAGATCTCAGACTCGACCAGGACCATAACCTTGGGCAGGACATGATCCACCGCCCGCCCCATCACAGTGGGGGCGTCGAAAGGAAAGTAGGCAGCGGACACCGACGTATTCTTGAGGTCCCTTTTCCTGAGCCCGTTTCGAATGGTGTCCAACCCTTGTTGGGTGCTTGAGGTCATCAATACTCGGGTTGGCCTTGGGAAGCGCAATCCGTTCAGCAACAGCAAGGCCAGGTAGGCCTCACCTGCAGAAGCCGCCTGAATCCAAATGTCCGCAGGCGACAAACCCCTCTGTAGCGTACGCTGTTCAAACCCAGTCGACAATCGGGAATTCAACCTGAGCAAGGGTATGGCTACGCGCCACAATCGCTCGTAGAGAAAAAGGGGCCAACGTCGCAAAGTCACCTCCGGCATGGGGCCTTTGTCCCAATATTATCGCATGTGGTTGCCTATATTGGGACACTTGATCAAACCCCATGCTATCTTCGTATTTTTGAAAACTCAAGCAAACACTTGACTTTTTTGGGTCATGATTGTAACGTTTACTGCTTGAGTGGAAATATGGGGATAGTAAACGTTTTGAATTCATTTTATGAATTTGGGTGCTAAGCCGCAGGACAATGCCTTATCGATCGTAAGGCGGCTCGTGTAGCAATTTCGGTCATAGAGAGAAGGCATCTGGGAAGATGTGCTTTCAGATGCCTTTTGTAGTCTTGGTATGCGAATATTACTCATCCACGCGGACAAATTTTCTTTCCGGGTAACGGAAAAAACCTCGGCGGCAGTGCCTTCCGAACTGGAAAAGGCCGGTTCCGAAGGTGAGGTGGGCGAAGCCCTGGTAGCATTCATGGCCGCTGAAAAGGGAGACGAAAAAGGTGTCTCCTCTGTAGCGGATCAGGTTACCAACGAGATATCAGGCCTGGCCAGCCAGCTCGGGATCAACACGTTTGTCGTCTACCCTTATGCTCATCTCTCCAGTTCTTTGTGTTCTCCCCGGGTAGCCGTACGATTACTCGATGAGATTTGCCGGCGGTTGAAGTCCCAAGACGGGGTCGCCCTCACCCGAGCCCCATTCGGGTACTACAAGGCTTTTGATATCTCGTGTAAGGGGCATCCCCTTTCGGAATTGTCAAAGACAATTACGCCGTCCACCGCAGCTGAACAGGAAGCGCCGGAGGAAGAATCCGAGGCCGTTAAGGCCGAGAAGAAACTCGCCTCGGAGTGGGTCATCATAGGAGCGGGGGAAGGGCTGGAATACCATGGTCCCGCCAAGGATTTTCCGTTTAAGAAACGACCCAATCTCAAGAAGTTGTTTCAGTACGAATCGGCGGGAAGTCGAATCTCCGACAAACCGCCCCCTCATATTGAGTTAATGCGCCGGATGGAACTGGTGGACTACGAACCGGGGTCGGACCCGGGAAACTTTCGGTGGTATCCGAAGGGCCAACTGATGAAACGGCTGGCGGAAACGTATGTGGGCAACCTGGTGTCCGAATATGGGGGAATGCAGGTAGAAACCCCTATCATGTACGATTATCAGCACCCCAAGCTGCATTCATACCTTCAGCGGTTTCCCGCCCGGCAATATGTGTTGCTTTCAGACGAGAAGGAATATTTCCTGCGCTTTGCCGCCTGCTTTGGTCAATATCTCATCCAACACGACATGCAGATCTCCCACAACCACCTTCCCTCGAAACTCTACGAATTGACTCATTATTCGTTCAGAAGGGAGCAGTCCGGAGAACTTGCCGGCCTTAAGCGTCTCAGAACCTTTACCATGCCAGACCTCCATACACTGGCCAAGGACATGGAACAGGCCAAGGAAGAATTCACACGGCAAGTCGATTTGGCCATCCGATGTATGGAGGGGTTCGGGCTCGAATTCGAAGTGGCCATACGATGCGTGAAGGATTTTGCTGAATCCAATGAGGCCTTTGTCGAAGATCTGGTATCGAGGTGTGACCGCCCGGCACTGGTTGAATTTTGGGATAAGCGTTTTTTCTATTTTGTGGCAAAGCTTGAGTTCAATTTTATCGACGCCCTGGACAAGGCTGCATGTTTGTCTACAGTGCAAATCGATGTTGAAAATACCGAACGCTTTGATATCACCTATGTCGACAGCCACGGAAACAGGCAACACCCATTATTGCTCCACGCCTCCCTGTCCGGGTCAATCGACCGAGTGCTTTACGCTATCCTCGAATCCCAGGCCATAAAAATGAAAAAAGGCCAAAAGGCCGCATTTCCTTTTTGGCTCGCCCCCACACAGGTTCGGATCATCCCTGTTTCTGAGAAATTTGATGACCATTGCCAGGGCTTATTGGCCCAACTCCCCTGTCGAACAGACTTCGACGACCGGGATATCAGCATGGGACGAAAGATACGAGAGGCGGAAAAGGAATGGGTTCCCTATATCCTGGTCATGGGGGCAAAGGAAGTTGCTGAAGGTACTGCCAGCGTTCGGACACGGGACGGCTCCCAAAGAAAGATGACTGTGGCTGAACTCCTGGCCGAGATTAACCCCCGGATGAAAGGCAAGCCCTACCTCGGCCTGCCCTTATCGGCCCATTTGTCTAGGCGCCCTATCTTTATGGGTTAACCGCTGACAATCCTTGCATTTGTGTTGAATTTTATGGTATTAAGAAAAAATGTTATTAAACTTGCGATTCCACATAACAAATACATAGTGGACACTCATAATCAAGGTGGACACTAACTAAGCCAGGGAGGTGAACCAGATAGCTAAACGCATTAACGTAAATCACAAAATTAGAGCGAGAGAAGTCCGGCTCATAGATCAAGACGGCAATCAGGTAGGGGTCGTATCCCGACAACAAGCCTTGGAAACGGCCGGTTCGGCCGGCCTCGATCTCGTGGAGGTTGCCCCACAGGCAAACCCGCCGGTTTGTCGCGTCATGGACTACGGCCGGTACAAATACCAGCAAAGCAAGAAGTTTCAGGAAGCCAAGAAACGCTCGGCAACCTACCAGATCAAGGAAGTGAAAGTTCGCCCGAATACCGGCGAACACGATCTGGAGGTCAAACTGCGACACATAAAGCGTTTCCTGGAAAGCGGAGACAAGGTAAAGGTTTCTTTGATGTTCAGGGGCAGAGAGATGGTCTACACTGATCAGGGTGCGGAGCTTCTCAGGGAAATCGTTGAAAAGACCGCTGACGTCGCTGTTGTAGAACAACAGGCCAGAAGAGAAGGCCGTCAGATGTTCATGGTTCTCGCCCAGCAGAAATAGCTTCTAAAGACGCTGCTTCGTAATAGCTCTTGGCACCATAGCTCTTGGCACCGGCTTCATGAGTGTGGGAGCAATCGTATAGGGCTTGTGCGCCTCTCGGTAACGGGCAAAGAGCTGTTTGTGCAGCCCTTCGTGGACTCATGAGGTTTGCTTTCGGGACTAGAGAAGCACGTTGCTAAGGGCTGACAGGCGAAGCGGGGATCCGTTCGATCGACAGGATCGTTTTTAAAGGAATCGTAACCCGTTTGGGTATCGGAATTTTTTTATATATAGGAGAAAAAGCAATGCCTAAGATGAAAACCAACAGGGGCGCTGCCAAGCGGTTTAAGGTAACCGGCAAAGGAAAAGTGGTCTACTCGAAATCATATGCCAATCACATCTTAACCAAAAAATCCAGAAAGCGAAAACGGAGCCTGAGAAAGAGCGGGGTCATAGACAAGAACAACTCGGCAATGGTCAAGCGTCTTATCCCGTATGCATGATAAGCGAGCATGCAAGGATAACTTGACCCCAAAGTATGTTCGGTTATCATCTATGTATAGGTGATTTGCAGTAATAGGAGGAAGCAAAACATGCGTGTGAAGAGAGGATTTAAGGCCAGGCGAAGGCGCAAGAGACTGCTGAAATTGGCAAAAGGATACCGCGGGGGACGGAGCAAGTTATTTCGAACAGCATCCGACGCCGTGGACAAGGCCCAGCAATATGCTTACCGAGACCGAAGGACCCGCAAGCGAGACTTTCGTCGGCTGTGGATCGCTCGGATCAACGCGGCGGCCCGCATCAACGGGATGGCTTATAGCCATTTCATGCATGGACTGAAACAACTGGGTGTAGAACTTGATCGGAAGATCCTGGCCGAGTTGGCGGTGTCGGATCCCCAAGGTTTTTCCCGATTGGCCTCCATGGTCACAGCAACTGGCTAGGGATTGCCCTAACACCGTAAATTATTAGGACCGGGCCTTCCGCAGAAGGCTATTTCGTATCCCGCCCAGGCGGGATTCTTCTTTGAGCGTCGAGGAGAACCCGTGGATGTCCAGCGGGCAGGACGGGTGTACAAAGACCGCGCGATGCTCCGAAACAAGTTCCATTCATGATTATCGATTCTCGGAACGCTGGATAATACCTCAAGTGAAAGACGAACTTGAACAAATAGAGCAAGAGGCCTTGACCGCATTGGAATCAGCCGACACGCCCCAGGCAATCAGTCTGTTGAAGACCAAATATCTGGGCCGCAAAGGGGCGGTGACCTTATGCCTTAGGCAGATTTCATCGGTCCCCCCGGACATGCGCCCCGAGGTGGGCAAGCTCGCCAACGAGATCAAAGAGCGGCTCGAAAAGGCCTTCAATAAGGCCACAGTCGCCATCGAGGCCGGTCCGGCGGGCACCGCGGAGTCTTTGGACATCACTCTTCCCGGCAGAAGCTTTCCGGTGGGGCATTTTCATCCGGTTACCCGGGTGAGAGACATGACCTTCGACATTTTTATTCGCTTGGGGTTTCAAATCGTGGAAGGTCCAAGTGTCGAACTCGATTACTACAATTTCGAAGCGCTCAATATCCCAAAAGACCATCCCGCTCGGGACATGCAGGACACGTTTTATGTCTCCGATGATGTCGTCTTGCGAACTCACACCTCACCCATTCAAGTCCGAGTTATGGAAAAACAGCCTCCGCCGGTAAGTATCATCGCCCCGGGTGAAGTTTATCGGGTCGACTCCGATGTCTCTCACACGCCCATGTTTCATCAAGTGGAAGGGTTGATGGTAGGAGAAGACATCTCTTTCGGTGATCTTAAAGGGACTCTGACCACCTTTGTCCATCAGATGTTTGATGATCAAACCAGTCTGCGATTTAGGCCCAGTTTTTTCCCCTTTACGGAACCGAGCGCCGAGGTCGACATCCAGTGCGTGATTTGCCGCGGGGAGGGGTGTCGGGTTTGTTCCCATACCGGTTGGCTTGAAGTCTTGGGTGCAGGAATGGTCCATCCAGCGGTTTTTGAGATGGTAAATTACGACACAAACCGCTACACCGGGTTTGCGTTCGGCATGGGCATAGAGCGGATAGCCATGCTCAAATACGGCATCGATGATATCCGAAAATTCTACGAAAACGATGTCAGGTTTTTACACCAGTTTTAGGCCCCTCACCTTCAGGCACGTGAAATCGGAAACCGATGAAAGTCAGTCTTAGTTGGCTCACAGACTATATTGACATAGACCGCGATATAACGGATCTGGCGGACGCCCTCACCATGGCGGGCCTCGAAGTAGAGGGAATAACCGACAGATACGCCTATTTGACGGGGGTTGTGGTGGGCCGGATTTTGGAGATCAAGCCTCACCCCCATGCGGACAAGCTTGTCCTGTGTAAGGTGGATACGGGGGCCGGTGAAAAATCGATCGTGTGCGGCGCGACCAACATGAAAGAGACCGACCGGGTACCGGTTGCCCTCCCGGGCACCCAGCTTCCCGGTGTCGGCTCAATCGAGGCCGGATCGATTCGCGGTGAGATCTCCGAAGGGATGCTGTGTTCACAGGCCGAATTGGGCCTGGGTTCCGACGCCTCGGGCATCTTCGTCCTTCCGACACCCCTGACCCCGGGGAGCCCGCTGCCTTCCGCCCTGAACTTATCAGACCCGGTGATCGAATTCGACCTGACGCCGAACCGGCCTGATTGTCTCAATGTCATCGGTGTGGCTAGAGAGGTGGCCGCCATCACCGGAACCCCCCTCCGGCTTCCCGACATCGGATTGTCCGAGGACTCGGTATCCATTGATGGACTCGCCTCGGTGACGATACGGGCCCCCTACCACTGCCCCCGGTACGCAGCGAGACTCGTTTCGGAACTTCAGGTTCAGCCCTCTCCCTTTTGGCTTCAAGATCGGTTGAATTCGATTGGATTGCGCGCCATCAACAATGTGGTCGATGTGACCAATTTCGTGCTCATGGAAATGGGACAACCCCTACATGCCTTCGATTTTGACCGGTTGTCCGAAGGCCGTATCGTTGTGGACACGGCCAGGGAAGGCCAGGTCTTCACGACTTTGGACGGAATCGAACGCAAACTCCCTGACGAAGCATTGATGATATGTGACGGCAAGGGCCCTGTTGCGTTGGCGGGAATCATGGGTGGGCTGGAGTCGGAAATCGAAGACGACACCCGCAACGTGCTTATTGAAAGTGCTTATTTTCGGCCCACCACCATCCGGCGGACAGCGAAAAGACTGGGGCTGAGCACGGAATCATCTTACCGATTCGAAAGGGGCGTCGACCCCCGGGGGGTAATCAGGGCGGCAGACCGGGCGGCTCAACTCATTTGTGACCTGGCAGGAGGCAAGACGGCACAGGGTATCATCGACAACTACCCGAGGGAAATCCCGGATACCGAAATAGAATTGAGTGTTGAGGCCGCCAATCGTCTACTCGGCACCCGGTTCCAGCAGGACGCAATATCAGACTATTTAAACCGCGTGGAACTAAAATCGGTCCCGATGGACAAAGACCGGTTGAAAGTGACTCCCCCGTCCTTTCGGGTCGACTTAGAACGGCCGCAAGACCTCATGGAAGAGGTGGCCCGCCTGAGTGGATACAACAATATCGCCACCACCCATCCGGCCAATCAAATGGTGGGGGGAAAACAAAATCGAACTTTGCAAATCCGAAGGCGGGTCAAACAAATTCTTTCCGGTTGCGGTTTTTCGGAAATTATCACCTATAGCTTCATAGGAAGTGACGCCTGCAACAGGCTGTTACTTGCGGACAACGATGACCGAAGACAAATGGTGTCCATTCTCAATCCCTTGACGGAAGCTCAAGATGTGATGAGGACGTCATTGCTACCCGGCCTTTTCGGGGCCATGCTTCAAAACACGACTCAGCAAAATCCGAACCTCAGACTCTATGAAGTGGGCAAGACATTTTTTGATCACCCACAGCAGCCACTTCCCACTGAACGGGAGATGGTTTCCGCCCTATGGACAGGATGCCGACAAGAAAGGACCTGGCATACAAAAGAAGAAAAAGCCGATTTTTACGACATCAAGGGAATCGTAGAAGCCCTTGCCGGCGCACTCAATATCGGGAAGTTACGCTTTACGGTTCCCACCGATCATCGGTATCCTTATTACCAGGCAGGTTCGGTAGCCGAGGTGTCAGCTCAAGAAAAACCCTTGGGCGTGGTGGGACGCATCGCTCCCAAGGTACTAAAACAGTTTGAACTGAAGCAAGACACCTTCTGTTTTGAACTCGACTTTGGAACCCTGGCGGGACTGGTGGCGTTGCGCAGTCGTGCCCGACCCATTTCCAGATTCCCGTCCACGACAAGAGACATTGCGCTCATCCTTGATAATCAGATCCAGGTCCGGGAGATACTCGATCTTATTGAACCGCAAGACAATGATCTTATTGAAAACGTTCGGATATTCGATGTGTACAAAGGCGCCCCGGTCCCGGATGACAAAAAGAGTGTGGCCTTGCGGTTAACCTATTGTTCGCACGAAAGAAGTCTCACGGACGAAGAGGTCAACAAGGTACACGAAACCATTACCCGAAAGATATTGGATCGATTTAAGGCCGAGCTTCCCTCAGACTAAACGGATTTGCCTTTCCCGGCGGGATAAAAGAATGAACAAACGGGATATCGTGGAGGCGCTCCACGAAAAAGTCGGTTTTTCGAAACGGGAAACGGCCCTGTTGGTGGATACAACGCTTGATGAGATCGCGGGCGCCTTGGTTGGTAATGAGACCGTAACCATTTCAACCTTTGGGACTTTTTCGGTGAAAAAAAGGAAGGCGCAAAAGGCCAGGAATTTGAAAACCGGCGATAGCCTTGTTGTGCCTCCCAGAAAGACGGTCACCTTTAAGGCAAGCCCGGCCCTCAAGGAACTTGTCAATGAATCGCTCAAAACCGGAAATCCCTGACAAGCGCTATTTCAGGATCGGAGAGGCAAGCGAGTTGACCGGCGTGGAACCTTATGTATTGCGGTATTGGGAAACCGAGTTTCAAGGGATCAGACCGTCCCGGTCACGTTCGGGCCAGCGACTTTACCGAAAACAAGATATCGAGGCGGTTTTGGAAATCAAAGACCTGCTTTACAGCAGGCGGTATACCATTGCCGGGGCCAAGCAACACTTGAAAGAGCGCGGAAAAAAATCCGCCCCGGACCCCGACGCCCAATCTAAAGAAAGGCTGACCATGCAGGAACTCAGAGACGAAATCGCCACGATCAGAGATCTCCTGAGTGACACAGAACCCTAAGTCCCTTCTGCTAAGGAATGGAAAATCCAGTCTGAAACCGCCTTGGCATTTTTATAATTGACCACGCCCTCTAAATTCTTCAGCTGTATCTCCGCCCGGGCCATGGTCTTGTGCCCGCCGGCCGACCCCTTCTCTCCAAAGGCCTTCGAAAGCAGTTTTCCCGCGTCCTTTCGAAAACCATCATTTCGCACAATGATAACCAGCCGTCCTTGGCATGTCCCCGAAACAATCGACCAGACGACATCGTGTACTTTCATAAAGAAATCGGCGATGGACACGCAGATATCGGGACTTCCAACGGGTCCGAGATGCACATACGCGCGGTGCCGTTTGACCCGCATACCTCTTAAGGCCTTTTGGTAGTAGCTGAGCGACTCGAGGCTGAGTTCGGCTTCCTCAATTCGCCTGGCCATTTGCACGTTGGCATATCGAAAGAGGAATTGAAAGGCGTTCACGTCGTCCAGGACCACCTGTCGTTCAAAGTTGCTCGTATCCGTCTTTACGCCATAGAACAGGGCAGTGGCCAGCCGGACGGACGGTTTAATCTTCGCAGCCCGCAAATACTTAGTCATAATCGTAGACACGGCGCCGTATTCGGGCCGAATGTCTACGAAGGGGGCCTTTATGCCGCTGTCGGGGTGGTGATCAATGACGATGTCGAAATCGATCCCCTGAAAGCCGTCATGATGCCTGGGTTGTGAATCCACAATGGCAAAACGCGAAAAGGCACCCACTTCCACCGCGGACAAAGGAGAAAGATTCAGCTTTACCAGCCGAATCATCGCCCAGTTGTCCGGACGGCTGATTTCGTTTACGTGGGCAATGGAAATGTTGGCGGCCTGCCGCCACAATAACCTTTTGAGGGCCATAGCGCTCGCCATGGCATCCGGGTCCGCATTGATGACAATAAGCAATTTGTCATCCCCGGAAAACAATCCCAGCAAACGCCGCAGTCTTTGTGAATCAGAGGTTGCCACTCATGCACCTGCCTGTAGGCACGCCTTACAGCTCGGGTTAATGCCCAAATCCACCGCCACCGCACCCTAGGACCCATCCCCTAGGTTGTCAAGAAGGAACGTATTTCCCACTGCTTTTCCTCAATCCGGCTTGGCTCGATCCACTGCATTTCGGAATCGGCCCTGAACCAGGTAAGCTGCCTTTTGGCGTACCGTCGCGTATCGCGTTTAAGGGTTCCCACGGCATCGTCCCAAGAAATTTCACCTCGCAAATACATGGCCATATGGCGGTATCCGATGGATGACATTGATTTGAGTTCCCGTCCATATCCCTGGTCAAGTAGTGCTTGGACTTCGGCCAACAGCCCCATTTCAAGCATCTGTTCAACCCGCCGGTCGATGCGGTCATAGAGGCTTTGTCGATCCATGTACAGGCCGATTTTCAACGCCCGATAGGGCCGGTCTGAAAACCCGTGTTGCCGGTGATAGGCCGAGATGGGTCGGCCCGTACTTTCGTAGACTTCCAATGCCCGAATCACGCGAAAGACGTCGTTGGGATGGAGTTTGGATCCCGCTACCGGGTCTACGCGGCAAAGTCTTTCATATAGAGCTGCCGGACCGAGACTCTCTTTCTCGGCTTCTAATCTCTTGCGAACCTGCCGGTTGTGACCGTTGCGTCCGGGATCAAACAGTCCTTGAAGGAGGGCCTTGATATATAAGCCGGTCCCGCCGACGATGAAAATCGGCACCCCCTTTACATCAAGCCGTTCTATTACCTGCCGAGCTCGGGAAACGAAGCAGGCGACATCAAAGGGTTCATCGGGTTTGATTACATCGATGAGATGATGAGTCGCCAGTGCCTTTTCGTCCGGCGTCGGTTTGGCGGTACCCACATCCATCCCCCGGTAAACCTGCATGGCGTCGGCGCTGACAATGTGGCCACCGATGGGCGCGGCCAAAGCCACGGCGGAAGCGGTTTTCCCAACGCCGGTGGGACCCGCGATCACAATCACCCGAGGACGTCTTTGAGACATGACATTACCATTTCAAAGGGTTAGGCTCGCGCAGGAAGTTTAACAAATGAGGCCATGATTTCAAGGTCTCACCAATGCGTACC
>CAYTTQ010000059.1:0-16330 GCA_964440795.1 uncultured Desulfobacterales bacterium | reverse complement strand
ATCTTCAAAGAGAAAACCGCAATTATCACCGGCGGCGCCTCCGGCATCGGCCGGGAGGTGGCCCATCAGCTTGCCCGCCGGGGGGCCAATCTGATCCTTGCGGATGTGAATGAGGAACTGGCCGAACAAACCTCCAAGGACATAGCGGACAGCGGCGGCAAGGCCAGGGCGGTGAAGCTGGATGTCACCGATTTCGAGGCGGTCAAGAGACTGGTGGACGAGGTGGTCTCGGAACACGGCCGGCTGGATTACATGTTCAACAACGCCGGCGTGGCGGTGTTCAGCCGGACCGAGGAGCACCCCATCGAGGAATGGCATCGGGTGGTCGGCATCAACCTCTACGGCGTGATCCACGGGGTGGCCGCAGCCTACCCGGTGATGGTCAAGCAGGGCTTCGGACACATCGTCAACACCGCGTCCCTGGCGGGCCTGATCCCGGCGCCGCTTGAGATTTCCTACACCGCCAGCAAGTACGGCGTGGTCGGCCTGTCCCATGCCCTGCGCCAGGAAGCCGCGGAGCGCGGCGTCAAGGTCACCGTGGTCTGTCCCGGTTTTATTAATACGCCCATCTACGACAACGCCAAGCTCATCGGCCTCGACCGCGAGAAGGGGACCAGCGCCATGCCCAAGCCGTTCGACGTGGGCAGATGCGCGGATATCATCATCAGGGGCGTCGAGAAGAACAAGGCCACGATTGTGGTTTCACCGCTCGCCGTTATCATGGAAAAGCTGCAACGCTTGAGCCCGGACTTCACCCGCTGGGTGATCTACAACGACCTCAAACGCCGAATGAAGGATTCGTGGAAAGGAGATGACAAATGACTACCCTTATCAACCGACGCAATTTCGTTAAAACCGCAGGCGCGGCCGCGGCCGGAATGACCGCGGGCGGAGCGCTTGCCCGCTCCGCCCAAGCCGGCGCAAAACCCAACGTGTTGCTTATCCTGGTGGATCAATGGCGGGAACGGCGCTGGTTCCCGGACGACGGGGCGAGCCCGGCGGTGAACCGGCTGCGCCGGGAAGGTTTGAGTTTCACCAATCATTTCACTTGCGCGGTCCCCTGTTCGCCCGCCCGGGCCTGCCTGTTCACCGGGCTGCACCTCCCCCAGCACGGCGTCCAGGGGAACATTGACCCCATCGGCGGCACCCCGAGTCTCGACCCCTCGATTCCGACCCTGGGACACGTTTTCAGGCAGGCCGGATACCGAACGCCCTATTTCGGAAAATGGCATCTTACAAACACCAGAGATTACCTGGCAAAGGGTCTGACCGCATACGGCTTCGAGGATTGGCGCGGGCCGTCCCGCGACGGGGTGGCGCTGGAGGGCTTGCTCCATGACGGCCGGTTCGCCCGTCAGGCCGCGCGCTGGCTTGAACATGAAGGCGACAAGGGACCTTGGTTCCTTACCTGTTCTCTCATCAATCCCCATGACATCTGCTGGTACAAAAGGTTCGACGTGCCGCCCCTCATGGTCCCGGACGTCTGCGACCAGTTGCCGGATAACTTCCGCGACTCGCTCGAGGGCAAGCCCCGGATTCAGAAGCAGTACCAGGACGGGTTCGGGAAATTTATGGGAATGACGCCGGACCAGCCGGAAAAAGCCTGGCGCGAGTATATTGATTTCTATTATTACCTGACCCGGAAGGTGGATGAACAGATCGGCAACGTCCTCGACTCGCTTGATCATCTCGGACTCGCCGACAACACCATTGTGATCTTCACCTCGGACCACGGCGAGATGTGCGGCTCGCACATGCTCCAGTCCAAGGGCCCTTTTGTCTATCAGGAGAACAACAACGTGCCCCTGGTCGCGCGCTGGCCCGGCCGCATTGACGCCGGCGCCGAGACCAAAGCCCTCACCCAGAGCGTGGACATCTTCCATACCATGCTCGATCTGGCCGGGGTCCCGAACACCGTGGACCACCTGCCCGGGCGGAGCCTGGCCCCCCTGATCGCCGACCCGGGCAATGAAATAAACCAACACGCGCTCATGAGCTTCAACTTCAATCTGAACTCGACTTTCGCCGGCTTTATCATCCGCGGAAAGGACCCCTCCCAAAGACCCCCCCACCAGGTCCGGGCCATCCACGACGGACGCCACAAATTCGCCCGCTACTTCGATCTCGGCCTGGACGATGAATACGAGATGTACGACCTTGTGAATGATCCCCTGGAAATGCATAACCTGGCCGGAGACCCGGGATACCGGGCCCTGGAAAAGGAGATGGCGGAAAAACTAAAAGAGGCGGAAGCAAAGAAGATGTAATCATGAGGAAGATCAACGATAAAAAATCAGGAATACTCGGCCGCCGCGAATTTGTCAAGACCGCGGGTTCCGCGGCCGCGGGCCTCGGTCTGGCGGCTTCGGGCCTCACGGCGTCCGCCGCGGAAACCAAAAGACCCAACATCCTCCTGATCCTCGTTGACCAGTGGCGGGAACGATGTTGGTTCCCGCAGGATTGCCGCATTCCCGGAATCGAAAAACTCCGGAGCCAGGGCCTGAGCTTCACCAACCACTTCACCAGCGCGGTCCCCTGCTCGCCAAGCCGCGCCACCCTTTTCACCGGGCTGCATCTGCCTCAACACGGAGTGTTCTTTAACGTCGGACTGCAGCGCGTGGGCGCGGACAGCCTTGATCCCTCTTTCATGACTCTTGGGCATCATTTTCAGCAGTCCGGATATCGCACGCCTTATTTTGGCAAATGGCATTTAACCGAAAAGAAGGACTACCAGGAGGTCGGCCTTGCGCCTTATGGTTTCGAAGAGTGGCAAGGCCCAGACCGGCACGGAATGCCGCGGGAAGGAATTAAATACGATTCCAAGTTCGCGGACCGGGCCCTCCAATGGCTCGAACAGAACGGAAGAGCAAAGTCGCCCTGGTTCCTCACCTGCTCCTTCATCAACCCTCACGACGTGATGTTTTGGCCTCGACAATCCATTCCTCATCACTTCGTGCCCGATATCTTCGACCGGCTGCCGGACAATTTCGACGACGACCTGGAAGGCAAACCCCGGGCGCAAAAAATCTGGCAAACAAGAGTGGGCAAAATCCTCAAGGCCATGGACCCCAAAATGCGCGACCGGGCCTGGCTACAGTACCTCGACTTTTATTACCACGTCACTAAGATGGTGGACATGGAGATCGCCCGGCTCCTCGAGGCTCTGGACCGCTTGGGACTTGCTGAAGATACGATAGTGGTGTTTGTTTCGGATCATGGCGAAATGGCCGGCTCGCATCGGCTGACGGGGAAGGGCCCTTTCGCCTATCACGAGAACATCCAGGTCCCGCTCATTGTCCGCTGGCCCGGCCGCGTCCCGGCCGGAACCGAGACAAGCGCGCTCGCCCATACGGTTGACTTCCATCCAACCTTGCTCGATCTTGCCGGCATCAAGGCTACGGTTGATCATCTGCCCGGCAAAAGCCTCGCCCCCGTCATCACCGGCAATTCTGATTTGAATGTAAACGACCACATTCTTATGGCCTGGGGGCTGGGAAGCAATCTGCAATCGGACAGCAGGGTAACTCAACATCTCCTTGACCACTTGTCGCCTTTTAAGGGCGTCCCCATGCAGGTCCGCGCCATTTTCGACGGCCGCTACAAGTTCGCCCGCTACTTCGATCCCGACATGGAAGAAGAATACGAGATGTACGACCTTGTGAATGATCCCCTGGAAATGCATAACCTGGCCGGAGACCCCGGATACCGCACGGTCGAGAAGGAGATGTCCGAAAAACTGAGGGAAGCCGTGGCCCGAGAAATGGCGCCGGTCCCGGCGGGAAGGCGATGAATTCGCGGGAGAGAATCGCCGCGGTTACGGCGCTTGAGGCGCCCGATCGTGTCCCGCTGGCGCCGCTCTTGGACCATTACGCGGCGACCTACGCCGGGATCACCAACGCGCAGTTAATGACGGACGGGAAGAAACGAATTAGCGCCGTTCTAAAAACCATGAACGATCTCGGTCCCTGGGACATGACTTTCCCCGCGGATACGGCCAACGAGATGCTGCTCAAGACCGGGGTCCCGGTGCGCGTGAAAATTCCCGGCAAAGACCTTCCCGAAAACGAGATCCACCAGTTCGACGAAAAGGAAGTTTTAAAGCCTGAAGACTACGACCTCCTTCTTGAAATCGGCGCGATCAAGTTCGCCGCGCATGTAAGGCGGAAGCTTTACCCGGAACTGAAGGGCTTCAGGTTCGGCCGGCGGATGTTGAGGACGTTATTCGCATTACGCCGTGACCGCAAGATGATCGAGGAGGCTGGCGCGGTTATGGCGGTTGGTGGCTACTTCCGGATGCCCTTTGACATGTTCTCGTTGGGCCGAAGCATGCAGGAATTTGCCATGGACCTTTTCGACCGGCCGGAAAAAGTCAAGGCCGCCTGCAAACGGATGCACGAAGACATGGCGCCGGTCGCGGTGAGGATGGCGAAACTGGTGGGCGTTCCCCGCATTTTCATCGGCCTCGCCCGGTCGTCTCCGGCCATGATCTCGCCCAAGCACATTGAAGAGTTCGTGTGGCCGTCGCTGAACTATTACGTGAATTTCGCCAAGGACCATGGAATAACGGTCATGCTTCACTGCGACACGAATTGGCAAGGAGCGTTTCCGATGTTAAAAAAGCTCCCTCCCCAATCATGCATCCTTGAACTTGATGGAGACACGGATATGTTCAAGGCCAAGGAAGCTCTGGGCGGCCGCATGTGCATCATGGGCGACGTACCGGCCAGACTCCTGGCATTCGGGACCAGAGACGAGGTATTGCGGTATTGCAAGAGACTGATCGAGGGAGCGGGGCGCGGCGGGGGCTTTATTCTTTCTTCGGGCTGCTCGATCCCGGCCAACGCGAAAGCCGAGAACGTCAAGGCCATGGCCGAGGCCGTCGAGGAATGGGGATACTATTGATGAATAAAACAAAAAAAACCAAACCATCCAAGATAAATTATATCAAACTGTCGGCTTTTATCCTGATAATAGTGATAATAATTATTGTCTCTCACATCCCGCAGGTCAGGGACACGCTCAGCTTTTCAAAGCTCCATGGTCTTGCCGATTCGGCTACGGAGGTTGCCCATAGGCCCTATGGCCCTCCGTTATTCGTGATGGTCTCCGCGGCCGCCCCGCTCCTTCACATGCCGGAGATAGTCGTGGTCGTGCTGGGAGGAATGGTCTATGGGTTCTGGCTGGCATTTTTCCTGACCTGGGCCGGCTGCGGATTGGGGACCACCTGCACCTTCTTGATCTCCAGGTTTTTTCTACAGGACTATTTCAAACCCAAACTGGAGACGAGTATTCTCCAAAAATTCAACGAGCGCTTTGAAAAGGACGGCATTATCACCATGTGCTTTCTGCGGATGATACTGTTCCTTTTTCCGCCGCTGAACTGGCTCATCGGGGCCACCGGCATCAAGACCAGGGATTACATCATCGGCAATTTATTAGGCATTACTCCCTGGCTTCTGGGCGTGCTGCTGGCGGTGAAGAAGATCGAGCAGATAAACTCGCTTGCAGACATTCTCCAGCCCGAATCAATCGCGTTAGTTCTGACATTTATCGGCATATTTCTAATAGTTGTGTATGTCCGAAAAAAATACTTTTTTTCCGTTACAAAGGGGGCTGGAGATGATTGAGACCGATGAGACCGTCGAAATGAGGGAAATAAATGAAGAGAAGAAAAGTCTCTTTCATCATGCCGCTGCACATTAAGAAGGCGAGCATCCTTACCTCGCCTTTCGGCCTTCGGGTGATTATGCCGAGAAAGGAGAAATATCGAGATGAAAGCTAAGGAAAATTTCGAGGGGACTTTCACTCGCATGGCGAGGATGATTTTCGACCAAGAGAGCGGGCGCATGTGGCTTAGTTATCTCCAGGTGGATTTGGAGGTCAAAGACCTGGACACGCAATGGGGCCCGACCCGGGTTACCCATGCGGTGGATTCGGTCAGGGTGAAGATGAAGAAGCGCGGCGGAAACTATAGCGACCCGGTTAATGTCAGCGGCGGGACTCTCGACGCCAAGCTTGATCCCAGGATTGACGCCGGCAACGGTCGGGTCTGCGTTACCTGGTGCGGGTGTCATCCCGAGACCAGGGCCTGGAGAATATTTGCCGCCTGGACCACGGACGGGGAAAGGTGGTCTGAGCCCATAGTCGTAACTGGGGAGAAATCCCAGGCATGCCTCGGAGGGAATGGAAAGACCGAACAAAAGAGCCTTGCCTTGCATCCGGACGTGGCCCTGGGGCCTGATACCAACCAAACCTGGATCGTGTACGAGGACTGGGCCGACGGGTCCGTCAAGCTGATAAAGTTCGATGGGTCCGACGCTAAAGAACCTGTCAAAATCAGCGAGTCCGGCATGAACTTCCGGCCCCGTGTGATCGTGACGCGAAAGGAAGGAAAACACCGGGGCTCGGTTGCCGTGGCATGGGACGCCTACCGGGGCGGCCAATACGACATCTATATGCGCCTTTTGACCCCGGACGGCGAGCTTGGTCCGGAGATGCGCGTGACCCGGAGCGGTCGCTGGGACTCCTGCCCGGATTTAATAGAGGATATGGACGGGAACATCTGGGTGGCGTGGGTTCGCGCCTCCAACCAGCTTTCCGAGATCCATACCATGCGCGATATCCACGTCCGGTTCTTTGATGGCGAGAAATGGATGTGTCCTGCCCCGCCAGACATACTTTATAACACCCTTCCGTTCCGGAGGTTGAAAATCATCTTGGGAACTAAAGGAAAAGAAAAAGGGGAGAATATGCCATGGGGGCATGTGAAAAATCCTCAAGGTGAAGAGAACGAGGCTGGCCGACTCACCTGGTATACCCTTAACTGGTCCCCCCTTCTCCAAGTGGACCGAAGGAACCGGGTCTATGTTTTTTACCGGACCGGAGACCCGTTGTTGCCCCCCTTGTACAACCACCTTGACTACCGGGTTTACGAAGGAGACCGGTGGAGCAAACCGCGAAGGATCAAGCTGGGCCGGGGAATGAATCTCATGCGCGGGCTATACGACTTTACCATCGCGATAAACGACCGGGATACCATTGAGGGATTCTGGGACCAGTTTTATATTGTAGGCAAGGTGTTATGGTCTGTTTGGCCTCTGAAGAGCGCCGGGATAACGGCCATGGATGGCGGGAGATTCAACGTCCAAGGGGCAGTATCCGAGGACCTCGAGCATCAAGGATGGCCCGTCCAAGAAACCATCGAGCCGAGACCAGAGATAGAAATAAACCGCGAGCGGCGGTTCCTCGTTTTCGGAGACACACATACTCATTCCTCGACCTGCGACGGGGCCGACCCGACCGACCATTATTTCCACTTTGCCCGGGACAAAGCCAGGTTGGACTTCTTTGCCGTCTCCAACCTTGCTTTCTTCATCTGTAACACCCCTGGGGTCGAGGCTTATCTCAATCTGCTTCCCAAAATCTTTACCAGCAACGATTTCGTCTGCTTCCATGCCTATGAATTCCTCAATGGCGCCGAGGGCCATCGGGTAGTCGTGTTCGAAGGCAGCGATAAACCCGCCTTCCCTTGGGGCATGTTCAACACTCAGCGGAAAAACCAGCTTAACACCACGAGCCAACTCTATCGCTTCATGCACCGCTTCGCTGAAAGCCCAGAGGAGCGGGTGTTGATTACCTCTCACAATAATCTGATCGTGGGCAATGATTTTACAGGATACGATGAGTCCCTGGAGCCGCTATACGATGTGTCCAGCCTTCAAATCGCCGCGGAAAAAACCATGGAGGAATACAAGGCCGAGGGCGAAGCGGTTGAAGACAACAACATCATCCGGTTCTTAAAATTCATTCAGAAGCTTCCCGTTGGCGGAAAGCGATCACCGGAGAACAAGTGGTATTCCAACTGGCGCCAATGTCTCAAGGCCGGCCTGCCCCTGGGAGCGTATGGCGGTTCCGACGCCCACTGCACAAACAGCGTGGGGTGGGCAATGGCCGGACTGTGGATCCGGGAGAAGAGCAGGAAGGCCATCTTCGATGCCATGTTCGAGCGCCGCTCCATCGCCCTGGACAACCAGCTTCGGCTGATTGACACCTATAATACCGTGCCTTATTTAGGCAACATCAAGAAAAACCCTCCCACACTCCGCATGGACATCAGGTTCTGGCTGGAAGGGCATTTCATGGGAGAAAGATGTCGGATCATATCGGCCCCCACTGCTCGGGCTTATGTCCAGAGCCAGGATCCGGGCGACCCTGTGAAACAAATCGTCTTCGTCAAAGACGGTAGAGAGGTCCACACCGAGAAAGCTAAGGGGGAAACTCATCTGGAAGCCCTATGGTCAGATGATAATTGGACTCTCGCCAAGCATTACTATTACATCCGGGCCGAGTTGGAAAGTGGCGCTCTGGGGTTTTCGTCGCCAGTTTTCGTCAACTACACCGATTCAGAAAAAACGGACGGTAGGTGAAGGGAGGTAAAAGGTATGAGTACGAACCCAATGGGAAACGTTGTGTTGACCGGGGCATCTACCGGCATTGGCAGGGCTGCGGCATTGCTGCTTGACGGGATCGGCTACCGCGTTTATGCCGGCGTCCTCCAGGAGCAGGAGGCGGAGAGTCTGCGGCAGGCCGCTTCGGAGAACCTCGTGCCGGTAATTCTTGACGTAGTAAATCCTCAGCAGATCGCCGAAGCGGCCCGCTTCGTGACCTCAACGCTGGGGCCGGACGAAGGAATTCTGGCCCTGGTGAATAACGCGGGAGTAATATTTCCGGGTCCCCTCGAGTTCCTCCCGCTCAAAGACTTGCGTTATCAATTCGAGGTCAATGCCATCGGGCCGATTGCTGTATCCCAGGCTTTTCTCCCCCTCATCAGAAAAGGAAGGGGTCGGATCATCAACGTCAGCACGAGCGGCAACACGTTCCCGCTGCCTTTTGTGGCTTCCTATCAGGCCTCGAAAACGGCTCAGGAAGTGCTCGCCAGCGGGCTCCGACGTGAACTGCTGCCATGGCGAATTCCGGTAGTAACGGTCAAACCACTTATGCCCCGTACACCAATGTGGGACAGGGGATTCGAAGCGGCCCAGAAAACATTGGACTTGATGCCGGAATACGGCCGACGATATTACGGTGATGCTTTTCAGCGAGGATTCCGTTTCATGACCCAGCGCGGCCGACGGCGCACGCCGCCGGAGGAATCCGCCCGATTGATCGTCCGTGCCATCCAGGACGTGCGGCCGCGGCGCGTGTACTTTGCCCGTCTGAGTTCGCGGATAATTATGGGACTGATTCGGCTGTTGCCAGAAGCCGTCATTGACACGGCAGTGCGACATTCTCTCAAACCTAAATCGTCGAAGGGAGAAAACCATGAATAAGTTATTTTATTGGCTGATGACTCGGTTCGCCGACTCCGAGAGTGAGAAAGGGGCCGCAACAATGAAGCTAACAACGTCAGTCTTGATATTCTTACTCGCCTCTCTCCTCACCGGCGCCTTCCCGGTTGCCGCGGCAGGCGCTTACCCTCAGACCATAACGACCACCAACCCCTTCGTCAACCTGCCTCGGCCCTCGGACGATCCGCGCTGGCAAGAGGCCTTTTCCCACTGGGACAATCGGGACCAGGATGAGGAAGTCCAGGCCGCGGTGCGCATTTTCGAGCAGCTTGCCCGGGATTATCCCGACCGGTCGGAGTCCCACCTTTGGCTGGCCCGGTCTTATTACCTGACCGGAATGCGCTTGCGGGGAGAGGACCAGGTGGCGATGATGAAAAAGGCGGCCGCCTCCGCCGCCCGGGTACTGGAAATAGACCCCGAAAACCTTTATGCCATGTACTGGCGCATGTGCGCGTTGTCTTTTTATCATGATTTATCCGAGGAAGATTTAAACATTGTCAAAAAGGTCCGTGCGGCATTCAAGGGGATAAGAGAGCTCCCCGTGCCCACGGACGACCCGCTCTGGGCCGCGGCCATCGCTCATTGGGACGCCAGGATGCAAAGAGAGGAGGCGCTCCAGGCGATCGAGGTTTTCAAGGAACTCGAAAAAAAGCACCCGCGGCGGATCGAACCCAAGCTCTGGCTCCTTCGCTCTCATTTCTGGATGGCATACCTCGAGACGGCGGAAGAGGACAAGGCCCGTTGGTGCATGTTGGCGTACGAATGGGGCCAAAAGGCCATAAAAATCGAACCGCGCAACCCGATGGCGAATTATCTGACCGCGGTCTCCATCGGCATGTATTGTTCCTATACTTCCACCAGCGCCGCGGTCTACTACTCGTATGGGAATTACAAAAGACTGATGGTAGTGCTCGAGGAGGAGCCAACCTGCTATTATTGCGGCACCTCCGCCTTTTTAGCCGCTTCCATCCCCCGCAACAGCGCCGTTCTGTCAAAGATGCTCGAGCTAGTTGGCTTCCATCAGGAGTTGGTCATAAGGATGGCCTCCTTTGCTGTGGTGTTCGCACCGGACTGCTTGATGAACCACTATGCGTTGGGGGAGATGTACATATTTCTCGGCCAGAGAGATAAAGGCAAGGCCTCGCTTAAGAGGGCGATCAACTCCGATCCGACAATCCTGAAAAATATGGAGCCGGAAAACCGCATGGCCCAGGAGATGGCAAGGAAGCTGCTGGATGAAACCAAGGCAACCAAAGATGATTGAAACCGATCTCCTGATAATCGGCAGCGGTTTTGCCGGACTGTGGGCCGCGATCGCCGCGAAGGACAATGGAGTCGAGAATGTAACTCTTGTGGACAAAGGCGCGATCGGCATGTCCGGCCAATCCAGGATGGCCGCCGGGGCCACGATCTACTGTCTGCCAAAACACGACAACGATCTCTGGCTCAGGGATTTTGTCGAAGCCCAGCGATACCTCTCCAGGCAGGACTTCGTGGAAGATATCATCAACACCTCCTATTCTCGCCTGATGAAACTGGAGTCGTGGGGCGTCCAGTATCGCAGGACCACGGTAAGGAAAAAATATTTCACGTTCCCCTCTCGCGGTTTCAAGCATATTCAAATGCTGGTTTTCCCTAAATGGAAACAAAAAATCGGAGGCTCGGCCGTGGTCGGCGCGCTGCTGGCGCAAGTGAAAAACAGGAAAATGGGTTTTCACTCCAAGACTCTAATTACCGGTCTGCTAAAGCGGGATGGGCGCGTGGCGGGAGCCGTCGGCGTCAACAGGGTTACGGGCGCGCCCGTCGTCTTCAAAGCCGGGGCGGTCATTCTTGCCGGCGCGGATTGCAGCTTCCGCGGGCAATATGCCGGCGTGGCGCAAACGACGGGCGACGCTTTCAAGCTGGCTTACGACGCGGGCGTCCGGCTCTCCAACATGGAGTTCCTGGCCGTGAACACCGGACCGCCCGAGTATGGATTCGAGGGCACGGGCGTGGCCGCGCGCTTCGGCGGCGGTTTCCTGAACAAAGAAAAGCAGAGGTTCATGCGTGGCTACCATCCCGATGGAGACCTGGCGGAGATCTGTTACGTGGTCCAGGCCATGGCCGATCAGGTCGTCAAGGGCAAGGGACCGCCGTTTTACCTGGACATGTCCAAATGGCCGGGCAGCCTGATTATCAGGAAGTCGCTGGAGGGCCTCGGCGGTTTCATGCCCCTGAACCTGAAGAAGCTCAAGGACGCCGGGGTCCCCCTGTTCAAGAAACCTCAACCATGGGCCCCGGCCATCCAGAGCCTTCGCGGCGGCGTGCGCACCGATCTGGATTGTATGTCCGACCTCCACGGCCTGTTCGCCGCGGGCATGTCGCAGGCATTGGACCCGGGACTTTTCAACGGCTGGTCAAGCATGAGGGCCATGTGGTCCGGCGAGAAGGCTGGAGAAGCAGCGGCTAACTTCCTCAAGCAGGCGTCCGATGTCGAGCCAGAGTTCGGCCAAGTCCAACTCGAAATGGCCCGGGCCACGGCCCCGGCTACGAGACGTCTCGGAGGACGGACCCCAGATGAAGTGTGCGAGCGGTTGCAGCGGGTGCTCTTCCCGTACACCGTGTGTATAAAAAAAAGCGAAGACAGCCTGAAGATGGCGCTCTGCGAAGTCGAAAATATCAGAGACGAAGAATTGCCGGCTCTTTATACCGAAAATCCGCACGAGACGATCAAGGCGCATGAAACCGCCAGCATGGTCCTTTCCGCCGAGCTGTTCCTCCGCGCCTCTATCGAACGCCGGGAGACCAGGGGAGACCATTGTCGGTCGGACTATCCCGATAGAAACGATAACCAGTGGCTTAAATGGATTAATCAAAAAAAGGGCGATAACAAAAAACCAATTATTGAGACCGAGCCGACGCCACTCGCAAGCTATAAATACAAACCCCGCCACTGGGAGGAAGGAGGTGATTGATTTTCTGGACGAGTCAAAATGCAACGGGTGCGGCAAATGCGTTGAAAGCTGCCCCATGGATGTTTTCCGCCTCGACAAGGGAAAGAAGAAAGCTTATGCGGCCTACCCTAACGACTGTCAGACTTGCTTCTGTTGCGAGCTTGATTGCCCTGTAGCCGCAATCAAGATAAGCCCGTTCTGTCATGAGAGAATTCATGTGTGGCGAGGAAATGAATAACGGCAACCGAAAAATCATCTTCCGTTATTCATTCAGAGTATGTCTGCTGGGTTACACGTCATGAGGCAATTTAAACGACGTTGAAGCTTTTGAGGAGGAGAATTTGGCATGAAAACTTTAAGGGAGCTTGTAAAGACTGGCAAGGCTCAAGATGCTGCGGAGCGGGTTAAGGTTTTGCTTGAACAGGGTCATAAGCCCGGGGACATACTGAAAGAGTCATTAATTTCGGCTTTGGATGAGGTTGGCGACCTCTTTCAGAAGGGAGAATATTTTGTTCCGGAAATGCTTGTAGCAGCTAGAGCCATGCAAAAAGGGCTTGATGTATTGAAGCCCAAACTGGTAGAGGCTGGGATCGAACCTATAGGCAAGGTAGTAGTGGGGACTGTAAAGGGCGACCTTCACGACATCGTGATAATGGCGCTTGAGGGAGCGGGCTTGGAAGTTATCGATTTGGGAACGGATGTGCCGCCCACTGGGTTCGTACAGGCCATTAAAGAACACAAGCCGCAAGTCGTTGGTCTGTCCGCGTTGCTTACGACTACGATGCTGGCAATGAAGGATACTATCGAAGCTATAAGAAATGCTGGTCTGCGCGATAAAGCGAAGCTCATGGTTGGCGGGGCCCCCATCCGGCAAGAATTTGCGGATGAAATTGGCGCAGACTATTACGGGCCGGACTCGACTTCGGGAAGAAATTATGCGCGTAATGTGGTTGCTGGCCAAGCGTAGAAAGATTGCGACGATAAATTACGTATTCGGTTTTGGCCATGACGTGATGATGAACGGGATGAAGCAGGATATGTGATACAGTGAAAAGCGGGGGCGCTCTATTTGCCTCTGAGCCAAGACAACCGCATGCTCAAAAAACTGCGCGTCGCCCGGACGGAATAACCAGAGGCTCGAGCGCGGTCCAGAGCATCTAATCATTTGCTATAGAGAAAACAAATAAATACGGAGGATCAAGATGATGAGAAGCAAAGTTGCGATGTTTGTCGGGAGTGCCCGATTCACATGGAGGCCGCTGACAACACCGCAAAATGCGGCTTCTGGGAAAACGGGACTTCAGGTTTGAATAGAAAGAAATCCCTATATGGGGACCTACCGGCCCCCCTGATTAAATCTAAGACGGACTGCTTATGATGAATAAAAACGATCTTAAGCCTTTTTTCGAACCTCAAGCCGTTGCCGTTGTGGGAGCGCCCCGCAAGCCGGGCTTTGGATACTCGCTTCCCCTCCAGTTCAAGGAACAGGGCTGGGTGGAGAGGACGTTCCTCGTTAATCGCAACGGCGGTGAGTTGCACGGATACAAGGTCTTGAAAAATATAAGCGAGTTGCCGGACCATGTTGACCTCGCCATTGTCCTTGTGGGGGCAAAGCTGACCACGACGGTGGTGAATGAAATCGGGGCAAAGGGCATTAAGCATCTGATCATCCAGAGCGCCGGGTTCGCGGAAACGGGAGAGGAAGGCCAGGCGTTGCAGAAAGACCTCCAACAGGCCGCGGTCGAGCGGGGGATCAGATTGATGGGCCCCAATTGCGTCGGCCTGGTCAACACGAGAAATCGGTTTACCACCATCGAGGTCGTGGAGGAAGCATTGACACCAGGTCCCCTTGGTATTATCGCCCAGAGCGGGGCCTTTGGAAACGTGTTGCTCGATGAAATCCATCAACGGGGGCTGTTCATCTCCAAAGCGGTGACCCTGGGAAACCGTGTGGACGTGGATGAAAGCGAGATCCTTGAATACCTCCATCGGGACCCGGACACCCGCGTGATCATGATGTACCTGGAAGGGGTGAACGATGGGAGGAGATTTCTTGGGACACTCGATAAAGTGACCCGCGACAAACCTGTCCTGATCCTGAAAAGCGGCCGTACGGACAGGGGCCAGGCCGCGACCTCGTCCCACACTGGAAGTTTGTCCGGCCGGGACGAACTCTTCGAAGGGGCCGTGGAGCAGGGAGGGGCAATTCGATGCCGGACGCTGGCCGAGTTGATAGCAATGGCCCGGGTTTTTATCACCCAGCCCTTGCCCGCGGGACCTCGCCTGGGAATAATCACTTCGTCGGGGAGTCTCGGAGCGCTGGCGGTCGATACGGCTGTTGACAATGGACTCATTTTGCCTTCTCCCTCAATGCGGCTTGTCGAGTCCCTCAGGGAGAACTCTCCCCAATGGATGAGCATCGGCAATCCTTTGGATGTGGGACCGTCGGGGCAGTACCCGACTTCGCTGGTGGAGTTTGTAAATGATGATAGTTTCGACATTATCCTGGCCGTTATGATTGTTCCTTATGCGGTGGTCAAGCGAGCCAAGCAATTGGGCGTCTCCGCAAAAGCATGGTTCGGCGATATCAGAAACTCACGAGCGGGGGCGTCCGAAAAACCCATGGTGGTCGCCATGGTTGGCGCACGGGAATTCCGTGAGGAAATAACCGGGGTTGCGGGTCCCGGAATTCCCGTGCTTGATTCTCCCGAACCGGCGGCAATGGCGCTGTCCGCGCTGTGGAAATATGCGAGGCAAAGGTCAAAATCAGGATCAGCCGCGCCGGAACGGCCTCGGAAATAAGAGGATTGGCGAATGAATTCCAAAGAACGCATTGATGCTGTCATTAACCTTGAAACTCCGGACCGCGTTCCGCTGGCCCCGTTGCTCGATCATTACGCGGCAACTTACACCGGGATCACCAACGCCGAGTTGATGATGGACGGCGACAAGCGGATTCAGGCCGTGCTCAAGACCATGCGCGAACTCGGGCCCTGGGACATGACCTTTATCGCCGACACCGCCAACGCCTTTCTCTTGAAGATCGGCGTGCTCCAGAAACTCAAGCTTCCTGGCGTGGACCTGCCCGAAAACGAGATCCATCAGTTCGTGGAGACAGAATTACTCAAACCTGAAGACTACGACAGGCTCGCCCGGATCGGCTTCTCCCGGTTCATGCGGGCCGTCTCCGGCCACAATCATCCCGAGACCCGGGGCCTCAGTGGAATCCCCCGCATGATCGGGGCGCTTATCGAGATGCGCAGACACCGGAAGCTGGTCGAAAAAGCGGGCGCGGTCATGGCCTGCGGATTTATCCATCCCGGCCCGCTGTTCGAGGCCTTCTCCTTTGGACGCGGGATCGGGCCGATCAGCCTGGACCTCTACGACCGGCCGGAAAAAATCAAGGCCGCCAGCAAGGCATGGATCAAAAGCTCGACTCGGCGCGCCATCGCCTGCGCCAAGCTGATCGGCGCGCCCCGTGTGTTTATCGGGCTCTCCCGGTGCTCGCCGGCCACCATCTCGCCAAGGCACTTCGAGGAGTTCGTGATGCCCGAGCTCGAATACATGGTCCATGTCATGATCGAATCCGGGATCACCCCGCTCCTCCATTGCGACACCGACTGGAGCCGGGGCCTCGAGTTTTTCAGGAGGCTCCCGGCAAAAAAGTGCATCCTCGAGATCGACGGCTTCACCGACATCTTCAAGGCCAAAGAGATTCTCGGGAATCACATGTGCATCATGGGCGACGTGCATCCCTACCTCCTGGCCTTTGGCAAACAGAACGATGTTATGGCCTATTGTAAACGTTTGATTCAGGAGGTCGGCAAGGGCGGCGGCTTCATTCTCTCATCCGGCTGTTCAATCCCTGCCAATGCCAAGTCCGAAAATATTAAAGCTATGACGGAAGCGATAGATGAATGGGGTTGGTATTAAAGCCTGTTTAAAGAGAGTTAAAACGCCAACGATCTTCTTTCATATGCTACTGTTTTGATGCTATATTTTGGTAAGGCACATTTCGCAAACAAGAAGAGAGAACTAATATAATAACCC
>CAYTTQ010000058.1:5536-16544 GCA_964440795.1 uncultured Desulfobacterales bacterium | reverse complement strand
TAAAATCTGAGACCGTCCTGAACCTGTGACGTTTTCAAAAAGTTGATTACGTTTGCTTAACTTCGTTGGAAGACAAATGAGTCTAAGCCCTCATTTGGATTTTCCACGTGCCTGAAACTCCTCGATATCAAAGGCGCGTTTCGGCACCGGACGGTTGACGTATACTTGGGCAATGTCCAGCGTTACGGCCACTCTATTTTCCGTAGCAATCTCAACCGTGTGGGGAAAAAAAACACCGTCCACCTTCTGGTGATCGTATAGCCTAACCTCATATTTGGGGTTTCCCCGGCCGTCAAAAAACGTCGCCCGCTTTTCCGCCGCCGGGGTTTTCGGGACGACCATTGTTTCGGTGAGGCGATTCCAGGCCCTGTACAAAGACAGATGACGACGGTCACCGCCTTCCTTTCCGCTCACTTCCGCCTTTTGGAAAGAGGCCAGAGGAAGGCATCCCATAAGAACCGAGTGCAGGTGTCCGGGGTCAACCGCCACCCCTACCAGGCGCTTTAGGATCTGTTTGTTTGCCTTTCCATCAAAGTACTGATCTGCGGTGACGTCGTGCAAATAGAACCTTTCATCTTTAAAAAGCAGCCGATACAGAGGTTGGCCCCATATGCCCAGAACCTCCAACCGCAGCGCAGACGGTCGGCCGGCGATCCAGACAAGCCGGCCTTTCTCTGTGCCCCTTTTTTCTGTTCGAACGGCGAGCTTGCCCGTTCCCTTGGCACTTTGAACGGCCTGACGGCACTCATTCAAGGCCATCAATGGGCGTTTGGCGTCAGGCGCAATGACGCGCTTTCCCGGTGCCGCACAGGCAAACAGGCAAAGCAGTGAGGTCCAGAGTAGGAGATGTACAAGATATCCAAAACCGGACCTCAGCGCCGAATATCGATCCCTGTTACCGTCTGAATCCTGATGCTTGTAATGAGTTTTACATGTGGCCATAGCGTGGAATGCCGGATCGCGAGCAGATTACGAGCAGACAGGGAGTGAAATTGTCGACTGAGTTAGCACGGGGTGTTCACTCGCCTGCGTCCAGTCGCCTTTCCAGGGATTGAAGCTTTTCCAACAAGGATTCCGTATCCGTTTCCTTCTTTTTTAAAGCCTTCCGGTATGCTTTCTCCGCCGCTTGGAGGGAATTTTCTTTTAAATGGGCATCCCCCAGATGTTCAAGAATCGTCGGGTCGTCCGGAACAAGTTCCACGGCTTTTTTCAGGAAGCGTACCGCCTTGTCGTATTCTCCTTTTTGATAATAAATCCAGCCCAGGCTGTCGATGATGTACCCGTCACCCGGCTTATGCTTTAGCGCCTTTTTTACCAGGGCGAGTGCTTCATCCAGATTTTCTCCCAATTCTGCATATGTGTATCCCAAATAGTTGAGCGCTTCCGCATGGGTGGGATCAATTTCTATCACCGCTTTCATTTGTTCGATACAGGCGGCCTTGTTACCGGCCTTATCATAGACGACGCCCAAACGAAAACCGAGTCTTATGTGTTCCGGGTCCAATTGCAGTCCCTTTTTGAGGGTATCGATTGCCTTTTCGTAAGACCCCATTTCCTCATACAGCGCGCCAAGAAACAGGTAGGGTCCCGGTTCCTTCGGCTCGTTTTCGATCGCCTTATGCATCAAGTCGATGGCTCGGGTGCTATCGCCCTTTTCTTCGTAAAGAAAGGCCAGGTGGATCAATGCGCTTTGGTAATAGGGAGACATGTCATCGACGTTTTCATACGCATCGAGCGCCTTTTCGGGCTGTTCGAGACCTTCAAGTGCCATACCCAAAAAGTAATAAACGTCCGACTTGTTGGTATCATTGTCAAGAAGCGTATTCAACGCCGCTACAGCGTCTTCGTATCTCTTTTGATCCAGGTATATGAGGGCGATTTGTTTCAGCACCAAGGGATTGGACTGACTCCGCGTAATGAGTTCCTGGAAAACGCCTTTAGCCTCTTCCAGGCGTCCCATTTCGAGATAATATTGCCCCAAGCCTACCGACGCCTTGATGTTTCCAGGATGATGCGAAAGGATTCTTTGGTACGTCTCCACCACTTTTTCATCTTGGTCCTTTGTCCGATAGATGTCCACAAGCTCAAACAAAACGCGTTCGTAGCCTGGCTCCAGCTCCAGACATTTCAACAAGGCTTCTTCGGCAAGTTCATATTGTTCAAGCGATTCGGCCACCATTCCCGTATGAAAGTGTCCGGGAAAAGAATCCGGTTTTTTCTTCGTCAGCCGCTGATACACCGCTAACGCCTTTTCATACGCCTTGGATTTAACGTATTCGGATCCCAGCAAAAGATACACGCGTTCGGCATCCGGGTCGATCTTAAGCGCTTCCCGATAGGACTCGATGGCCATGTCGTGTTTGGCCTGCGTGGAATATATGCCCCCCAGCATTACAAACGAAGAGGCATGCTCCGGATTTTGAGCAAGGACCTCGCGAATGACCTCAGAGGCCCGATCATAATCCTTTTGTTGAAGGTAAAGCCGGGCCAGTTCGCGTTTCAAGTACAAAGAATCCTTGTCTCTGGCAATTGCTTGCTTGAGAAAGTCGGTTGCCTCCACCAGATTGCCCCGTTTGGCCAGCAGGTGAGATTGGGTATAATAGTAATAGGCCCCTACTGCCTGCGTTTCTTGTTTTGTCTTAGGTTCGGTGGTAACGGCGGCCTGCTTGAACACGGCGCATCCGGTTGTCAGGCTAAGAGCTCCCAATAACACCGATACACACAACGCTATTATCGCCTTGGCGGTAAGATGCGGGTTCCTTTCAGGGCCAAACAAGGAACCAAAATTAAGTATCTTCACCTTCGCTGATCCCTTCCAAAAAAGAATTGAATTCAGGTATCTCTTGCTCAAAATATGATTTCATCTTTTTGGTCATGTTATTTTCTATTTGTCTGACCCGCTCCCTGGAAATACCATAGTGATCGCCGATCTCCTGAAGGGTAAGGGGTGAATCAGAAAAAAGCCGATTTTCCAAGATATCAAGCTCCCGTTCATTAAGTTTTTTCCTAAACTCGTCGATTTTCTCGCGAAGAATCGCCTGCATTTGCGATTTGGCGACCTGGTTGTCCGCGGACACCCCCGGCGTGGGCACAAAAGCCATTCTTTCGTCTTCGGAATCCTCTTTTATCGGAGCATCTAACGACACCTCCCAGCCATCCAGTCGCTGGTCCATATTCGTAATTTCTTGTTCGGATACACCGAGCCTTTCCGAGAGAAGTTTCGGTTTGGGGTCAAAGCCCTCCGACACGAGCTTCTGCTTTTCTTTCTTGAGTCGAAAGAAGAGCTTTCGTTGAGCCTGTGTCGTGCCGATCTTCACCAGCCGCCAATTATCCATGATAAACTTCAGTACATACGCTTTTATCCAAAAAGAGGCATAGTATGAAAATCGCACCCCTTTGTAGGGATCAAACTTGCGGGCCGCCTGCATAAGGCCGACGTTACCCTCTTGAATCAGATCCAACAGGTTTTGCATCCAAACCCGTTGAAACTCCATTGCTATCTTGACAACCAGGCGTAAGTTGGCGGTAACGAGTTTGTAGGCGGCGTCCGGATCCCCCTCTTCCCTGACTCGTATGGCGAGTTCTTTTTCTTCTTCCTCGGTAAGCAGCTTGTGCTGACCGATTTCCCACAAGTAGCGCTGTAAGGGATCATACTTGGCCAGACCCAAGTCAGGCGGCGAGGCGGGAGGCAGTGCCTTCTTGTCCTGCGTATTTTCGTCGTCAAACGTTTCTGTGTCGTTATTCGCGGTCATATTCAATTGCTTAATTTATTTGTTCTTTTTAAATAGCAAACCGTTGGTGCTTTAGCAAGCAATAATAGAGGAAAGCTAAGGTCTGTCACCTTGCGCCGCACGAGAAGCGGGGCATGACGGTGGATTTGGGTCACGGCAAAATAGTAGACAAGGTTGGCATATATATGATAGCCGGTACAGGTAGAAATCTATAAAAAGCGCCTGTAGCTCAGTTGGATAGAGCAACGGACTTCTAATCCGTAGGCCGGGGGTTCGAATCCTCCCAGGCGCGCCATAAAATCAAGCACTTACGGATCACAAGCCCTTCGCCCTAACCCCTTCTGCTACCAAATTGCTACCACTTTTCTTTTGGTTTCCCATAATGGCCTTGCCCAGCTTATTTGCAGCTTGCCGGTTGACCGTCTTCATGAGATGCCCGTATATGTCCATAGTCATGGTTATGCTGCTATGCCCTAACTTCTCGCCATTACGAATCGCCTCCTTTCTTTTTCGTCGGCCTTCTTGGCCTTCTCAAGGATACTTAAAACCAGACTGTTAATGGATACCTGCTTATCTTGCTTAATCGTCTCTTCTGCTGCCTTTCGCCTGAGCCACTGCAACAGATCTTCCGGCATCCTGATCGAAACTGACTTCATTACATCACCTCCATATATTTATATGCATCTACTGTATCCAGTAAATACATAGTTGTCAACAGGAAATCGACCATCGTAGTTTCAACACGTCAAAACAGGTAGTTTTGGGGATGAAAGGCTGTAGGGCTGTGTAATTGATTGGGGAGGTATGACTAGGTTTAATATCTTTAAAGCTTTATTCCGGCTCCCGAGCTGGCTGAACATCTACAACGTTCTGTGCTATTAAGTCAGCGATTAACTCATCTTCAGGCCCGTACCCGTAAATGCCAGCGTGAGAGGGATCAGGCCCCCCTGGCTCATGCAAAACAGAAAGGAGTCTGTTATCAAGACTTTCTTTTGATACATAGTCTATTACTTGGTCAATATTCAGAATCGCAAATCTTGCATTGGGGCTTAAACCTTTTAAGCGAATATGTTCTCGAACACAGGTCAGTTGAGCAGTTCGATCTATCCTCCCGAAATATTCTAGCCAGTTTACCGAGAGGAAATCGTCAATACCTTCCCTTAACATAAAGCAGTTTCCAGTAGGTTTTCCATCAGGGACCGTTTTTGGTTTACAATAGCGGCAAACATGATCCTCTCCTGGCAAATATTTATCGTTCATGAAGAGCAACCCACTCAAGCACTCCATGAGGCTCTGCGGTATCCATTAGGGCCTCCACGGAGGTTATTCCTGATAGTCTATCAACCTGATCGGGATCTTTGGGGTTTGGCGTAAAGATCACGTACCGAACTGTTCCACTCGGCAAGAACGTAGCCGCAAAATGTTTATTAGGCCCTTCCTGCCATTGTGGCCTAATTTCATCTGAGGGTGTTAAGGCAACATTTGGGTATTTTAAATGCGGTGTATGTTTGAGGAACTGGTAGAATTTCTCTACAGACCTGGACAATGTGGGCAGATCAACATCTGCCCCTTCCTTAGCGGCCTCGTGGAGCCAATTAAGTCGAGTAGCGAGTTCGTCAGAAAAGACATAACCTAACTCCCCCACCTTACCGATAAGCTTCTTTATCTGTTGGTTGAGCATTTGCTCACGCCAATAAAAAGGACTTTCGGGAACGCACCGGTGAAACATGACTATCGAGCTTGACGGTTGCTTCTTTTCGATCCCAGAAGCAACAAGCGGTTGCGAAGGCTCTTTATAACTCAATATACATTCATCATCACTTCGATACGGTACTTTTTTAGATTCATAAGGCTGTTCACTTGATGAGACTGCATAAGCCGCTGCTTGGAACTCCCCGAACTTTTTCAAAACTACATTACTTTCTTCTGAGTCCAACATGGCGCTTCCCTTCTGCAAATACAGTTTACATATACCTAGCTTATGCGTTGCCAACAACTTTCTTGAACATCTTTCGTGGTCACATCCGCAAAACCCTTAACAATCCACTTATGCGCAATCTCGAACCAACTCCAAACCGCAGCCATAGATTTGTCTTCTCCAAGGCCATGAGCAGAAATATCGAGCCTGAGGGTCGGCAACTTGTCTTCCTTTCGTTCTGCGCGCTGAAGTTTTATGGACAGAGTCCCTAACTCTTTCTCCATGAGAAACACAGCCTGACCCTCCAAGTGATCTGGTTCTGGCAAAAAACGTTCACTTGAATCCCACGCAAAATCCCTGAAGACAAAAGCAATATCGCCCAGTGACTCCCACCCATCCCCCTGGGGAATATGGTTGATATAGGACAATTCGCACCTTTTCGGCTTGATGCTCCCCAAGTTATTTTCTTTAAGAAAAGATTTGAACCTCCCAAGATTGTCTCCAAAGGCCTTAATTATTTTTCGGTATCTCGGGTAAAATTCTTCAATTTCCGTTTTTCGCCAATTAAAGAAGAATCTGTCGTTCTGTAATTGGATTAACCGGTCTTGTTCTTTACACACAAACCATACCCTCGGCAAATAATCCTTTAAATCTAGCTGTGCCGGGCTGAATCCTAAACGAGCAGCATTTTCGCATATAGGGAATTCGTCTTTCACTACTTCCCAAAATAGTCCCACATGATGTATTGCAAATTGTTCTACAGGCTCAAATACAATACCACAGACAACTTCACTTACAGGTGGGTTCTCAAATTCTGGGAGAATGTCCTGTTGTGCTTGTTCCACTGAAATCTTTCCCATTTCTAGATGTTTAGCAAGAATCGAGCCTTAGAAACTAAGATCGACAACTTTTAGGGATAAATGTGAAGGAGTCGTCCAATATCTGTAAGCACCTAAAAAAAAGGCATTTTATGCGTTCGCAAGCTCAAGATTATTGCCATCCTGCGGAACATACCACCCATTGTCAAGCAAAAAGAAGAAAGGGGCTGGGGTTTTTATTTCGTGCTGCTTCAGTTTCCCCCGGTCGGTGCCGATAAGGAATTAAAGGCCGGAAGGGGCTTCCACCTTCCAAAATAACCATCTAACGGGGAACAGCTTAGGAATATACATATAAACCTACCTATCGGAGGCCCCCCGGCCTTAATTTTTCAACCATTCGTGTCTTGGTATCACCCATCCGTTTCATCTCCCATACTCGCTTATTTCCACTTCCGCTATCTTACCATGTCATCCCAGTGACTTTCGCTATTGTAATTCGTTTGTCGTCCATGTGTGCTCCCCCCTAATATGAAAAAGAGCCTTTTCTGCAGCACAGTCTTAATGAATACAGTGGGTTATTACAACCTGCGGAGCTCCTGTGGGTATTCCTGGGCTGGTTGGCACATGCATTGCTCTTTAGCTGAGCAACTTTGTAGGCAGTCGTTATTCGACCGGCTCAACAAATACTCACTGAGGAGGGAAAAATGTCATACGAACTCTGCACGACATACGACCCCCACCGAAGAAAAGAAACCGCGAAACGATATCTTAATCTGTCCGGAGGGCTGACCAGTCTGGTTACCGCCGTTGACGCTTCACTGGAATGGGTAACGGAAAAACTGGACCGAAAATTCGTTTCTGCTATGGAAAGCACTTTTACAGAAGACCAAAAAAAGAAACACGAAATGAAGCTCTTTCAGCGGGCCGTATTGATTCTGCTTTGTGCCGGGCTGGGCGGTACTGCAATATGGATGAAGGTGGCCGTGGAGAGCAGTCAATTTTGGGCGTTTTTTGGATAGTGGGTCTAAAAACTAATCGGAAACGGCCATCCCTCTAATCTGTCTTACCGGATTTGCGCCTTCAACGAACTTGAGTTGTCCACTTTCGCTTTCAATACACATCTCGACCTTTAGTGCTTCTGCCAGATCACATCACAAATCACATCATTGAGATGACCCCCCAGCGGGAAAAACAGACAAGGTCGGAAAATTCTTGCCAAAACTGACCCCGCATGTTATTACTTTTTTGAAATTGCACCAATTGATCTTCAACGCCCCATCTTGATTAACAATAGCGTTGTTGTCTTGGGAAAGGTTGCTCTATGGCAAGAGTTTTGGTCATCGAAGAGAATAGCAACTGGAAAGACCTGCTATCTGCGGCTCTTTCCGAAACGCACACCGTGGGGCACTGGTCCAACGGAAAGGACGTGGAAGCGACCTTGAGAGACAATTCCGGAGACGTGGTTATCTTGGATCTCAGCCTCCAACGGCATGATCCGTTTCTCTTGTTGGATACGCTCAGGTCGGAGATACCCAACGTACCGGTGATTGTAACCAGCGAAGAAGAAAACGCCCAGTTGGTGGTAAAGGCGATTAAGCACGGTGCCTTCGAGTTTTTGCCAAAGCCTTACTCCAAAGAAAGGGTTGTTCAGGTGGTCGGTCAGGCCCTGGAAAACCGCAGTTTAAAAAATGAAATCGATTACCTGAGGCATGAGCAAGATATTATTTACAGCTTTGACCGAATCATAGCGGAAAGCCCCTCAATGAAGCAGGTCATCGCTACATTGAAAAAGTTTGCTCAAACGGACGGCACCATTCTTATCACGGGCGAGACGGGGACGGGCAAGAGCTTTCTCTCAGGTGCCATTCATTTTAACAGTAAGCGCCACAAGAAGCCCTTTATCAAGATCAACTGTACCAATATCCCGGAAACACTGTTGGAAAGCGAGCTTTTTGGCCACGAGCGCGGGGCGTTTACGGGGGCCAACAAAACACGGGTCGGACGGTTTGAACAGGCCAATGGGGGCAGTGCGTTTCTGGATGAAATCGGCGAAATGACCTTGGATCTACAGGCCAAATTGTTGCGGGTGCTGGATGAAAAATCTTTTGAACGGGTCGGTGGAAACAGGACCATTCATTCCGATTTGCGGGTTATCACGGCGACCAACAAGCCATTGGAACAACAAGTGGCGACCGGAAAATTCCGGGAGGATCTCTATTATCGCATCAATGTTTTGACCATTCATTTACCGCCTTTAAGGGAACGCAAAGCATGTATCAAGCCCTTGTCCGAGTATCTTCTCAAGAAATCGTCTCGCTCTTTGCGGAGAGAGATTAAGGGTTTTTCCGCCGAAGTGATGGAGCGATTCGAGGCCTATTCTTGGCCGGGGAATATACGCCAGTTGGCCAATACCATTGAGCGGGCGGTGATATTGGAGGACTCGGACATCATTGGGGAAGAAAACATATCTCTTGTGAAACCCATTACCCCTGCATCAACTGAATCTGACACCCTGTTGGAACCTGAACCGGTCCCGTCCACCCAGCCCCTGTCGGAGCATGAGAAAGACCTGATTTTGAAGACGCTGGAAGATACCCTGTGGATCCAAAAGGATGCCGCAGATCAATTGGGCATCAGTCCCAGGGCCTTGAATTACAAAATCAAGAAACTGGGTATTACCCACCCGAGGTGGCGGAAAAATAAGTGATTCCCAAAAGCTATGTCCTTTTGGATGTTGTAGTGTTCAAATAGCAGGGTGGCTCCAACCCAGAAAAACCAAGCATATCAGCCTATGTATTACCATATTGTAAGGCGAGCCCGGATTTAGCCTTCGTTTTTTCAAGTCTGCATCTATTTTTACTGTCCGCTCAGAAATCTGCCCTACGCTATTCGCATAATCATTTAATATTTAAACAAATATGACTTTTTTCTTTCAGGCTCGGCTCTGGCACAAATGTTGCCACTGGTCTCGATCAGTTCCGGCATGACTGGAACAAGCTCTTTAGAAATCACGACTGCAAATGTTCGATAAAGGCAAATTGCCCGAAAGGGCAAGACGCAAAACCACTGGCCTAAGTTCGTTACAGGCGGATACGGCGGCAGGGTTGCCGAGCAGAGACAGCACCTCCTCGAGGGTTGTTTTGCCCGGCCCAAAAAACTGGAGGTGCTTAAATGCTCTCACCAAACCAACACAAACACTTTCCCTTCCGGGGTTTTCTTATACCCGTTATTTTAATATGCGTTGCTTTGCTGGGGACAATCGGTTATTCGTCCCCTGCCCCGGCCGCAGAAGTGACTCTCGCCTGGGATGCCAATACGGAAGACGATTTGGCAGGCTATAGGGTGTATGGCCACATCGAAGGGGAAACCTACGATTACGCGGTTCCTGATTGGGAGGGCACCACTACCACCTGCACCCTGTCCGAACTTGCATCAAACACCACCTATTCCTACGTGGTAAGGGCCTACGATACTTCAGGCAACGAGAGTGCCGACTCAAATGAGGTTACCTTCACCACCTACACCTTACTTATGAGTCTCTCGTCCGACCGCTCAAATCCCGGCTCTTTGCAGGGTCAAACGGCTGGAGACGATGTCTATATTTTTGTGTCTCCTGCCGACGCAATCACTCAGGTCAGCTTTTTTGTTGATGATGCCGACATGGCCGGTGATCCGTACAGCGTCGAAGATGTGCCTGAATATGACCTGGCCGGAACGGCCGACGATGACACCGCATATCCTTTTGATACGAACGTATTAACCAACGGCCTCCATGAAATTACCGCATCTATCGAGTGCGACAACGGAAATACGAGGGAAATTTCTGCCACCTTTACCGTGGACAATGTCGCCAACGTCGCACCGACCGCAAATGCGGGATCGAACCAGACCGTAAACGAGGCGAGCATTGTAACGTTGGACGGTTCCGGATCAACGGACAGCGACGGCACCATTTCCGCTTATTCATGGACCCAAACCGCCGGCCCCGCTGTTGATTTGTCCGATACCGGATCCGACCAGCCGACATTTACAGCGCCCACCGTTGGCGTCGGTGGTGAAACCCTTACGTTTTCGCTTACCGTAACCGATAACGGCGGCTTGACGGATAGCGACACCGTAAATGTAGCCGTTTCCAACGTGAACCAAATACCCGTCGCCTTGTCCGGAGCAGATCTGGCAGTTGACGAAGAGACAACGGTCAACCTGGACGGATCGGGTTCCTATGATCCTGACGGCACAGTCACTGCTCATTCCTGGACGCAAACGGCTGGCATCTCCGTAGCGCTTTCGGGCGCCGACACGGCAACCCCTCAGTTTACGGCGCCCAGTGTCGACAGCAACGGTGCAACCTTGACGTTTGAACTTACGGTGACCGACGATTTAGGGGCAACCGATTCCGATACCGTGAATGTTGTGGTTTCCAATGTCAACCGCCCGCCGGTGCTCGATCCCATCGGGGCCAAAGCCACGGACGAAGATCAGAGCCTAACCTTTACGGTTACCGCCGATGATCCCGACGGAGACACCCTGACCTACGCGGC
>CAYTTQ010000058.1:0-5436 GCA_964440795.1 uncultured Desulfobacterales bacterium | reverse complement strand
GCTCGCCCGCCGAAAGCGATTCCGAAGCGGTCACCATTACGGTAGGCGACGTCAACCGCCCGCCGGTGCTCGATCCCATCGGGGCCAAAGCCACGGACGAAGACCAGAGCTTAACCTTTACGGTTACCGCCGATGATCCCGACGGAGACACCCTGACCTACGCGGCGAGCAACCTGCCCAACGGGGCTGCCTTTAATAGCGATACACAGGCCTTTTCCTGGACCCCGGCCTTCGGCGATTCAGGCAATTACACCGTAACCTTTAGTGTCACCGACGACGGCTCGCCCGCCGAAAGCGATTCCGAAGCGGTCACCATTACGGTAGGCGACGTCAATTTACCTCCCGTGGCCGATGCCGGTCCGGATCAAAATATCGACGAAATGACCGCCTTTGCCCTGAATGGTTCAGGTTCTTCAGATCCGGACGGCACACTTTCCTATAGCTGGGTGCAAACCGCGGGTACCCAAGTTGTGCTTTCCGATAATACGTCTGTTCAACCTACCGCCACGGCACCCGATGTAACGGCTGACGGCGTGGTTTTGACCTTCCAGTTGACCGTAACCGACGATGCCGGTTTAGAATCGAGCGACACGTGCTGCGTTACCATAAACTGGATTGAAGAGCCTGTTACCCTCTCAGACTTGGCCATCGATGCTCCGGGGTCCATCGCCGAAAACACATCTACCCAACTTACCGCTACGGCCGGTTTTAGCGACGGAAGCAGCCGGACGGTCACCGATAGCGTCACATGGAGCGACGATTCGCCGAATGCGAGCGTCAGCAGCGGTGGACTGCTGTCTGCCTTTGACGTAAGCGTCGATGAGACTATCATCGTCACTGGATCATATACATATGAAAACATCACGGAAACCCTGCAAAAGCAGGTAACCATCTTGGATGAAACGCTTACCAATCTGCCTCCGGCAACCCCGACAATCGTTTCACCTTATAGCGGACAAATGGAGTGTTATCTCGAAACGACAGTCGAATGCGAGTCTTTCTCAGATCCGGACGGCGACGTGCAAGGACAAGCTCAATGGCAAATCAGCGCTTTGGCCGATTTCTCAACACTTCTATTGGACGTGACCAGTTCGGACGAACTCACCCAAATGGTGGTGCCGCACATGGTGCTTAACTATAATACCACGTACTACGTTCGGGTTCGCTTCTACGATGTATACTTAGAGGCCTCGGAATGGTCTGAGTCGGTGGAATTTACAACGACTGTCGATAACTCCGACACAGATGGGAACGGTATCGCCGACGAAAGCGATGTCGATTACAGCGTGGATCTCGATCAAAATGGGATCAGTGACATCGATGAACCCGATAACATCAAGGCGATCACCACGGATGACGCCGATCTCCAGATTGGAATTTCCACCGACGCCGATTACGCAGGAGACATTGAGGCGATCGAATCAGTAATGTCGATTGACCCGACGACGATAGAAGATCACGTAAACAGACCTGCGAGATTCGACTATGGTCTCTTTGCCTATCGGTTACGTGTAACACTGGGTGCCACAGTCAACGTCAAGATCTATTTTTCAAAACACATTCCGGCAAACAGCAAGTTCTTTATGTACCAGACCTTGCGTGGGTGGTGGGATAACACAGACAATGTGACGTTCCACGAGGATGGAAAATCGATTACCGTTACCGTTACCGACGGCGGGATCGCAGACAGTGATGGTATTGCCAACGGAATCATCGTCGATCCGGGTGGAATTAGTGATGCAACGTCCAGTACCACGGAATCCATTTCTTCGGGTGGCAGTTCCAGCGGAGGAGGATGTTTCGTATCAACCGCTCAGCCGACTCCGGCCGAGGGCAATGAGTTCTTCTCAAATTATCAACTACCCGGTCCCAAACACGTTTACCGGCTTGTCACCCCCGTCGTCGATATCAGGAATACGCTGGTTCATACCTTCGGGATGTCGGGAACACTCTTTGGCCTGCTGTTGGTAGGCATTACGCTTTCTTACCTACTGAAGAAGGGGTCCACCGTATCGAGGGCAAGCTAAGGGCTCACGCAAAAATAATTTCACATTTTGTCATCTCAGCTTCAGCCCATCTTTGACCGATGCCTCATTCGCAAAATCCTCGAAATAGCTTGCTATTACAGCGGTTTTGCTCAATCGGATCGGCCAAATTTGAACCAAATCTGAGCGCCAACTCTGTGAAATTATTTTTGCGTGAGCCCTAACTTCCGACGCTAGTAGCTCAAGTTACGCCGCCGGTCGTTACGGATCACCCGTTACAGGCCCTTTCTGAGGTTTGGTTCGTAGCTAGACCGATAGATATCGGTCAAGGTCAGGAAGGCGGTAATTACCAGAGGGCCATAAATAATTCCAAGGATACCAAATACTTCCAGTCCACCCAATATGGCCAAAAACACCAGCAGCGTATGCATCTGCACTTTGCCACCCACCAGTTTCGGTTTTACGAGATATTCCATCCCGATCGACAACACGACATAGAAGATCAGACAAAACAAACCGGCAACTATCCGGCCTTTTAAAAAGAGATAAAAGGAGGCGGGGACAAAGACCAAGGCGATGCCGACTATGGGAAAGAAGGCCAGAATTGCCATCACGAACCCCCACAGAATGGGAGAACCGAGACGCAAAACGGCAAAGACCACCCCGCCGAGCACGCCCTGAATGACTCCGGAAATCCCATTGACAACGAGGACGACGGAAGCCATGGCGTGAAACTTATCCATGAGCTTTTTGTCCTGTTCGTCCGGTAAGGGCGAGAGTTTTATCAGGAATGAGATCAACTTTTTGCCGTCGATGAAAAGAAAGAAAATGATCAGAAGCATCAATGCAAAGTGGACGACAAATTTCAAGACATTCGACGCCACGGCGCTGATGCGTTCATACAGAAAAAGCCCCACGGAAGACCCAATTTGTGACAACCCTTTGTTAATGTGTTCGGGGGTGAGGCGGATGCCATAATTGGCCAAGACCCCTTGGAGGCGTTCCATGATGTGGCTGTTTTGAAGTGCTTCTTTTAAATCTTGCCCCAAAACGGCTTCTGAACCGGAGAGATACAGACCGTAGGCTTCTCGTGACAGGGTACCAATCAGAAAGACCAAAGGAACAAAAATGACCAGAAATATAACCGTGCAAGCGATAATAGACGCGACAACGGGTGTCGTTTTAAGCTCAAAGAAAACAAATACCGGGTAGAATATGGCCGTCAAGACAAAGCTTAGAACCAATATAGAGAGAAAAGGCCATAGAATCCGCCCTACCACGAGAATGGTAATCAAAAATATGATCAGGAAATACTTAAATATCATTTCCGTGGATGTTTTATCCCCCGGCCCGGGTGGGGCGATGTCCGATTTCATAGGCGGGTCTCGTTCTATTAGCGGCTTCGATGTTCAACCACCCATCCAAGAAGGGTGGTAATCAAGAGAGCAACGATCGCCGCCAATATGATTCCTTGAAGTTTGTCGGATCCGTTTTTGGTAATGCCCATGCCGATGACAAATATGATTATCCAGCAGGCAATGTGCCACGGTTTTATTACTCGAGCCACTGTTTTGCCCACCATGTTTTCCCAGTTCCTATAGAAGGCATCCCGGTTTATTTGCTTGATCATGTTGCGGGCCTCCAGATCCGTACATATGGCATGTTCCTGCGGCTTTTCCGAACGATGATCATGCGTCTGCGTTTCTTCCAACGTGCCGTCAGGCCGCCAATAGGACCAACGGCCGTCCTTTCTTCCGTTCACCCAATAACTTTCGCGGGCTTTTTGGCCGTTTGGATGCCATTCAGTCCATTTCCCGTCCATTCTTCCCTGCACACATCTGCCTTGGGCGCGTTTTTCCCCGTTTTCCCACCATTTGGTCCATAATCCGTCCTTTTTTCCACCCACATAGGTGCCTTCCAACTCTACGGCACCGCTTTGGTACCAAAATGTCCAACTGCCGTCCCGCCGTCCGTCCAGCAACGTTCCTTTGGCATATATACGGCGAGGCTTCCAAAAACGGATACCTTTAGGCCAGTAAATGACCGTTTCTGTCATTTCATTCCCCATCTGAGGGCTATTCTTGGTTCAGCCTGATCATCTCGACATTGCCTCGCCCCATACTGCCCAAGGACCGGTACTTGGCCGGAATTTCGCCGACAACCACCCATTTTTGATCTTGCGGATCCTGTCGAAAATAGAGAACACTTCGATACCGAAATACCGGAATGCCGGGCATTTGATAGTGAACGACCATACGCATAAAGAATGGCCCGGCCCCCTCAACAAGACTCCCCGGCCCGGGTAGAGGCGGAATGGGTAGTTGCGAGTCTCGGCCGGGTAGCACGGTCCGGCTAACCGGGGGTAGATCGACGATATATCCGACCTGGGATTCCCAGTACCAGAAGAGATTCACCCGAAAAATACGGCCCGCCGTTTTCCCTACATTTTTGACATAGATTCCGTCTTCATCAGCTGTGGCTATGATGTGGGGGCGCCGAATACCGAAAAAGACGGCAACAGCGAGAATAGCTCCCAAGATTAAGGCGATCCAAAAGAATCGCCGGCTTTTCACCCGGCTCAATTTATTTTGCAATCCTGACCCACCCCGGAACCAATCAACCGACACCGCGCCGTCTTAAATCTTTCGGGCAACCAAAAGGTAGAGTTCCGATTCATCGATGTATCTGTCCACCGCCAGCCCATAAGGGGCCAAAAGCGTTTCCGCCTCACTTCTATCAGGGAAGTCATCCAGAGGAAAGGGGGACCGGTCCTTTAGTCTATCAATAAAGGATTTCCCCAGCGGGTGACTGATGACCAATCGCCCGTTCGGTTTCAGCATTCGAGACAAGTTGATAAACGTGCCGTGTTTATCCGCAATGTTCGGATAGGACGCGTTTAGAAAGATCACGTCGACATTTTCCGCAGGTAACTCTATCTGTCGCACATCCGCCACAATAACCTGAACGAAAGGGTGCTTGGTACCCAGATGATCGAGCATGGCTTTTGACAAATCACAAGCATAGATCTGCTTTGGGTGGTAGGATTCAACGTAAGGAATCAAAACCCCCGTCCCTGCTCCGACGTCCAGAACCACATCTTCCGCTTGGACACCACCGGAGGCCACGATCCGATCAAGCCGTTCCGGCACGCCTTCCGGAAGCGGTGGATCAAAAACGTGAATCAATTCACTGAAAAAGTCGCCTTGGACCCGGTTGATCCGTGTCACTTCCTTGTTCGAGTGCTTTTCAAATAGGCTCACTATAGAAAATCTCTTTCCGCCCGTCTAACCTCATCCACAAAGGATTTCACCCGCGTCAAGTCCTTCTTAAACCGATCTGATCGACCCCCAAGGCGATGACCGCTTCCGCCTCCCCGGGGGTCTGTATCTCGTAAATTTGATGGCGTCGTAAAAAGTCCAATATCTGCGTTGCGCTGCATCCCTCGTCACTG
>CAYTTQ010000057.1:0-16645 GCA_964440795.1 uncultured Desulfobacterales bacterium | reverse complement strand
CGCAGGCATAGCAGGCTATGTCGAGGTTTTGCGAGTGAGGTATCGGGCAAAGACGAGCGGAAGCCGAGATGGCAAAATGTGAAGTTATTTTTGCGCGAGCCCTAAGGCCGCAACTCCCATTCCTGATTCATTAAAAACTTATTTCCAAGGTTTTAGCAGGACTGCCGATGATTTATGTCCTTAGTGCTTGCGCAAGGAATAATCATCTACGAAATCGGCTAGCTGACAAAGGAACCTTCTGATCACATCAGGAATGCATGCGGTGCTTTTTCGAGGATGCTGATGCGGCTCACTCAGGCCGGACCAACAGATCACGGTAAGTACGATGAGGCAGGCAATATAATTGAGATTACCTATCCTGACGGAAAGACGGTCTCTTATACCTATGATGAACTTAACCGGCTTGAGACCGTAACCATCAACTGGCTGAGCCAGACAGCCACATATCACTATGACGCTGTAGGCCGGCTGGAAAGCGTGGACCAGTTCAATGGTACCTGGACCAGCTACATCTATGACGATGCCAACCGGCTTATTGAGCTTCAAAACGCAGGAGCTTCCGGCGACATTGCCACCTATGTGTTCACCCTGGACGAAAATGGAAACAGGACTGTCATTGAGAAGGTGGAGCAGTTCACACTCATACCGGACAGCACACAGACGACAACCGTTGGAGTTCGTCGCGTCTGTGGTTATTTGTTGAGGAAATCGGTGGGGCTAATGCCGGCCTCTTTAAGGATTGCTCTGAGGGTGCCTTCTGGCATGTCTTTGGAGTGATTGGGCACGGTGGTGTATCGATCCGTGCGTTGGTTGTACCAGATCTCGTGACTTCCGGCAGCTTGCCTATTGAAAACAAAGCCAAACACTTTGAGACGTTTGACGATCTGCCGGTAACTAAAACCTGCAAGCCTGCCCATCCTATGCGCTCACTATGAGCGGATAATCGAAGGAGTCTGCGATCTGTGTGAGCTCGGGTTTGTTCTGCCTCTCCGCCTGTGCTTCCAGCAGCTTGCGCGCAACATCTCTGGCAATCTCTAAAGCTTCTGTGGCCGTACGGCCCTGGGCTACAAGACCCTGTACATCCTTTGAGGTGGCCAAGTATACGCCTTCCTGCAGTTTTTCAATGTGGATATTTACGATTTTTTCCATAACAAATTTTTCTCCTAGTGAAGTGAAGTGATAAGAACTTGCTTTTTGCCTCTCGTGTATAGCAAAATTGCCGTAGTGTGTCAAGATCGAAGTCATATCCGGAACTTGTGGAGTCCGGTGAATAAGGCGTTTGAGACTCGTCAGGCAGGCGCCGGTCGGGGAGTGCCTTATTCGTAATCGGCTGGAATTGCGCGGCCGGAGGGTCGGTTTTACCAAATTCGGGCAAACCGGTGCGTCGCAAATCCGGCGTCCTTTTTACAAAATCAGGACAGATACGCGTCGATCGGATAATCGGGATCCGCCTGGAACGGTTCTTCGCAGATCGGAATCTGAGAATCCGAGTAGTCTATTTCAAGCTGCCTGGGAGGAAGCGCATTGGCCCTGGCCGGGACTTTGGGTTTTACAAGCCATAGGTCGAGGTGGTTGAGGATTTTTTCGATGACTTCCTGATCCTGGATAAAGCTGATGATCCGCATGGGGCCGTTGCATTTCGGTCAGGTGAGCGGGTCGACCTCATATGTTTTTTGAATCAGCCTGGCCCAATTTTTCCGATACGCCTTGAGACCTTCATCCGGTTCCAGGATGCATTGTTGTTTTCAGATGCCAGGTCGGCCAAGGCGAGGTATGTGTGCACGGACCGCCAGTCGTGTTCCAAAGAACGAAAGAGGAGGGTGCGCCGCAGGATGGGATTACCCAGTTGTCCTGCAACGGTGGCTGCATCACGGAAGGCGACGGCCCGTCGTGCCGGCTCGCGGTTTTCACTCAGCCCGAAGTAATGCTCGTAGGCCTCCATGGCCTCCTGGGGGTGCCCCGCCCCCAGAAGTGTTGCCGCATAGTAGAAAGCGGGTCTCGGGTCTTCGGGGGAGTCCTTCATGTCCAGAGTGAGGGCCCGAAGGTACATGGCCTCCCGTTCCGGAGTGACCCGGCTGTCGGCCCGGCGTTTCAGGCTGTTGTCGTGGAGAGTATGGCGAAGGGAATTATGTGTGTCAAGTGAATAGATCGGTCTTCCGCAAGTCAATGTAAGAATGGGTGGAAGGGGGGCGTTTACGCGACTAGTTATTGACATCTTTATGAAATCGTTTTAATCAGGGTCGATATTGAAAGATATTTTGGGGGTAACAAGCGATACAATGGTGTTTGTCGGCAGAGTGGTTTTCGTGAGAGCTGAGAAAGGAAGAAGTGATGAAAAAGATCTGGTTGAGTTCACTGGAACACGATGAGAAACGAGTGAAAGAATTGATCTCTCAGCTTAAGACCTACGGCCTTGAGGCCAGTGGTCACTTCTGGGAAAAGGAACCGGAAAAGCTCAGCTGGATGGGCGTTAGGGAGGAACTGGTAAAACCGGAAATTGCCATGTGGGTGATTGTCGGGTCTGAAGAAACGCTGAAAAACGAGGATGTTCGATACGGGCTTTCCCTGCTGGCGATTATGCTCCAGGCGGCAAGAGGAATCGCTTTTCCCGTGGTGGTTCTTCAAACGGAAGGAAACGCCATCTCACCGGAAGAATTCCCGACGCCGCTGAAGGGGGTTGAGGTCCTGTCTGCTACCGGCGGTGCTTTCGGCGCCAAACTGGTGGCCAAAGTGCACGGCGGCGGGAAGAAGGATACGACTGCGGACTACCGCATGGATCTCTACGGAAACGAACAAATCGGTCAGTGGTTTGAAGTGGGACCGACGGAGGCCGTTTGGCCGGGTGGTATGTTTGCCGTAGAAGGGGCGGATATTTCGTTTCACGGAGTCGGACCCAAAGGAAGTCTTCCCACCAAGGCGGTACTGAACTATCCGATCGAAGGCCTAAAATTGAAACTGGGCGGCAGAGACTACACCGCTTGGGCGGTTCAAAATGAGCTGGACGCAGAGACCTCATATTTTGTGAAGGTCAAAGGGTTTCCGTCATCCGTTCTGTTTGGGCCGTATTCCGAAGCGGAAAGCGCGGATGTCTATGTTTTGGAGTTGAAATAGAATACAACGAGGTGCCCGTGCGGATTGAAGTTGACTCGTCGGCGTAACTATGCTATAAGATACTAAAATAGCAAATAAAATGGGGGCAGTCCATGGGCAAGGATGAAATCACGCGTAAGGACGTCGACAATCAGGAGTTCCTGAAGCTTCGCCAGGCAACGGAAAAGATCGGCGAGGTCCTGGAGAAACGACTGAAAAACCATCTGACCGTCTTAAGGCCCCTGTTTATGCCCAGAAAGCTGTTTGGCACGTATATTAAGAGTTCGGCTATGCAAGAGGTGCCGGGAGCCGACAAGGCGTTTGCTGAATTACAGGAACAGTTCGGTGCGGTATGCAAAGATCCTTTCGAATTGCCCAAGAAACTCCAACCCCCTTTGCCCCCCATTTCAAATGAATTGCAGGGCACCCCTTTGGAATACCATCTCCAGTCGGGTAGAGGCACCAAGATTACCTCTCCCACCAAATGGGTCCTTTCCTACCGTGGGGAATGTCCCTTGGGCCGATTGAGGTCCATGGTGACCGGCCAGGAAACTCACCAGATGGAAGATATGCGTCAGGCGCTCATTGACCACCTGGCCATCGTTGTCTTTCTCAAACACTTTCCCGCACTGACCCAACTGCTTCAGGACCTGCGTTACACCGTTGCAGTAGAAAAAACCTCCGATCTGGGCGGTTTGCCGGTCGTTGTTCTGAGAGCCCCACTTGAGACCTTCCTGCCCACTGATGAGTTCATCGATCAGATAACCCAACTTTCCGGAGTGAGGGCCTTCCAGGAAATCGTCGACCCGGAGGCGGTACAGCAAATATCCGATCCCTTGAAAGACGCCCTCGTGGACTCACTCGGTTGATTGCAGGCCTTATGGGTTACCAAGCATTCGTTGCGAAGGGACTGGATCTTTGAATTTATGGAGACCATGCCCGAACCCCGGAAAAGTACCATTCGCCGACGATTTGACCGGCGGCTGACAAGGCTGAAAAAGGGGATGCCGTGTCATTACTAAGAAGCATCCTCTCCGATCTGAAGGCAGCGGGGCACCGGTCTCGGCCCCAGACCGAAGCACAGCATGGATGAGCCCTGGGTAAGTGCTGAAGAGCCATACTCGGTTTGGTGGCGTTACAGTTTCATTGTATTTAGAAACCGATAATGGTATTTTTGTCTTGAGAAGTATAGAATCGGTTCCATGATTTACGGTAAGGTGTGAGACAGAATGCGGAGGGATATTGCATGTTAAGGATAGTCATTTTCGTCCTTGCCACCTTCATTCTCTGGTTTCCCGGGTTCGACCGTACGGCGGGGGGCGGACAGATCGTCGACGAGGAAACTCGGACGTGGGCGAAAAAGGCGGTTGCCGAGGAAAAAACGCTTGGCGCCGCCGAATCTTCGAGAAGACTTGCCGTTCTTTACTTTGACAACACAACGGAATTCTCGGAATTGGACCTGGTTCAAAAAGGTCTGACTTTGATGTTGATTACGGATCTTTCCAAGGTGCCCCATGTCGAATTGGTGGAACGAATTAAGCTTCAGGCCTTGGTGGATGAGCTGGAGTTAAGTGTGTCCGGTTTAGTTAACAAGCAGACCGCACCAAGGGTCGGAAATCTCTTGGGGGCGGGTCTCTTGGTAGGCGGAAAAATCGTAAAAGAACAAGATGATATGTTTCGCCTCCAATCGGACCTGCTGGGCGTTGCCGATGAAAGGGTATTGGGGACGCCGTCCGCCAAGGGTATGCTCGTGGCCGAGTTGTTCCGTATGGAAAAGGATCTGCTGTTTGAAATCATTGAGTTGCTGCGGATAGAATTGACGCCCCGGTTGCGGGAACAGTTAAAAGAACCTCTGACAGCCGATCTGGAGGCCCTTATGGATCTGTTTCGAGGTCTGAACCACAGCGACAATCAGCAATACGACGAAGCGGCGGAAGCCTTGAGAGATGCGGTGGGGAAGGATCCGGCACTTATACCTGCCATCGGTTTGATTCGAGACATATACAAGGAAAGAAATGGCGGCTTCGAGCCGGCAATCGGCCCATGGCGAATTCCATGGGACCCCGAAGGGACGGACGGCAGCGGGTCAGACAAGCCGTGTGCGGCTGAGCGCAATAAGATTTTACGGAATCTACCCGGGGGGTTCTAGTCGTCCTGTTTGCGAACGTTCTGCATTGCTAATCGATAAGTTCGCGTGTGGCCGCCTGGGTTGCTTCAATCCACGCAGACAGGTTGGATCCGGTGACGGTCCGCTGCGAAGCACTTACGATTTTACCTGTTTCGACACTTACCAACCGTAGATCGAGACGCATCAGATCGCCAATTTGTTGACACGCACCGAATACCATAAATCGAGCCCCGACAAGAGCACCTATATTCAAGCGGGTCGCATCATCTGCTAATTTGCTACTCCCCAGATTGAGTTCTTCCAGGGCCAGGAGCAATCTCTCCCGTTCGACCACCGGGTGTGTACCTACAGACTTGATGGTTTCGATGATCTTGGCGGAAAGGATTTCGCCGAGATCCGGTTGCCCGCCAGGGTCCGGGGACAGATTCTCTACATCCCACACAGCCAAGGTGGACGGCTGTTCAGTTTGAAGTGTCCCTTTGGCACATCCTGCGAGCACCAGCAGTACGGCCACAAGAATAGATACTTTTCGGGGGATCACGATCGTGTTTTCCTTATGGAACAAAACGTCCTTGATTGTTCTGCCTTCGAGCAAAAGCGCATATGTGTTTATTGTGAAACGGTTGCAACGACTTGTTCAACCAATTCTTTAACTTTATCATCTCTTTCTATGGGCCGATCGGCCTCGACAATACGGGCATAGCATAGATCCGGTTCAACACGGACGACTCTCAACTCGCCAATCGCTTTTGGGGCGCTATGGAGTAGCTTGCCTTTGTACTTAATCGGCTCCTGTTCTTCGAGAACGGCGAATCGGGTACCTAAAACCACACCTTGTTTGGCGCCGATGTTGAGCATGGCCTCCTTGTTTTCGGCTTGAACGACATAGCCTTGCAACGGATAGGTTTCCATCACCCCCTTCAATACGGTACGATTCAATTCGTTCAGCTCCTTGTCGAGCTTGCTTCCTAAGGCGATCTGTTTGGTGATTACCTTCGGCACCGCCGATGTCTCGGTATCAATGAACCGCATGGTCAACAAGGTTCCGTTCGGCAGGTAGAAAAGGGAGCCCGTACCAAGCAATTTGGCGGCCAGCACCTTCCCCAGCCGGAGGGCGGTGTCCGGATCCGCCAGGTCGGATGAGCCCAGATTCAGTTCTTCCAACAAACGCTCAACCAATACCCGTTCAACCACGCGGACTCTGCCGGTGGCATTCAACTTAGCGGCCAGTTCCGTGGTCAAAACGGTAGAGAATCCGTCCCTTTGCGCAAGTCCGCCTTTTTCGGCAAAATCGACAAACGACACTATCATGGGACGGGACGTCCAGCCATCATCCGCTTTTTGTGGCGTCGCTTTTTGACTTTGGTATCGGGAAGCGAGTTCCTTGACCAGCTTATCGATTCGTTTCTTTTCCGCAACATCCTTTTGGAGGGCCAGCATTTGTTCCGCTTTCCGTGCGAGTACCTGCGTAAACGTGTCTTGGCGATTTAGGTCGAGGGCCTTCCGGTATGCAGACAAGGCGTCACTCCACCGGCCTTCCTTTTCAAACGCAACTCCTTTGTTTGACGTGGCTTCAATATAATAGGGATCAATTTCCACGGCTTGGTCGTAAAGTTCTCTAGCCTGGTCGTATTTGCCCACGCTGGCATGGAAGCGACCGAGCTGGTTATAGGCAACAGCCTTTTGAAACGGCAGGGCCGTTTTCTTTTCCACACCCTTGCGGTATGCTTCTTGAGCCTCTTGGTCCTTATTTTGACTGGCCAGCACGTCTCCCTCCACCACATGGACGAAAGCACGGTCCGGAGCTTTCTTTTCCACGTCATGGACCATTTCCAGGGCTTTCTTGGTTTCCCCTTTACTTGCATATACTTTCGCCAGGCCTTCTTTTCCCAGGATTTCCGCCTCTCCCTGTTCTTTAGACAACTCACCGAAGGCTTTCTCTGCCTCCTTTAAATCTCCTTCTTCCAGGGCTGCATACCCGTTCAGGGACTTGGCTTCGGCGTTTTTCGGGTTCTCCGATGATACTTCCCGGCTGATCGCCCTGGCGATCCGGGTTTGCCTTTGCCTGAGCTTTCGTTCCGCAAGTCTTACCAGCACGATCTCCGTCGTTTTGCCTCCGCCCTGGAAATAATCCATAACCAAGCCTCCGGGGCCGATGACGCAGACGGTAGGGGTGATCAGTCTGGCCTGATACAGGTCACTTATCTGGGAATCATCCAGAAGAACGGGAAACGTCAAGCTGCTTTGAGACAAAAAACGTGAAACGGCCTCTCGGGGAGAAAGGGTGATGGCCCAAACGGTTAAATCGGCCTCATCATATTTTTTGGCCAGTTTATCGAGGCTCAACAATCCTTCTTGGCTCGGCCTGGACGAGGCGTCAAAAAAATAAAGAATGATCATCGGCTGTTCCTTCGTTTCAGACAACCGGTAGCTCTTTCCATCAACACTTTGAAGAGAAAACTCGGGAGCGATTTCCCCTTCCATAGCCCAAGCGGTGTATCCAAAAGACCAGAGGATAAATGTGCCTGCCACAAGGAACAGGCACAGGGCCAATCTCACAGCACATTTCATTTTTCAGTCCCTCCCTTAGAAATCAGTCAACGGGTTTATTCCTATCCGCCAGAAAATATGACCGTACAGATGATGCTATGACGCCTGATCCTCAATCGGCACCAACCGCACCGAGAGCGGCGTTTTTCCTTCATCTTGCAGCCGAACCTGAGCCTCCCACTCATAATAATCGGGAAGGCTTAGGCGAACGTCGTGCTTTCCCACGGGAAGATCCAGATGAAGTGGTGACTTTCCCTTAAACTCATTGTCGACGAAGACCTGGGCGCCGTCAGGGGTACTGCTGACGGCCAATATCGCAGACTTTAAGGCCTGGCCGGCGGTGGCGGCGTTACCGGTTTCCCGGCCCTGAGGTGTTACGGAAGTTTGACTGCTATTTGGTTCCTTTTTAAAGTAAAACAGGCCTGTAATGCTTAACACCACAACAACCGCCAAAGAGAGAACGATGACGCCCGGTTTGCTCTTGGTGGCTTGCTCCGGGGCGCGAGCCGGGGGCTCCGTTACAAGGCTGGATCTCAGAGCATCAGCCATGGCCTTTCCGGTTTGGAAACGTCCTTCGGGGTCCTTGATAAGGCTCTTTAAAATCGTATCAGACAGCGGCTTGGGCGTACCGGGGGCAGAAGTTGCAGGGGGATCGGGGGTATCCTGCGTAATTGCCCTAAAGATGGAAGCCAGATTGTCCCCGCGGAAGGGCCGGTGGCCGGTAGTGAGTTCGTAGAGGATGATTCCGAGGGAGTAGAGATCCGAGCGGCCGTCCACCGGTTTGCTCATGACCTGTTCCGGCGACATGTAGACGGGAGTTCCTAAAATTTCACCGGCTTGCGTTTGTTGAGTGGCCGAGGGATCTTCAACGTGAGCGATTCCGAAATCGGTAATCTTTGCCCGGCCGGAAGGGCTTAGAATGATGTTGGTCGATTTAATGTCCCGGTGGACGATTCCATGACTGTGAGCATAATCCAAGGCATCGGCAACCTGGATACCCAGGTCGACACTCTCCTCTACGGTAAGGGTTTTGGATTGAATGACTTCGTTGAGGGGCGTACCTTCCAGAAACTCCATGGCGATAAAGATCGTGCCGTGGTCCTGGCCAACGTCATAAACGGTGACGATACCGGGGTGGGAAAGACGGCCGATGGCCTTGGCTTCCTTGACAAACCGTTGGACCAGATCGTTACTCGTTACCCGGTCTTCCCGCAAAACCTTCAAGGCGATGAGTCGATCGATCTGGGGGTCATGGGCCCGATATACGACACCCATGGCGCCCCTTCCCAGTTCGCTTAATATCTCATAGCGCCCATACCGGGATATATTCGGTTGGTCGGCGGTCATTGACTGCGATGTGCCTCCTACTTCCCTAAAAAGGACGGATGCTTTGCTACCACTTATTCATCCACATGCATAGCAAAGTCCATAATGCTTTCCAATGGAATAAGGAACCCGATGGAGTCGGTTCCCCGGTAACGTCCTTTGACAACGGCCACTAGGTTACCCTGGAGATCAAACACAGGGCTCCCACTGCTGCCGTGATGAATTTCCATGTGTACCTGCCATAAAGGTAGGCCGTTCACGTGCCTGGGCGGTCCGTTGATGACACCGTGGTAGACTGTGCCGCCGAGATCAATAGGACATCCCACTGAATAGAGGCGTTCGCCGATGCCTAAAAGATTTCTACCGTCGGCGGCGTCGATAAACGTGTCGAACTTGCGGTCCACATGCACCAGTGCCAGATCCAACTGATGGTCCGTTCGAATGACGTTGCCCGGTAATGTCCGGCCGTCGTGACAAATTACCGTGACTTGCTGTAAGTTTTTGAGGTCGTGAGCCGTACACAATATCAAACCGTCTTTGCTGACCACAAACCCGGAAAGCTGAAGGCTCTTTCCTTCCTTTTGAGCCTTCAAGCAAACCACGGCCTCGATTTTCGACAAAATGACCGAGGGAATCGCCTCTTCCTGCCGGGCGGTCTTGGGCGAGGGGTTGACTGGTTGCCTAGGGGATAGGGGCGTGTCGATCATATGCCAGAAATCGAACTCTTCGGAGAGACCGGCCTGGCCCGGTTCGTTGCGTAAGACCGCATGGACGCGGGTGGCCAGAGGAGAGTCGGGCGTCAGGGTTACCTCCCAGGTGGTCTTTCCCTTGACGGCTTCCAGCCGTATTCTTCCCATACCCAGGTCCGTTCGCGCAACGTCAAAGTCGTTGTGTCGAAGTGCCGACGCAATTTTCTCTTCTACCTCGGCTTCAGGCAGGGGAACCGTCCTAGAAGGATTTTGAACCCCGGCAAAGGCGGGAACGCTGGAAACAATAATGATACACAACAAGGCCAGAAGCGATTTGTGCATGAGATGATTCAGTTTCGTTGGAAGCTTTTGATTAAATCGCAAAAAATCGGTTTTTTACGAGGGCATCAACCATTGTGCCCAATCTGATGAAAAACGCTCATTTAGGTTCTAATAGCTTAAAACGACTACATTTTTTTGTCAAGCTAAAACAGTGCAGTGTGGGAGTAAAGTGTAGACAGAACAGCGGGTGTGGGATCCCTCGATTCAGTCCTTCCTCACGTCTTCCGGCAGCCCCGGTTGGGCGGCAGCCGACACGGCAAGATGGTCGGCCCGTTCATTTTCCGGATGGCCGGAGTGGCCGCGGATCCACTTGAAGGTTACCTGATGCTTCTTGAGTAAAGCCAACAGCCTTTTCCATAAATCCACATTCAGTGCCTTTTCATGCTTGTTGCGCATCCAGTGATTTGATTCCCACCGGCGGACCCATCCCTTCTGTATGGCATCCACAATATAACGCGAGTCGGTCACCACGGAGACGCGGCAGGGCTCCTTGAGGCGGTCCAATCCTTCGATGACGGCCATGAGTTCCATTCGGTTATTGGTGGTATTGCGAAAGCCCCCGGAAAGTTCCTTGATATGGTCTCCGTATTTGAGGATGGCACCGTAACCCCCAGGCCCGGGATTTCCCGAACATGCCCCGTCTGTAAAAAGCCTGACGTCCTTCATGAACGATTACGTCGCTCCTTTCCGCTATCTTTTTCCACCTTTACGGATAACCGCCAAAAATGGGGAGATGTGCCCCGCCCGGTGGGGTTAATTGCCCCGCATCGGGCATGGTCAGCCCGGCAACGCGGCGGGTTGTCGGTTTTTTCTGGTCACGAATATGTTGTATTTACAAGCTGTTATGTTCTTACCTGTGTCACTGCAAGCGGCGAGGTCCGATGGCACAGAGCTTGCCTTATTAGAAATGGTTCTACCATAAAGTGTTTGTTTTTTAAAACAATAGCAAAGGAGGAAAAGGTTTATGGGATCAAAAGAAGCGGAAGTCAAGGACGAAACCACAGAGAAAGAAACCACCCAAGCGCTGTTGCAGGAAGAACGGATATTCAGGCCGTTGCCTCAGGTGGTGGTGGACGCCAATCTCAATCCCAACGATTACGATGAAGCCGTCCATAAGGGTAAATACGACCTTGAGGGGTATTGGGAAGAAGCCGCCCATGATATCCATTGGTTCAAGAAATGGGATATGGTGCTTGATCGCTCCGACGCCCCGTTTTTCAAGTGGTTTAAAGGCGGCAAGACCAATATCGCCTATAATTGCTTGGACAGGCATGTTCAGAGCGACCGGAAGAATAAGGTGGCCATTATCTTTGAGTCGGAGAGCGGTCAGCGGGAGCGCTACACCTATTATGACCTGTACCGGGCGGCGAATACGTTTGCCAATGTGTTGAAATCACTTGGCATCAAAAAGGGAGACCGCGTGGCCATCTACCTCCCCAATATCCCGGAGATCGCCATCGCCATGCTCGGATGTGCAAAACTTGGCGCCATTCATAGCGTCGTCTACGGCGGTTTCAGTGCGGAGGCGCTTCAAGAACGGATCAATCATGCGGAAGCACGCCTGGTGGTGACCGTGGATGGTTTTCACCGTAACGGCAAGATCGTGAAGCTCAAAGAGGTCGTAGACGATGCCATGACCGCATGCCCCACCGTGGAATCGGTGGTGGTTGTGCGTCGCGCCGGTGTGGACATCGACATGACCGACGGCCGGTATCTCTGGTTTCACGATCTGATGGAAGGTGAACAGCCCACTTTCGAGACGGAGGTGATGGACGCCGACGATCTGCTCTTCATTCTCTACACATCGGGAACGACCGGCAAACCGAAGGGAGTTACCCATGCCCATGGGGGCTATTCCGTGGGCATCACCCGTACGCTCAAATGGGTTTTTGACATCAAAGAAACGGACATCTTCTGGTGTGCCGCCGATCCGGGGTGGGTTACCGGTCACAGTTATATCATTTACGGTCCGCTGAGCGTGGGAACGACCACGGTAATGTATGAAGGACATCCCCTCTATCCGGCGCCCGACCGGATGTGGGAAATCATCGAAAAATATGGTGTAAATATCCTCTACACGGCGCCCACCACCATCCGCATGCTCATGCGGTTCGGGTCGCAACACCCCAAAAAACATGAACTGGGAACATTGCGACTCCTGGGGACGGTCGGCGAACCCATCAACCCCGAGGCCTGGATATGGTACCACGACAATGTGGGCAGGGGGAATTGTCCCATCATGGATACCTGGTGGCAAACGGAAACCGGGATGTTCATGGTGGCACCCACGCCCTGTAATGTTTTGAAGCCCGGATCGGCGTTCAAGCCCTTTCCCGGCGTACACGTCGATATCGTCGATGCCCATGGAGAGCCTGTCGAAACCGGAAGCGGTGGTCACGTGGTTGTTAAGGAGCCTTGGCCGGCTATGCTCACCACGCTTTATAAGGATCCGGACAAATATAAAGAAGTCTATTGGACGAAGATCCCGGGGGCTTATCTCGCCGGGGATATCGCAACAAAAGATGAAGACGGATATTTCTGGTTCCAGGGACGATCCGACGACGTCTTGAACGTGGCGGGGCACCGAATCGGAACCGCCGAAGTGGAAAGCGCCCTGGTCAGTCACAAGTACGTGGCGGAAGCCGCCTGCATCGGTGTTCCCGACAAGGTCAAGGGGGAAGTCGCCAAGATTTTCGTTACCTTGAGGGAAGGGGTGGAGGAAGACGAAACCGCCTTGGTGAAAGAACTGATGGCCCATGTTCGGAAAAAGCTGGGTCCGATCGTAGTAATCAGGGAAATCACCTTCCAGGATAAGCTTCCCAAGACCCGAAGCGGCAAGATCATGCGGCGGGTCCTGAAGGCACGCGAACTGGGGCTCAAGGAAGGGGACCTGTCTACTCTCGAAGACTAGGACATGTTTTATGACCGACTTACCCCTGGATAAAGTTTTGGGTTTTCTCAAAAGGGTCCCCCCTTTTCTTCAGCTTCCCGAAGAGGAGTTGAAGGACTTGGTGAAAACCCTCTTGATTGACTATTTCCCCCGGGGAGAGGTGATCCTCTCCCCGGGACATCAAGAAGCCTTTCTGTACCTTGTTTTTTCCGGCGTCGGGCACTGTTTTTCCGGCAACGGGTCCGGCAAGCGGACCTTGAGATACGTGGCGGAGGAAGATCATTTCGGAAGCGAAATCATGTTAAAAGGCGAGTGCACCTATACAATGCAGGTCGAAGAAGACATGATTTGTTATTTGTTGCGGCCCGACGTTTTCCAGGACTTGTTGCAGCGTTTCAAGGACTTCGAACGATATTTCCAGGTCATCTTCGACCCCTTGTCCGTGCAGATATCCACCGACCTGGATGGCTCCCGTAGGGACGTTTCGGCGAAACCGTGGCGAGACCGAATGATCGCCTCTCAATTTGAAACCCCGATTCAGGTCTTGGTGGCCAGAGAACCCGTTTGCTGTCCGTCCGGTACGGCGACTTCCGACGTCGCTCGAAAAATGGGGACCGAAGGCGTGGGGTCGGTTTTGGTCGTAGACGATGATCGGCCTGCCGGAATCGTTACCAAGAACGATCTGGTTCAACGGGTACTGGCTGTGCGTAGAAGTGGTGACGTGACCGCCGGGGAGATCATGAGTACGAACATTATCAGTATGGACTACCAGGGATCATGTTTTGAGGCGGCCATGCGGATGTTGGAAGGCCGTTGTCACCATATGGTGGCAACGAAAGAAGATCAGGTCTTCGGCGTGGTATCCCAGCATGATCTCATCCTTTTGCAGGGAGCCAACCCGGTTGCCGTCGTCGGCGGTGTTGACAAACAAAAGGATATTTCCGGCCTGAAGAAGTGTGTCAAGGACATGTCCGTGGTTCAGCAGGTCCTCTTGGCCGAAGGGGCTCGGGTCGAAGAGATATGGGCCCTCATGACCACTTTCAGGGACCGGTTGACCCGCAGGCTTTTAGTCCTTGGGATTGAGGCTTTGAGAAAGGAAGGCAAGGAGCCGCCGGTAGTCGAGTTTTGTTGGATTACATTTGGAACTCCGGGCCGTAAAGAAACCCTTCTTCGAGAAAACTTCCTGGAAGGATTCATCTATAAAGACCCTGAGGAGGATCGCGAAGAAGCCGCCATCGTTTATATGAAACAGTTGGCTCTGCGTGTCAGGGAGGGTCTTCTAGGATGTGGTCTATTGCATAAACGGAACGGACAGGTGCTGTGCCTGACCGAGTCGAGATGGAAACAACACATGATGACCTTGGTGGAAGGCAAGACGCCGGTGAATTCGGACAATCTTCGAATGTTCGACTTTAGGGGCGTTCCTGAAGACCGAGAGTTTATCAACGACTTCCGGACCCACGTCATGAAAGACGTGGCACGGCGCAAGGAGTTCCTGGTTCGTGTAAGAGAGAGAAACAACCCGGATGCCGTGCCGTTTTGCTTTTATGGAGATAAGGTGGTGACCGCCCGCGGCCACAATCGAACCCTGGCATTAAGACAAGAGGTGCTGACCCCCTTAACCGATGCGGTACGTTGTCTGGCCTTGGAAAAAGGGATCATGGCATTTGGAACCACACAGCGCCTGGAGGCTCTGGCCGAGGCGGGTGTGTTTAAGGCTCAAACGGCTGCGGACCTGGCAAATGCCTACACCTGGCTGGCGCGAATGTCCCTTCAAAGGGCGTTCGAGGCTGAATCGGGCCTTGATTGGATCATTGATCCCCGACACTCTACGTCCGACGAAAAAAGGCTGTTGACTGAATGTTTCCACGTCATCAGACAATGCGTCGGACTGGCGTCCTAGGAGCCTGTCGGAGAGCTTTCAGCAGAATGAGTTTGAGCGAAAACGGGAGTTTTCCGACGGGCTGCTAAAGGTGCCGCGATTCTAAAATGGTTGTAAGGCGTTTTAGGAAACGGGCTTATGAAAAGAAGCTCCGAAAGAGCGGTGTGCCGGATGTTTTTCTTAAAAGCTTTGAGGACGCCACGACGTTGGACGTCAAAAAGTCCATACGGGAGACGGATTTTGTCATTATCGACACGGAAACAACCGGTTTGAAGCCGGACAAGGGAGATGTACTCCTCTCCGTAGCCGGATTGGGGTTTACCAATGGTCGGGTTGATCTTTCCAGGAGCTTTTACGAACTCATGAATCCGGGACGGGATGTTCCGGCCGAGTCGGTGGTTGTGCACAATTTGACGCCCGACCAGTTGGAAGGCTTGCCACCTGCGGCGGAAGTTCTCATCCGTTTTTTTGACTTTTGTAAGGGCGCGATCCTGGTGGGACATCATTCATCATTTGATATGAGATTTCTCAACCACGCACTGGAAAAAAACTTCGGCATCACAATGGCGAACCGATTTCTGGATACGGCCTTAATTGCCAGGGCCATGCAGAGCATGGAAGATCCCACCAAGGTGGCCATGGAAGGGACCCGTTATGTCAGTTTGGACGAACTGGCGGGCAGATTCGGTATCGGCATGCCCGACCGACACGATGCCTACGGTGATGCTTTGGTCACGGCGTTGATCTTTCAAAGACAAATCGGGTTGTTACGAAAGGAAAATATTCTAAAGCTCAAAGATTTGTTGAGTATGGGGGAGGTGAGGTGATTACGAAATTTGGCGTTTCTTGAGATGATTTTAAAAAGGAAATGAAAGGAGGATGTAATGGATAAGGCAAGAATGGCGGAATATTGGAAAAAGAACCTCACTATGATGGTTATCCTGCTGACCGTATGGGCGCTGGTGTCTTACGTGTGCGGGATCTTGTTGGTGGTTCCTTTGAACACCATCAAAATGGGCGGGTTTCCTCTCGGGTTCTGGTTTGCCCAACAGGGATCGATCTACACCTTCATCTGCCTGATTTTCATCTACTGTATTTACATGAGGAAACTGGACAAGGAATATGACGTCAATGAATAGAGGCAAGGGATCTGAACTACTTTTGAGATAACGTCTTTCCGGAAAAGGAGGAGAAAGTGTCTATTCTAGCATGGACGTACATAATGGTTGGTGTCACCTTCAGTATCTACATCGGTATTGCCATTGCCTCTCGGGTAAAAGACACCAAAGGGTTTTACGTCGCAGGCGCCAGCGTTCCCGCCATCTTCAACGGCATGGCCACCGGCGCCGACTGGATGAGTGCGGCGTCGTTTATTTCAATGGCCGGCCTGATTTCCTTTATGGGATACACGGGCTGCATCTATTTGATGGGATGGACGGGCGGATATGTTCTACTTGCCCTTCTGCTGGCCCCATATTTGAGAAAATTCGGAAAATACACGGTTCCCGATTTCGTGGGTGACCGATATTACTCGAGAACGGCACGAACCGTGGCCCTGTTTTGCGCTATCTTCGTCTCCTTTACGTATGTGGCCGGTCAGATGCGTGGAGTGGGAATCGTCTTCAGCCGCTTCCTCGCCGTAGAGGTGAATACCGGCGTCGTGATTGGTATGGCGATCGTCTTTTTCTATGCCACACTGGGAGGAATGAAAGGGATTACCTGGACGCAGGTGGCCCAGTATTGTGTGT
>CAYTTQ010000056.1:0-16749 GCA_964440795.1 uncultured Desulfobacterales bacterium | reverse complement strand
AGACGGGCGAAAGCCGAGATGGCAAAATGTGAAGTTATTTTTGCGCGAGCCCTTAACCCAGCTTCCAACGAACTTGATCATGTTTAGGGGCACCAAAAAGCATATGGAAAGGCATCGGGTGGGCTAGTGGCGGTTTTAATGTCTGCCGAATTCTGGTTGGTGATACAGATTGGATTGGACTGTGTGTTGATCCTCCTGTTCATTTTTTTGGTTCGCCACGTTCGGCGCTTGGGTCGGCCGGATGAGTCCGGAAGGATGTCGGAGATGATGCAATCGGTCGAGTCGGTCCTAAACGATGCCCGGAAAGTGGCGGGCGAATTTGAAACGCAGCTCGAAGAGAAAAAGGCGATTATCGGTCGCTTGAACGAACAACTTGATCATCGCATCATAAATCTCAATTTACTCTTGACCCGCACCGATTCCAATGGACCGTCCCATGGAGATGGGAAAAACGGGACCCCGGGTCCGGGCAAGAATACGTATGATTTACAGAATGAAATTATAGCGCTGTCACAGAAAGGGCTTTCCCCAAGCAAAATAGCGGAAAAACTGGGTGTGATAAAAGGGGAAGTCAACTTGGTTCTGGATCTTAAGAAAAAATTCCTAGACATGAAATCCCAGACATGAAATCGGAAACCGCTTTCTAACCCCTTCCCGGTGAATGAAAACAACTCTCGAGAATATCCGGATATCCCGGTCTCCTTCCAGTTTGTCGACCGGTAGAAATACGACCCCTGCACTGGGTCTGAATCGACATGATGTCGTGGAAGGCCGGGTTATCCGTACGGTACCCCCCCATCATGCCGTCCTGGCCATACGAGGTGAACAGGTAACGGCCCAAACCAATGTGCCCTTAAAAACAGGGGATCTCGTTTCGTTCAAGGTATTGCAAGTGGACCCGCAATACGTGTTAAAAGTCGTCGAATGGGCAGGGAAGGCCCCGCCGGGTGCAAATGAGTGTTTGAAATGGTGTGATCTTGGCGGGTTCCCTTATAAATCGCTCCTTGATCTCTTCTCGCCGTTTATGGGTGGCGAGGGTAGAGCGGCGAACCGGGATGTGCCTGAGCCGTTATTGAAATTGTGGCGCCTGTTCCGGGACATAAGCATCGTTCCGAATCGTGAGCAGAATGCCGGGAGCATAAAGAACGTGCTGGAGAATTCGGGCCTTCTTTGGGAGGGAAAGATAAAAGCTGCTTTGATGTCACTGGCCAAAGGGGCTGCTCAAGTGCGGTTGAACGCCGGGCGAGACTTGAAGGGGAGCCTGCTGCATACCGTCGCAAATTGGCCGGGGTCGGACCCCATCGGCGTGGAGTCCGTCCGTAAATGTCTCGATGGTCTTGAACAGCTTCAATTGCTCAATGTATCGGCCATGGAGGATAAGGGAAAGTGCCTGTTCGTTGTTCCATTGAGACATAATGGAGAATTCAGGTTTGCCCAGTTTTTGCTGAATTTACCCGACCAAAGCGTGCCCGATCAGAGCAACCAGGCCGACGGAAAGCGGAGTAAAAAGGGCACCTATGGCATTCGACTATTGCTGGATATGTCTGTGTTGGGTCCGGTACATGTGGACGCTTCCGTTCTCGAAAAGGTGGTCAAGATCGATTTTCTGGTTTCCGACAACGAAGTGAAACGGCGTTTCGAAAACGGGGTGTCGCACCTGACGGAGGCCTTTGCCAAATCGGGTTTTCATGTAAAACAGGTCAGATGTCGGTGTGTGGACAGCGAACATACCATTCCCGCCTCCCTGGTCGATGAAATGCTGGACCAGGAAAGACATCGTATCAGTCTCATCGTGTAGGATAAGTGAAGTGACGATGAATCGTAAATCGAAAAAGGCCGTTGCCCTGAAATACAATCCGGACAAAGGGGCCGCTCCGCACGTCAGTGCGAAAGGATCGGGACTCATTGCCGAGCAAATCATTTCGCTGGCTCAAGCAGAAGGCATTCCGGTCCAAGACGATCCGGATCTTGTAGAGGTGCTTTCCAAGTTGGATTTGAGTGAAGAGATTCCTGCAGAGCTCTATGTGGTTGTGGCCGAACTCCTTGCGTTTGTCTATAAGATGAACGGCAAAAAGCACCCGGTCTAGGCAGATTTTTCCCTGAGGGAAGCCGGACATGAGGTGACGCGATGCCGATTTTAAGAGATCGATTGTCTCTGCCTCAACGTTGCATACCGAAATCCCCATAACAGATAACTGGTTAATAATTAAAGCAAAAAAATAATCAGCGGCAGCGTTTATTTGCTTCCCCTCGTGCAGAACACCCCATTTTATTGTCTCCTTTCGTGAGCCGAATTTTCCTGGCACCGCCGTTGCACATCCACCTGGAAAACAACGAGAGCGGGAGGAGAATTAACTGTGGACGTTGGCGTTTATAATGCAGTCAGAGGGTGTCTTTTTCAGCAGCTAAAATTCGATAGCATCGCCAATAATTTGGCGAACTCGGCAACCACGGGATTTAAGAAAAACCTGATCTATTGCGACCAAATGTTACACGCCCATCAGAAGGTGACCACGAACGCAGGCAATATGGAGCACACCGGTAATCCGCTTGATGTTGCTTTGTCCGGAAACGGTTTTTTCAAAATCGGCACATCGGAAGGCCCTCAGTACACCAGAAACGGACGGTTTCATCTGGATGCTGCAGGCATGTTGGTCACGTCTCGGGGTGACGCCGTCATCGGGTCCGGAGGTCCCATTTATATCGAAGGCAACGATATCATTATTGACAAGAACGGGGGAATACAAGTTGACGGTGAAGAAGTCGACAGCCTGTCGGTTGTTAGATTTGATGACTCTGTACGGTTGATTAAGAAGGGGCCGTATTATGGGGTCGACAATAGTGAAATGGGGGAAAACACCGGTTTGGGGCAAACCCAGGTGGAACAGGGGTATCTTGAAGGATCCAATGTCGTGGTTACCGAGGAAATGGTAAGAATGGTGGAAGCATTGCGGAATTTTGAATCCTATCAAAAAGTATTGCAAACGTTTAGTGAAATAAACACAAAGGCGATCAACGAGGTGGGTCGCCCGTAATATCAAGGAGGATTGGTTATGCTAAGGGGATTATGGACTGCGGCTTCGGGTATGGCTGCGCAGCAACTCAATGTGGATGTTATCGCCAACAACCTTGCCAATGCCAACACGGCGGGTTTCAAAAAGAGCCGTTCCGACTTCCAGGATCTGATGTACCAAACTCTCCGTATGCCCGGGGCCTCAACGGCTGCGGGGACCCAATTGCCCACCGGGATTCAGGTCGGTATGGGAGCCAAACCCATGGGTGTTAACAAGATATTTTCTCAAGGGGACTACAACCAGACGGGGAACGAGCTTGATTTGTCCATAGAAGGTAACGGCTTTTTCAAGGTGTTGAGCAATGAAGAAGAGGTGTATACGCGGTCGGGCAATTTCAAGATCGACAGTGAGGGATACGTTTGTACGGCGGTTGGAGACAGGCTTCAGCCCGAGATTACCATCCCGGCGGGGACGGTTTCTACTTCCATCGATGCTGCAGGTAGACTCGTCGCTTACGGACATGACATGACCAGTCCATTGGCCCAATATGATCTCAGGGTGTACACATTTCCCAATCCGGCCGGCCTCTACAGTATGGGCAGGAACCTCTATCGACCGACCGAGGCATCCGGCGAGGCCACCGAAGGAACTCCGGACAGCGACGGGGTCGGAAGTATTGCCCAAGGGTATCTGGAGATGTCCAATGTGAACGTAGTGGACGAAATGGTGGCGATGATTACCGCACAAAGGGCCTACGAGGTGAACTCCAAGGCCATCCAGACAGCCGACCAGATGCTTCAAATGGCCAACAATGTGAAACGGTAGAGGTGGACAATGAGATTCGGCAAATCGAAAAACAGCCGGTTATTTTCCTTCGCTGCAGCCCTGGGCTTTTTCGCGGGGGCAATCTTCTTGACGGTCGATGACGGCGTCTGCGGTGATGGAACCATTTCTACTATTATTATTAAGGATGCGGTTTGGGTAAAGGGAGAGAAGGTCTATGTCAAGGACGTAACCGACATAGACGACTCCGTCTCTATGGCTGAAGGGCTGGGAGAGATTTATCTGGCCTATGCACCGGCCCCCGGCAGGGAAAAGAAACTGCACGGGGAATGGATCAAGTCCAAGATCCGTTCCAAGCCGTGGGTGCCGGCGAATACACCCATTCAGGTTGCCGAGTTTATCCGAGTGGGCCGAAGGTCTCAGCGGGTGGACGACAAAACGTTTCTTGAGCTTTACCGAAACCATATCGCCGAACGACTTCATGACCGGAATGCGGATTTTCAGGTCCGCCGCTTCAAGGTGGTCGGCAATCGTCCCTTCCCGGAAGGAGAACTCGAAATCAAACTGGCCAATCCGGGGGCGGAGGAATACATGGGCAATGTGAATCTGAGTGCCGTCGTATATGTGGACGGTACGACGGAACGGCGGGTGAACCTGTCGGGTTGGGTGGATCGGTTCGAAGAGGTTGTCTGCTCTAAACAAGCCTTGTCCCGGCACAGTGTCATTTCGGAAGGGGATCTGTGTCTCAGACGAAAAAACATCTCCAAGCTTTCCAGCCGTGTAATCAAAGAACGGCGACTGGCGGTAGGCAAAAGGTGCAAACACAGTATCGATGCGGGCGGTGTCTTGACGCTCAATAGCGTGGAGGATGTTCCCGTTATTCAGAGAGGAGACCGGGTAACGATCGTTGCCGAGTCTGATGCGCTTCGGATAACCGCCCTTGGGATTGCCGAAGACCGGGGAGGGGTAGGAGACCGGATTCGTGTGACGAACTGCATGGGGGAAAAGGAAATCGTTGCCGGGATTGTTGATAGTTCAACCGTGAAAATCGAATTCTAAGGAGCCGTTATGAAAACCGGTTTATTAAATGGTATCTTGATTTTTATGGGGGTGGCTTTCTTGTCGGGATGCGCTTCTACGGTACAACGGTCTGCCCCCGAAACCCATGCCCAAGACATTCACGGTGCAGAACATCCAAGTCTTTCACCGCGAGTGCCATCTGAGGGGTCCTTATGGACCGATACCGGCGGCGACCTGCTTTTTGTCGACATGAGGGCCAGAGAGGTGGGGGATCTCGTCACAGTTCGCATTTCGGAAAGTCCTACCGGTAGCCTATCGGCCAAGACGGAGACAAGTCGTGATTCGAGTATCGAAGCGGGTATTCCCAACCTGATGGGCATCGCGGAAAGATACGGGGCCAATCACAGCCTGGACGAAGAGAGTTTGTTCAAAGCAAATTTCAAACCCAGTTTTACCGGCGAAGGGACAAACGAACGTAACGGCAGTCTGGACGCCTATATTACCGCCCGGGTGGTTCAAGTCCTTCCCAATCGCAACCTTCGAATACTGGGCAAACAGGAGATAAAGGTCAATAACGAGACGCAATACATTGCACTTTCCGGAATTGTACGCCCCCAGGATATAAACACGAATAACGAAGTGCAGTCCTGCTATATCGCCGATGCCCGGATCGATTACTCGGGCAGGGGGGTTATAGCGGATAAACAGAAACCGGGATGGTTAATGCGTGTAATCGACACGGTGTGGCCCTTCTAGCGGTCAGTCGGCGGTTGTCGGGTTTCACTTTGAGGTGACTTATGGTGAGGAGACGGTTGGTGATGAAAACAAAGAGGCGATTGATAAGCATGGGTTTCCTGGCCGCGGTTATCCTGTTGATTCATGCCGAGTCATACGGCATTCGCATTAAGGATGTTGCGTCTATCAAGGGGATAAGGAATAACCAGCTGGTGGGTTATGGGCTGGTGGTCGGTCTCAACGGTACCGGCGACAAATCGGGAACCGGTTTTACCAACCAGTCCCTGGGGAACATGATCGAACGCCTCGGTGTCGACGTGGATAAGTCGAATATATCGGTTAAAAATGTGGCCGCCGTAATGGTGACGGCGATAATTGCCCCCTTTGCCAGGATCGGCAACAAGATCGATGTGGTGGTATCATCCGTGGGCGATGCCAAAAGCCTCCAGGGTGGGACGCTTCTAATGACGCCCCTTCGCGGGGTGGACGGGAATGTCTACGGTCTGGCCCAGGGGCCGCTTTCCGTCGGCGGATTTTCCGCCGGAGGCGGGGGTGGGGCCGGGGTCACGAAAAATCATCCCACGGTGGGGAGGATCTCCCGTGGGGGGACCATAGAACGGGAGATACCGGTTTCCATACAGGGCAAAAAGGAACTGATCATCGCTTTGGGCAATCCTGATTTTACGACAGCCACCCGGGTTCGGAAAGCCATCAACGACCGCTTTGAAATGACTCTGGCCAAAACCGTCGACTCCGGCACGGTCAAGGTCGATGTTCCGGAGCGCTTCCGGGAAAGGGTGGTGGAGGTGGTGGCTACGCTGGAGAATCTGGAAGTCGTTCCGGATTCGGTGGCCAAAGTCATCCTTAATGAAAAGACGGGCACCGTTGTCGTGGGTGAAAAGGTCAGGATTTCAACTGTTGCCGTTGCCCATGGAAACTTAAGCATTGTCGTCAAGGAACAAACGTCGGTGTCTCAACCGGCACCCCTGGCTCCTGAACCGCCGGATGGTGCGCAAGCCGAGCAGTTTGATGAAGATGAGGGTGCCGTTGTAGCGCCGGGGGGCAATACGGTGGTGACCACGGATTCCGACTTGAGTGTTCAGGAAGGACAGAACCGATTATTGTTGGTTCCCCAAAGCAGTACAATCGGAGAGCTGGTTCGTGCGCTCAATGCCATCGGGGTTACGCCTCGGGACTTGATTACGATTTTCCAGTCCATAAAAGCGGCCGGTGCGTTACATGCGGAACTGGAAATAATCTAGCGTCGATTTACAAAACGAAGATTTCTGGATGAGGTTGGAGGGAAATGGTGAATGCAATGATGGTCAATGACATTCCGGTTACTCGGGCTCAACGTCCGGTGAACGCACCGGCGCAAGAAGCCCAATTGAAAAGAGCTTGTCGTGATTTTGAGTCTATCTTTTTGAACTATATTCTGAAATCCGCCCGTAATACGTTGCCGGAAAACAACCTTTTTGAAAATACACACGAAAGCAAGATGTATAAGTCGATGATGGATGAAAAGCTGGCCGTTTCGGTGGCTCGGGGAAAAGGTGCGGGACTGGCGCCTATGTTGTATGAAGAGCTCTCCGAATCTTTGCCCTCGTCGGATACGGACGGGACTTCAGCCAAGTCGGATTTTTACCGATAAAAACCCTATAGGGAAATGTAGGAGATGGGTATGGATAGACATATTGAGGCGATCCGAGACCTGTTTTACGACAAAATATTGTTATATCGAGAGCTTGTGGAAAACCTGCAGGCAGAGCGGAGTTTTCTGGCAAAGGCGGAAATCGACGCGTTGTGGAAGGTTTCCGCCAAAAAGCAAGAACTCGTTGCCGCCATTGAAGGCGCTCGGCAAAAAGTACTGAAGATTCTCTCGGGGATGTCCATCACGCATGAGATGACGGTCTCGACGTTTTCTCTATCCCGTGTGGTGTCGCACATGTCGGGTGTGGAGCGGCGTCTACTCAGAAAACCTCACCTGACACTTGTGGGGCTTAAGGCCCAAACAAGACAATTAAGTGCGGAGAACAAGGCCTTTATTGAAGAGAGCCTTGATTTTCTTGATGAAATCATGGGTGTTATCGCCGGTGCCGGTAACAGCGACGGTGTCTACGATGACGGCGGGTCAGTGCGGGCCAACGGCCCCGGAAGCCGTCTCTTCTGCAGGGAGGTGTAACCATGGCCGGCGGCATAGGACTCGTTTTAAGCATAGCCAGGGATGCAATGGCGGCCCAGCAGTACGGCATTTACGTGAGCGGCCACAATATTTCGAATGTCAACACGGAAGGGTATTCGAAACAAAGTGCGGTTCAAGAGGCCAAGCGTCCGGCTCCCTTTGGCGGGGTGCTCTTGGGGCGAGGTGTCGATACCACTCAGATTACTCGGAGTAGTGATCAGATTATTGAAAACCGTGTCTTTGCGGAAACTTCGGACCTGCACTCCTACGAGAGCATGTCTAATTATATGATCGCCCTCGAGGCGATGTTTAATGAGAATTCGGACACCAGTTTGAGTAACTTGATCGGCGACTTTTGGAACCGCTGGCATGACATTGCCAACAACCCCTCCGGAACGGCTGAACGTGTGGCACTTTATGAACACAGCAAGCTCTTAGCGAACGGGTTGAAGGATCTCGATGCCGACCTGGAGCAGATGGGAACGGATTTGACCAAGGCGATCGAGGCGGGTGTGGAACGGATCAACGAGATCACCACGGAAATCGGTCATCTGAATAATGAAATTGCAGGAATGGAAGTTGACGCATCCGCCAATGACTTGAGAGATCAGCGCAATGTCTTGTGTGCGGAATTGTCGGAATACATCGATACGAAGATATTCGAACAAAGCAACGGCAGTTTCAGCATCATTTCAGCTCGGGGGATTGTATTGGTTGATGGAAAAGACGGCTATGGCCTTCAATTGGACGGCACGGCCGTGGAGTGGGTCGGTTCCGGTGGAAATGAAGTGGACATTACCGACGAAATTACCAAGGGAAAGCTGGGCGGATTTCTCGAAATGCGCGACGAGGTGGTGGCGGAACATAAGCAAAACTTGACGGAACTCACGTCTGAGTTTATCTGGGCGGTGAATGCGCAGCATAGTCAAGGTGTGGGGCTGGACAGTTTCAGCTCAGTTACAGGAACGTACGAGGTGTCCGATGCCGGAGAAGAACTGGGTACAGAGGACTCAGGCCTCGAATACTATGAAAAAATATCAGGTGGAAATGTCGATCTGGTTGTGTATGACTCCTCTGGCGCCGTTTCGAATACTGATTCAGTTGCCATTGATGCTGATCCGGGTGGTACGACACTGACCTCGCTTCAAACCGCACTGGACGGTGTGGCTAATATATCCGCAAGTATTACCGCAGATAACGTGTTGCAAATCGAGGGCGACGCTAATTTCACCTTCGCGTTTTCGGGAGATGATAGCGGTGTTTTGGCGGCCCTCGGCATAAATACATTTTTCACCGGTTCGACAGCCGGTAACATCGACGTAAACAGCACGTTGGCTTCGAGCAAAGACTACATCGCGGCCGCCCAAATCGATTCTTCAACCGGAGAGTTTGCTACCGGTGATAATACCAACGCCTTGGCGATTGCCGACTTACAATATGCATCGAGGGAGATCACCGAACATTCCTATAATCGGGATCCGGATATCGGAAATACCTCCGGCATGGTTAGCGGCACCATCGAGGAGTACTATCACAGCCTGGTGGGCGCACTGGGTATCAAGGCGTCCAGCGTGGAGCGGTCGGTCTCCTTTTCCAAAACCATGCTCCACGAATTGAAAACGATGAGAGAAAGTATTTCCTCTGTGTCCCTGGATGAGGAAATGACCCAACTGATGCAGTATCAGCACGCCTATGCGGCAGCCGCAAAGCTTCTGAGTGCCTCGGATGAGATGTTGCAAACGTTGCTGGCGGCAAAATAGAGGTTATATAAATGAGAATATCAAACAAAATGATGTTTGATACGGCGCAACAGAACCTGTTTAATCTTACCGAAGAATTGAACAGGGCGAACGAGGTGGTGGCGGCGCAAAAGAGGATCTTACGCCTGTCCGATGATCCTGTGGGTCTGACCCAGGTTCTTACCATGAGGTCGAGCTTGTCCAATATCGGGCAGATGGAGCGGAACATCGGCTTGGGGAAAAACTGGTTGGCCGCTTCGGAAAGTGCGCAAACCCAAATACAGAATCTGATTTCGGATACCAAGGCGCTCTCTGTGCAAATGTCCAGTGGTAACGTCGGGGCTTCAAACCGCCGGCACGCCGCCGGGATCGTGGAGAACAATTTAAAAGAAATCGTTGCCTTGGCAAATTCTCAGGTGGACGGGCGTTATATCTTTGCAGGCACGAACACCGAGACGGCGGCCTTTACGATTGATGGCAACAATGATGTGACGTATAATGGAAACAACACCCCGTTTACCATCAAGCTCGGCAGGGATGCCTCCACGCAAATCGGTAGGGACGGGGAGGCGGTGTTTCAGCCTTCCGGGGCCGGTTCAGGAGATGACATCTTTGCGGTGATGAAGGACTTGATCGGGTCGCTCCAGGGGAACGACGTGAGTGGTGTTCAAACGGCGATGACGGATTTGGACTCGTGTTTCGAACATATTTCCGGTCAAATCGCCGACGTCGGGTCAAAGATGATACGGATGGAGGCCAAGGGAACCCTGTTAACCGATCTCGATATTTCCACCCGGGAAAGACTCTCACTCATTGAAGAACCGGAAATTACCGAGGCGATCATGGAATTGAAAGCCAAGGAAGTGGCCTATCAGGCCGCCCTTTCCGCTACGTCCAAGATACTGCAGCTGAGTATCGTTAACTATATGTAGAATCCGACATTAGATGAGAAATACCAAGGGGAGTTTGAAAAGGCGGCACATCCGAGATTACTAACAGCTGAAAGTTGAATCGGCCAGGGAGGGCGCCATGTTAATCCTGACAAGGAAGTCGGGAGAGACGATCACAGTGGGTGACGAAGTCGTTGTCACCGTCTTGGAGGTCAAGGGCACACAGGTCAAACTGGGCGTAGAAGCGCCTAAAGGTGTGACCGTTCATCGGGGTGAGGTTTATGAGCGGATTCAAGAAGAAAACCGTCTCGCAGCCGGTGTGGAGGCCGGCGACTTTGATGCGGCGGCGAGGCTCTATTCGGCTGGAACGCTCAGAGATGTGACCGGGGGGACAAACGATTGAAGGTTGAAACGACCAAATTCGGGGTAGTCGAAGTTCCGGAAGACAAGGTTATTACCATGTCTGAGGGGATGGTGGGATTTCCGGACAAGAAGCGGTTTTGCATCATTGCTCATAAAAAGGACTCTCCTTTTTTTTGGTACCAATGCCTGGACGACCCCGAATTGGCGTTTGTGATAACCAACCCGTGGTTGTTTAGGCCCGATTATCAGATTGATGTGGATCCGGCGATCCATGCAATGGGTTTGGACGGTCACGATGAGAACGCGGCGGTGGAATGTTACGTGACGGTGACCATTCCAAAGGGGGAACCGGAGAAGATGACGGCCAATTTGATCGGACCGATCGTCATTTGTCCGCAAACCGGCCAAGCCTTACAGATGGTTCTCGCCAATGAGGCCTATTCGCACAAGTATCCGCTGGTGGGTAAGGCGGTGGAGTAACGAAGCGAGAGACTCTGATGACGTTTCTTCAAGGCAGTTTCTTTTCCCACACCAGGTCCACCCGATCTTTTCCCCACTCCTTCACGTTATCCCTCGTTTGTTGCTTCGGCTTATAATAGAGACACGGCATTCCCGAACTTTTCGCCACTGTGGCACCAGGTAATATCCTGGCCTTGAACTTCATCGCCCGACAACCATGAGGAAACCCTTTATCCCATGTGACGTAGTAATGTTTGCAGCGATGACAGTCTATTTTGGGGGGTGACGTTTCCTTGTGTGGCATGTCTTCTTTGTTAATCTCTATATTTTTTCAGAGATATAGGAACCTCCTTGGACCGCTGCCGGAAATCGCCGCGGGTGGACATCATTTCGGGTTTTTACAAAACATTCAGATTTCGTGCCAACTGTTCGTTTTGACAGAGCAACCGGTCGCCGGAGGGTGTTCGATTGAGATGTGACGCACATTGAGCTTGACAATGCATGTGGATTTGCACTATAACCCAGTAGAATTGTGGCAAGTTGTGTGCAATGCGTTTTGAAAAAGCTTTCGGTAACCTTGAAACGAATGTGATAGGTGGTGGGGTCCGATGGAGCAGGTATTGTTGTTGAATGCCACCTTTGAACCGTTGAAGGTCATCGACTGGAAGCGGGCCGTGAGACTTCTTACCTTGGGGAAGGTGGAAGTCTTAGAAGAATATGACAGAGAGGTTCGCTCGGTGACATTTGCGCTGAAGCTTCCGTCCGTTTTACGACTCCTCCGGTTTGTTCGATATCGCAAAAAGGAAATCAAGTTTTCCAGGGTAAATATATATGCCAGAGACAAGTTCCGTTGCCAGTACTGCGGCAAGAAGTTTGAACCCAGAGACCTCTCCTTTGATCATGTGGTACCCAAAAGATACGGCGGAAAAACGGAATGGACGAATATTGTGACCGCCTGTTGCAAGTGTAACCGGACCAAAGGGGGAAGGACGTTAAAGGAGGCCGGCTTTCGGTTACTCAAAAAGCCTTCAAAACCTTCGTGGGTTCCCTTTATTACGGTTACGGTCGGTGTAAAGAGTGTTCCCGAGGCCTGGTTCAATTATTTGTACTGGAACGTCGAACTGCAAAATACGTAGGCAAACGGCCTGAGTTCTAATCTTTGTATCCCCATCCCCCTCCCCCAGGGGTATGAATAATAAGGGTTTCTCCCGCCTTTACCTGTAAGGTTACCCGTCCGGGGAGTGTTCGTTCCTTGCCGTTCCCATCCCTGATCAGGTTTATTCCACATTGGGCGTTGGTTCCGCCTGCTTTTCCCTTGGGCGGGAGTGTTCGCCGTTCGGACTGGATGGAAACTTGGGCCGCTCGTCGGAATCGGATTTCCTTGGTAATTCCCAGACCGCCGGGGTTGAGGCCGGAACCGCCGGAGCCTTCCCGTAGGCAAGTCTTTAATATACGCAAAGGATAGGTGGATTCCAACACTTCTGTGGGTGTGTTGGCCGTATTGGTCATGTGGACTTGAACGGCGCCGGCACCGGGTGTTTTGGGGCTTCCGCCCATGCCCCCGCCGATGGTTTCATAGTAGGTTTTTTCTGTCCAACCCATGGAGAGATTGTTCATGGTCCCCTGCCCCTGGGCGGGGATTTTGTCCGGGAGCAGATCGCCAAGAGCCAAAAGTAAGGTGTCAACCACTCTTTGAGAAGTTTCCACATTTCCGGAGCTGACGGCTGCAGGAGGGGTGGGATTCAGCAAAGAGCCGGGCGGAGCAAGGACCTGGACGCCCTGGTAACATCCATGGTTCGGTGGGATGTCCGGAGGCAAAAGACACCTTAAGACATAGTATACGGCGGATCGGGTAACGCTGATCGGGGCATTCATGTTTCCGGGGTCCTGAGAGGCTGTTTCGGTAAAATCGGCTGACAATCGGTCCCCCCGCAGGGTTATTGTGACGGCGATCGGAACGGGGTGATCATACCCGTCCAGATAATCCGTTGCAGACGCTTGGCCGTCCGGCAGACCGGACAGCCAATGCTTTACCCGCTTGGCGCTGTATTCAATAATGGCATCAACAAAAGCGTCGAATGTGTCTTCGCCATACCGGCTTATGAAGCCGATACATCTGGATACGCCGAGCGTATTCGCACCCATCTGAGCATATAGGTCTCCCAGTCGTTCTTCGGGGTTTCGGGTTTCCGTTTGGAAACGCCTTAGGATGCGTTGGGACACAGACCCTTCGTGAACCATGCGAGTGGGCGGGATAACAATTCCCTCCTCTTGCAATGTGGTGCTGACTCCGGGCATCGACCCCGGCGTTTTCCCGCCGATGTCGGCGTGATGGGCCCGGTTGACGCAATAGCCCTTCAATTTGCCTTTCCAAAAGAAGGGGGCAATCAAGGTAACGTCCGGCAAGTGGGATCCGCCCCGGTATGGGTCGTTGACGATGACCTGATCCCCCGGTGCCGGTGTGGGGAAATCCAACATGACCGCCTCTACGGCCGACGGCATCGCGCCCAGGTGAACGGGGATGTGTTCCGCCTGAGCGATAAGACGGCCTTGGGCATCGAAGAGTGCACAGCTTTCGTCGCGGCGCTCCTTGATGTTGAGAGAAAAGGCCGTTCGGCGAAGATTTCCCCCCATTTCTTCCGGGATGGCCAGCATCAGGTGTTTAAACACTTCCAATCTGACGGGGTCAATTAAGCCCATGGGGGGGATCCTTATCACTCCTTGGTCACTCCTTGGTCACTCATTGATCACTTAAGGGAAATTCGGAGACAGTCATTGGTCTTCACGGAAAGTCTGGTGTCGGGCGGTACCAGTACCGTGCAGCCCGCATCTTCCACAACAATGGGGCCGGCCGCCTCGAAGCCGTGGGGAAGGTCCCGACGCCGGTAGACGACAGCGGTTCGCCGTCCGCAGGACAGCAGGACCTCTCTGGTACCGGTGGGACAAGCGGTGCCACCCGTCACCATCGTGGGCAGGGTGAACGGTTGTCTCTCGGCCAAGGCGGAAAGTCTTACGGAAACGATTTCCACGGGCATGTCGGAAAGGCGGTAGCCGTAGCGGTCCTTAAAGGTGTCGTGAAATCTCGCCGTCATGTCGGCTTGGCGGTCATAGGCAATCGGCAGATGGAAGCTTTGGCCCTGATAACGAAGGTCGACGGACGGGTGAAAAGTGGTCTTTGATGTTTGTAATCCCTGGCGCTCAAAGCTACGCCTCGCCTGTCGGGTAAAGGTGGCCAACACCTCTTCTAGGGTCGTCTGCGCGGTTGCATCGAACGGGATCAGGAGACTTTTGCCGAAGACAAGCCTTGCGTTCGACAAAAGGATCCCCAGTGCGGAAAACATTCCGGCCATGGGCGGAATAAGCACCTCCGTGATACCCAGTTCACTTGCCAGTTCCGCGGCATGCAAGGGCCCGGCGCCGCCAAAGGCCATCAATACGCACGCTTGGGTGTCGATACCCTTTTCCACGGTCGCCCGACGAATACCTCTCAGCATGTTTGCATTCACGACTGCCCGAATTCCCATGATTGCGGCGTCCAGGGAAAGGCCTAACTGTGAGGCGAGCCGTTTCAAAGCCGCCGCCGCCTTTTCGGGGTTCAGCCGGATTTGAGAAACGGCGAAAGATTGGGGGTCCAACAGGCCTGCCAAGAGATCGGCGTCGGTCACCGTGGGTTGGGTTCCGCCGCGATCATAACAGGCGGGGCCCGGTTCGGCGCCCGCACTTTCAGGACCGACACGCAAAGCACCTCCCTTGTCCAGCCATGCAATAGATCCGCCCCCCGCTCCCACGGTGGTAATATCGAGGGTCGATAGTTGAATGGGCAGCCCATCGATATCCCCTTCCTCGGTGCGGGCGGGAACACCGTTATAGATGGCTGAAAAGTCCGCGCTCGTGCCCCCCATGTCAAAGGTGATCACGTTTTGTGCTTGCATACGGTTACCGAGGAGAAGTGCGCCCGACACCCCGCCCGCCGGTCCGGAGAGGATCAGCTCTGCGGGACATGTCTCGCGAGTGGTGGCTACGCCCCCGCTGGACTTCATGACGTAATAATCCGTGCACCCCCCTGAGACATGGAGATGGGTGCGGATTTTTTCCAGGTAGCAACGGACCAATGGTTCGACATAGGCATTGACGGCCGTTGTGGACGCGCGTTCGAACTCCCTGTATTCCGGAACGATTTTCGCCGATATCGATACGGGAAGGCCCCGTTTTTTGAATTCTCGCTCCAGGCGTATTTCGTGTGAAGCATTTTTGTAAGAAAAAAGGAGGCAGACGGCCACGGATTCGGCCCCTGCGTTTACGACGGCATCGCCCAAACGGGCGATTTCGCTGTCAGCCAAGGGGGTGATGACGGCACCGTCATGGCCGATGCGTTCCACGGCTTCGAAACACAAATCACGAGCGATAACCGGTTGCGGTCGGGTGCAGTCAAAGTCATAAAGCCTCGGCCGTTGCTGTCGGGCGATATAGAGCAAATCTTTAAACCCCGCCGTGGTAATCAAGGCCGTCCGCGCCCCTTTCCGTTCCAAAACGGCATTTGTGGCTACCGTTGTCCCGTGGGAAAATGAGGAGATCGGTGCCAGGGCGCCGATAACATCCACAACGGCGTGATCGGGGTGTTGCGGCGTGGAGGGAACTTTGCGGCCTTGCAGCCGTCCGCCTTCAAGCGTGACGACATCCGTGAAGGTGCCCCCGATGTCCGTGGCGACGCGCATCATCGTTGAACCTACATTTGATATGCTCGGGATCTTACCCCAAAGGCCCGGTGGAAGGACGGAGATCGGGACAGCGTTTCAAGACTTTTCCAGAGAGATGTTTCCTCATGGGCCTCTAATGTGAGTATCGGTTTTTTGGAACACCTTGCAATGTAGCCAAAGAGAATGTCAAAATCGATATTGCCGTCACCGACGGCCAGATGATCGTCCCAGTGGCCGTCATTGTCATGGAGGTGAATTTGTGTCAAAAACGCACCCAGGTCATCGAGCCAATCCTGCATAGCGGTGGTCGAGAAGGCGTTCATGTGGCCGGTGTCAAAACAAAACCCCACCGGCCTTTGAAAGGGGACACAAACTTGAATCTTTGTCAGGACCGCTTCAAACATGGGTGTCTTGGCCGGCTTTCTTTCGCAACTCTTTTCGGCGCTTTGCCCTCAGTTTGCCTTCTTCAAACCGCCGCTTTTCTTCAGCGGTTTCAGCAATGAGTGGAGGAACCTTCGTGGGTTTGCGATCCTCGTCCAGGGCGACCAAAGTCAAGTAGGCGGAGTTCGTGTGGCGTATCTTGCCGGTCATCAAGTTTTCAGCTTCCACCCTTACACCCACTTCTAGAGAGGTGCTTCCGGCATAATTGATGGCGGCACGCAGTATAACCAGCTCTCCGATGAAAACGGGTTGATAAAAATCAAGCCTGTCCATGGACGCCGTCACGACATTGGTCCGGCAGTGGCGGGTTGCCACAATGCCGGCGGTCGTATCGATAAGCTTCATTATACTACCACCGTGGATGTTTCCCGCCGGGTTGGCATCGGGCGGCAGCATAACCTGCGCCGTTTGCACACAAGACTCTGA
>CAYTTQ010000055.1:0-16812 GCA_964440795.1 uncultured Desulfobacterales bacterium | reverse complement strand
AAGGGCCTCAGACAGTCACCCGCATTGAAATCCGAAACGGTCCCGTCGCTTATGCGAAAAGGCTCGTAGGTCAGGTTACGCCGCCAGGCGTTACCTGACAAGTCGGTGATCAACTTCGTTGCCGACAGGAGTCCACACCTTTCGAGGCAAAAATGTCTCAATTGTCGTATCGGTTCCATCGGTACGGATACGAATGGCACCGTTATGGTCCGTACGCAAGGTTTGGCACCCCAGGTCCCTGTAAGCCGCGACGATACGGTCGTGGGGAAATCCGAACACGTTTTTCCACCCCGCCGTAATCACAGCCACGGACGGGTGGACACAGTCCAGGAATTGCGGGGTGCTGGAGGTCTTACTTCCGTGGTGGGGCACGAGCAGCACATCAGACGCCAGTCTATCACAAGACGTTTGCACAAGCTCCCTTTCCGCCTCAGCCTCGATATCCCCGCACAGAAGAAACGAGGTATGCCCAAAACATACCTTCATGACTACCGAATTATTATTCACCGTGCGCCATGGCTGACGGGCCTTCTTATCCATAAACCCAACGGGCGGTGAAAGGGGTGTAAACCGGACTCCATCAATCTCCCGTGGGGGCCCGCCGCCGTGTAGGCCTACCGATCGGATGTTTTCGTCTTTCAGAATTTCTTTTAACCGAACATGGGCCGGATATTGCGTGGGTTCCTGATTACTCCAGATTTCCTGAACATTGAAATGTCGGGCGATAAACAACAGGCCGTTCAAATGATCGGCGTTCGGGTGGGACAGGACGAGGGTTTCCACGGTAGCGATTTTCTTTCTCCACAAAAAAGGGGCAACAACCCGTTCTCCGACATCAAAGAGATTGCCGTAAAAACCACCCCCGTCAACCAACATACAATGGCCCTTCGGCAGTTCGAGCAACAAGGCACTGCCCTGCCCCACGTCGATAAACGTGGCTTGCAGGTCGCTACGGCAAAATCGCTGCCGGTACCAAAACCCGATGTCCAGCAGCGCAACCAGCACGGTGACGGCCAATACACCCCGAATCCAACGACGCCGTCTAAGATTGAGCAGGCACCCCAAAAGGAGGTAGTAAAGGCCGATTTCCAGCAACGACGGCGTTACCGTCTTTGTAGCGGCAAAGGGAATTCGCGCAAACAGGGCGGCAAGATCGAGACAACCGCTCACCACGAAAATTGCCCCGTTGAGCAGAAAAAGGGCCAGGCTCTCCATCAGGGGGAGAAACAGCACCACCATAAGGCCCAGAGGAACAACCAGGAAGGTCAACACCGGCACCATGACGGCATTGCTGATTAGACCAACGAGAGAAGTCTCATTAAAATAATAGAGACTGACCGGAAGGGTCCCCAGGATGGCCGCAGCGGAAACCAAGAGCAAAAGCCCCATCTTCTTTCTCAGGGTGGACGGAGCGGATCTAAGGTACGAGGCCCACGTCAGGCGGTCAAGCATGTAAAGTATGGCGAAGACGGCGGAAAAGGAAAGCTGAAACGACACCTGAAACAGAGCCGTGGGGTCGATGAGAAGAATTACAAGGGCGGCCACGGCCAAGGTATTAAACTTGTCTCCCTGCCGCTCCAGTAGAGTCGCCAGCAGGAACGTGGTAACCATGACCACGGCCCGCTGCGTTGACGGAGACATTCCGGCCAATAGTCCGTAGATGATAACCGGCACTATGCTCAACAGCGCTGCGCCCCGGGTCACCCAAGCGGCCATCAACATCTTGCGGGATCGTGCCAGCAATGCCCGAAATATCCAGAAGGAAAAGGTTGCCACGATACCGACATGGAGACCCGAGATGGCCAACAAATGAGAAATGCCGACACGACTGAACAGGCGCCGATTCTGTGCGGATATCTCATGGCGGTCTCCCACGACGACAGCCTTTAAAATGCCTCTGGCGTCGCTGGGAGGAACCGATTCGATAAACCGTATGATGGCGCGCCGAGAGTGATCGACCCATGGAGACCACCACCCCCGCCGGGTGGGACCCAGATCGGCTATCAATGCCGGATGGGCAATGAAGGCCGTGGCAGACACCCCTTTAAACCGCATATACCGTTCATAGTCAAAGCCTCCGGGGTTGTTGAAGTTCCGGATCTCTTTCAGCCGAGCGAGACAGGCCACCATATCCCCCCGGTCGAGCGTTCCGACTTCCCCTTTGACCGTCACTCGAATGGAACCGGTGGCCGGCCGGCGGACCTGCTGTCGTGTCAACGATTTCACCTGAAGGATAAAGCGGCTTCTATCCGGGAAGTGCTCCGGCGGGGCCGTCACTATCCCGAGAATGTGCCATGGCATATCGTCAATGTAGGTATTCACCTGATGGGTACCGGTTCGGGGGGTTACCCACGGCTGGAGGCTCCAATAGCCCAGAAAAAAGAAGAGCAGAAGCGGCAACAAACGAACGGACTTCCGGAACCGAATGGTAATTGCCAACCCGCCCGCACACCCCAATACACCGACAAGCGCACAAGAACAGCCCGGCACATAGAGCCCGACCACGATCCCGGCGATCAGGCCGAAGAGCGCCGGGATCAGTGGCCGAACATAGCTTTCCGGTGAGGCCTTGACGGACATTGCGGCCTTTTAGGACGAGTTTTTTCAACGGACAGATGACGAATATGCCGACGGTAACACCTTGGGGAATATCTGGTCCGGGGTTATGACATACAGGAAGGAGATTTTCAACTATCGTTTTTTGCGCACGACCCGTCGCCTGACCCGTCTTTTGGGTTTTCGAACGGGTTTCTCGGCGCGGAGAGCCGACGACCCGGTCTCCGGCCCACCCGGCATACCGGGAGACATTGCGTCCGTCGGGTCGCTCCGGCTATCGCCCGGCACGGGCTGTTGGTAATGGCAGGTGGCCCGGGGACATTTCCAGACTGCGTTTCCCTGTTTACCGGTTCCCTCGATTAAGAAGGGATTTTTGCACCAGGGACAAACCTGGATATGGGGCTTTCCCCAACTGACAAAAACACACTCTGAGTTGGAACAGGTGAAAAAGACCTTTCCCTTCTCCGTATTCTGTTCCAGGATCCGGCCCGAATGACACACCGGACAAGTCAAAGCCAGACTTTCATAGAACGATTCGATTCGCTCTTGAACCGTTTGGTCCGACACCCCGTTTGTCTCTTCCGCCCCCTCATTCGGTGTTAACTCCGAAACCGCTGGTATCGACGGCGGATTCGACTCCGAGGCGGCTTGCGCTATTGGTGGATCGTCTTCGGGGCTTGTCTCATCCACCTCCCCACCCGGTTCCTCGCAAACGGCCGGGGGAAGGCTCTCATCGTCTTCGGTTTGGGCCGTCAGGTTGCCCGAAGGGTCATGATCCGAGGAGACCGCGTCGGGCTCGGCGGTCGTTTCTTGACCGTCGTCGGGCTTTGGTGCCGATGCCCGCTCCTCTTGTTCAATATGCAACTCCTTTACGGCACCGGCATCGGAATCCGGCTCCTCCTCTTGTTGATCCGCTGTTTCAAATCCTAGGGCCGGCTCATCCGTCCCCGCGATTTCGGGCTTCTGTTCGGGCTTCTGGGAAAAGAGACTCTGGACGTTCAACGGCCGTGCCTCCCCTCCCGCCGAAACCACGACACACTCATTCGATTCCTGTTTTGCCGACGCACCGCCCCGAGTTTGACGTTTCCGTAACCGCTTGGACAGCGCGGACTTCAAGGAGTCCGTTGACGGTTTATCTTGTTGCGGGGCAGGGTCCTGTTTCGATTGTGACAAAGAAGGTCGTCCCGTCTCGGGAGGCGGCTCGTCTTGGCTTTGACGATGTAAGGTCTGATCAAGTTGTTCAAGCGCAAATTCGATGTCTTTGCGGCCTGACAGGACTTCATCCATCGTTTGAATCAGGTAAGCCACCAGATTCAGGCCCTGCATACGGGGAAAAGATGCGTTGAGCTTTTGTATGAAGTCTGTGAGCCGTACTTGTGCAAACAGGCGCCCTTCAGTGTCTACCTCAACATAGCCCTTCTTGGCCATGTCGGCAGTAGTCCGATTCCCGGCGCCGTTCGATTGAACCCCCATTTCCGCCAATGCCGCCGCAAGGGTATCCCGGGTATACCGTTCCGAAGGTTCGCAAAGGCCGTTTTTCACTTCAAGCTCTTGCTCAACCAGCAAGATGCCGATCGACAGGCTCTCCAGATCCAACGGCAAATCATCATATTCTTCTTTGATTCCCACATGACGGGTTAAGGTCTTCTCGAATCGGACTTTGATCGCTTCTTCTGCAGACAAGTTATGGTGCTCGGGATCTCGCATTATTCTCCCTCTCGGCTTTGGGTCTCGGTGGCGGCCGGAACGACGGTCCATCTTCTTAAACCAAGAACCTGGTATTTTTGCAAAACCTGTACCATGAAAGGTCGCCCTTGGACCTATTTACGCGTTCGGCAGCATTGGAAGGCAATGGCCATTGGCATGTTTTGTGAAACATCATGTTTTGTGAACACGATTTTATTCTTCCCCAAAGAGGACACTTAAGTGGCGCCGATCATCACCATTGAAAACATCGACCAGGCTATATCCGGGCTCGACTATCGCCATCCCGAGGCACTCAAATATAGACTGATCCATGCCATACGGGCGTTCTATGCGGACGCCGATTCCGTTTTGTCCCTCCAAAAGGTCGACGCCGGGCATCTCATCAAACACCTGTGGGACGTCGGTGACGACGCGGCGTTGATCAAAAGCAGACGCAAGAACCTCAGCAGTGCAAAGTCCGCAGTCAACAGGGATTTAAAAGCCGCCTACAAAAACGGGAAGAATCCCGGTGGCGTCATCATCGGGCGTGACAACGTATTCGTCATGTCGGATGAGGCAAAGGATAAGCTGCTCTCGACAGTCGGATCGGAAGGATCCGATCAAACCGGGGCATCGTTGCAACAGATAGCCGAATCGCTGGAGGCCATTGAAAAGGCATTGGCAAAGACGCCGGATCCGACGGCAATCGCAGACACGCTCGGCAAAAACACCCTGGACGACCTGCGCGAGATGGTCCAGGGATTATCCGGGAAGATCGGCGCAGACGAAACAGGTCCGGAAATCTCGGATCCCGACGTCCAAGAAGCGCCCGAAACCGATATGGACCCGCCCGAGGAAGAAACCGACCCTGCAGAAACCGATACGCTGGAAACGGTTGAAGACGACGAGCTGGTCGAAGTCATCGAGGAAGCCGCGGAAGATGAGGCGGAAGAAATCGTCACGGTGGATGAGGCGGACGAAGCGGTGGCGTCGGCAGATCCCGACGATCAGGCAGAAATAGACGATGAGGAATGGGACGCGGCGGCGGATTCAGACGAGATCCCTGAAGACGAAATCGGGGAAGACGAGATCCCCGAAGACGCGATGTGGGAAGACGAGATCCCGGAAGACGAAATTCGGGAAGACGAAATTCTGGAAGACGATGTCGAAGACGACGAGACGACCATACCGGAAGCCGACGAGGAAGTTGAAGTGGTGGACGACTCCGATGTCGATATGGCCACTGAAGCGTTCGGACAAGAGGAGGTCGAAGAATCGGGTGCGGACGGCGAAGGTATATCAGAGGGGACGGTGGAAGTGGGCCTGCCGGAAAGCCCTTTTGAGGGAGAGGATGCGGAACATGACCTGAATCCGGAAGAAAAATCGAGGCTGCTCGCCGAAACCTTTGACGGTTATCTGGGAACCATGGAAAGGTACTACAACCAGTACCTCCTCGTTTGCCAGGGCACTTATGTTCTGGGGTGCACCGCCCCCGGGGCGGGGGAGAGGCCGCTGGTTCATGTCGATCTGTCCGACTTTTACATAGGAAAGTATCCGGTAACCAATGCACTGTTTGAAGTCTTTGTAGAGCGGACCGGTTACGTGACGGTAGCGGAAGAACAAGGATACAGCACCGTTTACCAGGGGCGCTTGTTCAAGGAAGAAGACGAAACGACCGGTCGCACCCGATACCGGTCCACTGCCACGGTTCGTGCCGTGACCGTTCCCGGCGCCTGCTGGTATCGTCCCGGCGGGCCGGAGACGACACTTCACCGAAAAAGGAACCACCCGGCGGTGCATGTGGCGTTCAAGGATGCCATGGCCTTTGCCGCCTGGACCGGCAAGCGGCTGCCTATGGAAAACGAATGGGAGGCCGCCGCCAGGACACTTCGCAGCTATGCTTTCCCCTGGGGCAATGAGTGGAAAGACAATGCCTGCAATACGGAAGAAACCGCGCTCGCCGATACCACGCCGGTGGATACGTTTAAGGAGGCCGAAAACGAACTCGGCATCGGCGACACACTGGGAAACGTCCTGGAATGGACAAGCGATCGGTGCCCGTCATCGGTCCCCACCCATTCACCAATCCGCTATCAGATCCTCAAGGGGGGAAGTTGGGTCTCTCAGAAGGGAGTCAACTTAACGGCCCGGTTCAAGATGGATCCGCTCGCCACATCGAACATCGTCGGTTTCCGCTGTGCAGTCGATTGACAAGGCCCCCGGGGTAGGCTATTTTGAAGTGACGTAACCTCGTATTACCTGGGGGCCTGTCGGAGAACTTTCAGGAGAGCGACTGTGCTCACCGTTTTTAAAGGAATCAGCCCATGCACAACTTGCATAACCCATCCCCGAATACAAACGATGTCGATGACGGGTTCTCCGATGACCTGAAGCGCTGTATCGCTTTTCATGGCCACCTGTGCCCCGGCCTCACCTATGGCTATATGGTTGCAACGGAAGCCTTGACACGGTTACCACTCACCCGTTCAACCGATGAAGAAGTCGTGGCCATTAGTGAAAACGACACCTGTGCCGTGGACGCCCTCCAGGTTTTGTTGGGGACGACGACGGGAAAGGGCAACCTTCTGGTCAGAAATTACGGCAAGAATGTATTTACCATATTCGGCCGCAAGAGTCGCCGGGCGATGCGATTCTCCCGAAAGCGCACCTATGTCTACGAAGGCCCGGAACCGGAGGAATTCGCCGCATTGGAGGAAGCCTACCGAAAAGGACGCGCCACCGCCGAACAACGGAATCGCCAAAAATGGCTCAAGACCTTGGACTTGCTGGCCAAACCGATCGACAAAGTCTTTGTAACCCAACCCGTTCCCTGCCCGGATCTCCCGTACGCGCCGTTAGCCCCCTCCAAACCGTGTTCCCGATGCGGAGAGATGACAATGGCCACCAAGCTGATTGACCGTGGAGACGGAAACCTACTGTGCATCCCTTGCGCAGAGCAAACCGCCCTGTAAGACCTTCGTTACCGACAGCAGGCCGGCGGTGCGGCTTAAACCGGCTTTTTACGACTTGATCAAACTTGAGTCAATAATTTGACACCGAGGTAGGCAAGCCATCGGGATACCGTTATCAGCCCTCCCCAACTCCCTCCGGACGGACACCTCCCCCTAAGCCCCCGGTATTCCGGCATGATTCGTGCACAATATCCGCTTGTGGCAAAGCCATAGTTCCATGGCATGCCCGAGAAGGACGAGCGTTCCCCCATCACCGGGGAACCGACACGGAGCCTGTCGGAGAACTTGCAGGAGAGCGACTTTGAGAGTTTTTGACAGCAGTTCTTAGTGAAGCGGAGCGTCAAGAAACGCCAACTGTTTGAGGCGTATAGCCGAGTTTTGGCGTTTCAGCAAAGCGAACTTAGAAATGCTTCAAAAACGCTCACCCAGAGCGAAAATGGAAGTTCTCCGACAGGCTCCTGGAAACCCGGAATCTTTCACGATAAAACACAAGAAAGACGCTCATGCTGGAACGTGTCATAGAAGACGACGGGCTGATCGGCTACCGCACCGCTTATCAATCGGGTCAGACGATCCTTACCGAGGGTGACGATTCTCAGGATATGTATATCCTGGTTGAAGGGCAGCTCGACATCCTGAAGGGCAACAAAAAGATATGGCAAATCACCGACCGGGGTGCCATTTTCGGCGAGATGTCATTTTTACTCCGGGCCAAAAGAACGGCCACGGTAAAGGCCCACACCGATGTAACCGTCTTGCGTATTCCGGAAACCGATATCGACCGTTTCATGGGCGACTTTCCGGAAGTTGCCGTAGAGATTGCCAGGCTTCTGGCCAGCAGGCTGGGGGAAGCCAGTCAGATCGTTTACGGCTTTCGCGAGTTTTGTGATCAGTTGCCCGACGCGGTGCTGCTTGCCGATAAGGAGGGGCACATCTTTTCCTGGAATACGGCTGCCGAAAACCTGTACGGCAGGGACGCCAAGCAAATGCGCCAGGGTCGGGTGGAACAGATTTATGAAGAACCCGGGGCCTACAAAGATTTCCTGGATGAAGTCCGGCAGCGATATTCGGTACGGGAAAAGATTCTCCGGGTCAGACATCCCGAAAAGGGACTCCGGTTCGTTTCTACCAGCACCACGGTTTTGTATGACGGCCACCACAATTTCAAGGGAATCTTGTCCTTGGGCCGTGACGTCACCGCCGTGCAGAACCTGGAAAGGCGGTACCGAAAGATCCGCAATTGGTTTGTCCCCTTGTTGGTGGCCCTCGTTTTGATCGGCGGGAGTGTCTTCGCCGGATATCGGTACCTGTCACCGGGGTACCAACGGGTGGACGAGAAAAAGCAGGCCTTGCGGAATCAGCTGGCAAAAGATTACGTACTGCTGAAATCGATGCTTACCGAGCACTTCGCAAAAGGGAATAAATCCGCCACGGGACGACTGATGGAGGAGTTTTTCAACATTCAAGACACCAGCCTGGTTCCGTATACCGGCTTGGTCCTGCTGGACAAGAACAAGAAGGTCTTCGATTCGTATACCATCGACGCCCCGTCGGACGGTAAATTGATGGACGGTAACAGCTATGCCGGAATCGCCTTTCGGGGCGATGAAAACACCATTCACAAGGTACTTCGGGTGTATCGCGTGGATGAAGATCATCCCATGGGAAGCAAAGGCATTGAAGTGGCCTTTGAGATACGCAAGGGAAGACGGTTTTTGGGTTGGCTGGTGTTTCAAATGGATGTGAACGTATTGAAACGGGACTACGGTCTCGACGAAGAGGGATTGGCCAATTTTCGCTTCGAAGTACGGGAAGAACGCAAACACTGAGTTTCCGATGAATGCGCCTGAACACATATCGCGGTGTCGCTATCGGGTGGAAGAAACCAAGGATGGCCGATTAACCCTTCATCTCAAGGGGCAAATCAGCGTATCCAACTCCGCTCACATGATGAAGATCCTGGAAAACGCGCTCACGCCCCAGCCCGGGGGATCCGTAGCTGTTGATCTAAGCGAGGTAACCCATCTGGACGATTATGGTGTCCTGGTTCTTGCCGAAATCAAGTTGCGGGTACTGAAAGAAAAGGCCGACTTCCGTCTCCAAAACATCGGCGACAAAATCGATAAAACCCTTTCCATGTACGATTTCGACACGTTGGGAAAGGCGGACCGGATTGCCGGATCGCCCAAGCGATCCAGCCTATTCACCCGTCTTGGCGAGGCCACCATCCGACAGGCTTCGGAAGTAAAATATATGGTTTCTTTTCTCGGTTCGGTCTGTTTTGCCCTTCTCCACGTTTGCCTCCATCCCCGATCGTTACGGCGGGATGACATGTATACGTGCATGCAAAAAACCGGTGTAGACGCCCTGCCGATCGTGGGGCTGATCAGTTTTCTGATGGGCCTGATCATGGCGTTTATGTCGTCGGTCCAATTACAGCAATTCGGGGCCAACATCTACGTGGCATCGCTGGTCAGCTTGGCCATGACCCGGGAATTGGGCCCGATTATGACGGCCATTATCGTAGCGGGAAGGTCCGGATCCGCCTTCGCCGCAGAGATCGGCACGATGAAAATCTCCGAAGAGGTGGATGCCCTGTTCACCATGGGGTTTGATCCCACCCGGTTTCTGGTAACCCCCAAGATCATCGCTTCTGTGATCGTCGTTCCCTTGTTGACGATTTTTTCGGACCTCTTCGCCATTATGGGAGGCCTTGTCGTCGGGGTATTTACCCTCGATCTAACGGCCAACGCATACATTACCCAAACCCTAAAGACATTGGATCTCTTTGATGTCCTGCTGGGATTTTTTAAGAGCGCCGTCTTTGCGTTGCTGATTTCATGGATCGGTTGCCTGCGGGGGTTCCGCGTCAGGGGAGGTGCGGCATCCGTGGGGGAGGCGACAACCTCTGCGGTGGTCAGCGGCATATTTTTGATCGTTTTTTTTAATTCCATCTTCTCGGTGATACTTCGCTACTGGGAGTAGAAAACAAACGCCTCGGCTTCGCGCTCCTACGACAAGGCGTCAGGGGTAAGTTGCAAGCATCGGTGGTGTGAGAGATCATATATGCAAAGAGAACGGGTCATTGAAGTTAAGGATCTTGTCGCCCGATATGAAGAGGAAACCATCTTCGATCGTATTTCGTTTGAGGTGTATGCGGGGGAGATCTTCGTCGTTCTGGGGGGTAGCGGCTGCGGGAAATCGACCTTATTGAAACACCTTATCGGTCTCATCCCGCCCTTTTCAGGAAAGATACGCGTGGCGGGAACCGATATTTCCCGACATCAGGAAGGCCCGCTCGACGATCTGTTGTCCCGGATCGGCGTTTTGTATCAGAGCGGGGCGCTTTTGGGCTCCATGACGTTAGCCGAGAATGTGGCGCTTCCCATATGTGAATATACGTCGCTGACCAGGGACAGCATCCAAAAACTGGTGAAAATGAAATTGACCCTGATGAACCTGGGGGACTACGCCGATTACCTCCCGTCGCAAATCAGCGGGGGGATGAAAAAACGGGCCGGCTTGGCCCGCGCCATGGCCCTCAATCCTCAGATTCTCTTTTTCGATGAACCTTCCGCCGGCCTCGATCCGGTCACGGCGGCCGAACTTGACAACCTGATTATCCATCTGAACGAAACCTTCGGAACCACCATGGTCATTGTCACCCATGAACTGGAAAGTATCTTCACCGTGGCCCATCGGGTCATTATGCTCGACAAGAACACCAAAGGAATTATTGCGGAAGGCGATCCCCGATACCTGCGGGACCATAGCCGGAACCGATTCGTAAAACAGTTCTTCAATCGCTTGGCAGGGGATGTCAAGAATCTCCACGGACAGGAGGCCTAGCCCATCATGGCGTCTCAGCGGACAAAGTTTACCGTCGGTTTGTTCGTGGCCAGCGGTATCGGGTTTGCGCTTCTGGCGGTCATATGGTTGGGCATGTCCCGGTTTTTTGAAAAGGGGCAGTACTACGTAACCTATTTCAATGAGTCGGTCCAGGGGTTGGAAGTGGAATCCCCGGTGAAATACCGGGGAGTGGCCATCGGACGGGTCAAGCACATCCGTGTCGCTCCGGACTCCAAGTTGATTGAAGTCATCCTCAAGCTTGAGTCCGGCCAGAGCCTGGACGGCGATATCGTCGCGCAACTAAAATCGGTGGGCATCACCGGCAGCATGTTCGTTGAACTGGACCGAAAACGAGCCGACGAGCCGGATCGTTCTCCGGCCCTTAATTTTCCCAGTGAGTACCCGATCGTCGCCTCCCGACCTTCTGAAATCAGCGAGTTGGTTCGCGGCGTCGACGATGTGTTGAATCAGATCCGGTCCTTGGATCTTAAAGGCATTTCCGACAAAATCAAAGCGAACCTGGACGACGTCAACCAAGTAATTCATGACGCGAACGTCAAAGGTCTTTCCAAACGGATGGAGACTTCTTTGGACGGGCTCGCTCATCTTCTGAACGCGCAGCGATGGGAGCGCATCATGGGGTTGGTGGAAGACGCTGCAGGCTCAATCAATCTGTTGATGAAAAAAGCGGATACGGGACTCGACCGCGTCGACGGGGTCGTGGAAACCAACGAGCAAGACATCGAACTGGCCGTCCGGGATTTCCGACAGGCTATGGCCAAGACCAATCACCTGTTGGAACAGGGATCTTCCCTGGTTCACGGTACCCAAACGATTCAGGCCGGTCTTGGGAACCGCCTGTTGACCGTCGCCCATAATCTGGAAAAGGCAAGCCGGAATCTGGAACGCCTCATCGATCTATTGGCCGATCATCCTTCGCGGTTACTCTTCGGTGCGCCGCCTTCGCCCCGAGGGGGAGAAAAACCGGTGAGGGAATTAGACTGATGGAAAGCAATGGAGTCGCCATGACCGATCAGCCGACACAGAGAGGTGCCGAATGACGCGCAATCAGCAATCCATCCTTATAATGCTTTGCCTCTGTTTCGCCCTGAGCGGATGCATGAACCTGAAACAGCCCGGGTACGAACTTTCCTATTACACCTTGGAATATCCACCCGTCCGGGAATTGGATGCACGTCCTCTCCCCGTGGTCATACAGGTGGCCCCCTTCGCTGTGGCTCCCGGTTACGACTCACATCGTATGGTCTACCGGGACGGCCCCTTCAAGCGCAACACGTACGCCTATCACCGATGGCGCACGACGCCTGGAGATCTCGTGTCTTACCGACTGAGACAGGACCTGGCGACCACCGGTCTCTTTGCGGCCGTACTGACCACGGACAACAATTTGTCTTATGATTACAAGCTTATTGGCACGGTAGACGAATTCTTTGAATGGCGCGACGGTCGGTCGTCCAAAGCGATTCTATCCGTCAGTATCGCTTTAATCGGCAGGCAAGCCGAAACCGCGGGAAGTCCCATCGAATTCCATAAATCGTACCGAGTCCAGGAATCTTTTGACCGGGAACCGCCCCCCGCTTTGGTCGACGCCATGAGCCTTGCCATGGCCGGACTTTCCAGGCAAATCATCACGGACCTGCATCATCACATTACCGGTCCGGGAAAGACCAACGATTGACTTTGCCAGTCGAAAATCGACTTCAAACGCAATCGTCAAAACAGTATGACTTTGACCACCTGGCCCTTGTCTATCCCTTCTGAGTCCTTGTGGACCCGAACCAGACCGTCCGCCTTTACCATGGTATGAATCAGTCCCGATTTGCCCAACTGGGGATCGGCAAACAGGCGATCATCTTTGGACCGGAGGCGAACACGAACGAAATCGGTTCTTCCGGGGACGGAAGCAACATTTCGGGTCACCTCCGCGGGCACCTCAATATCCTTCTCTCGCCGCCCGAGTCCCCCGATGTGACTGATACAGGGACGAATCATGGTCCGGAAAACCACCATGGCCGATGTCACCTGACCGGGAAGCCCCCAGAGAATCCGCCCTCGGCTCTCAGCCAAAATGGTGGGTTTGCCGGGGCTCACCGATACCCCTTGCACGAGGATCTTGGAATCCGGCAAGCCTTCAAAAAGCGTCACCGTGTAATCCCGGGAACCGACGGAGCTGCCGCCGGAAATCAGTACCATATCGGCATCCGCCAAGCCCTGACGGCACAATCGTTCCAGCGCCCCCAGGTCATCCCCGGCAATACCCAACCGTACGGGGACACCCCCCGCCGACACGATCAGTGCGGACAACGTATGGGAATTGACATCGCGAAGTTGGGAAAGCGCCGGTGTTCGATCAACCGGTACAATTTCATCGCCCGAGGATATCACGGCCACGACCGGCCGCCGATAGACAGGAACCTGATCTTTGCCGAGAGCCGCCAACACCCCTATCTCTTGGGGACGTAGTCGGGTCCCCTTGGGCAGTACCGTCTCCCCCTGTGCCAGGTCTTCTCCGATTTCCATGACATGCTGCAAGGGAGCCACACTCTTGAAGACCTCCAGGGTCCGATCATCAAAGCGCTGGGTGTGTTCGATCATCACCACGGCATCGGCCCCCTTAGGGAGCATCCCGCCGGTAGTGATCTCTACGGCTTGACCGGTGGTTACCTCACCGGCGGCCACTTGACCCATCTCGACGCGACCCACCACGTCCAATAGTGCAGGCATGCCCTCCGATGCTCCGAACGTGGAGGCGGCCTGAACGGCATACCCGTCCATGGTGGCCCGAGAGAACTCCGGCAGATTGATTTCACTGATAACATCATCGGCCAGAATGCGGCCCAAACAGACATCCAGAGACTGTATCTCCGTTTCAACCGCCGGAAAGTCCTCAATGAGCGCCAAGACCGTTTCGAGGTCTTTTACCTTAAAGAAATCTTTTTCCATGAAATCGATTAGAAGGGGGTCAACACGCTTATTTTCTGACGAAAGACCCGCTCTTTCCGCCGGTCTTTTCGGTCAAGGCAATCTCGGAAACGGACATGCTGCGGTCATGAGACTTGCACATGTCGTAAATCGTCAGTGCGGCAATCGATACGGCCGTCAACGCCTCCATCTCCACTCCGGTTTGCCCCACCAGGCGAACCCCCGCCTCGATACGGATACGCCGGCCGTCCGGCTCGAAAAAAAAATCCACCTGAGCGTGACTGATCGAGAGGGGGTGACACATAGGAATCAGGTCCGCCGTCTTTTTGGCCGCCATGATTCCGGCGATGCGGGCCGTCTCTAAGACGTTTCCCTTTCGGGTCCGCTGGTCCCGGATGCGCTCAAAGGTCTCGGGCAACATGACCACCCACCCTTGGGCCACCGCCGTCCGGGTGGTCGCCGGCTTCTCGGAAACATCCACCATGCGAACCCGGCCCCTTTCATCCAGATGCGTAAATGAAGACATGAGATCTCTTTAGTAAACGAAATGTTCCGTCTTGGCCGTCACGTCCTTTTTGATGGCGTTCAACGTATCTTCCAACACCGGAATGACATGATCCCGCAGGTCTCCGGCAACCACCAGGGCCATGACCGCATCTCCTACCCGTAGAGGTCCCTCGGCGATCTCCACCAGAATCTCCACGATTCCCCGGCGGGCCTTTTGTTTTGAAAGAACCGCTTTCAGCACCTCATGGTCCGCCGTTAAATCGAGGCCGGAAACAGCTCGGCCGTCCCGAGAGGTCCCCCGGACGATGCCCACGTGGCACAGGATCATCCCTACCTTTGCATAGTCCGGATGGGACTTTATCTTATCCACCATCGCCGTTACATTGACCGCCATGCCATCGCCCTCCACATTCTCCCATAAACTTGACATGGGACGAAAAGTCAATTCAAAAGCTGATATATTAGCACTTGACAACGCAAAACAATGCCTTAAGCTGGGTGCGCCACAGCGGGTAGTGAGAGAAAAACCGATCGATGTTAACCACTTATCAAGGGCCTGCCATGACTCCACACAGCATTATGGACCGCCGCCAGGCCTTGCGGGTCATGCGGGCAAGCACGACTCCGCTGAAATCGATCAACGTCCCCCTGGAAGATGCCCACCGCCGCATCGCCGCTGAAGATATCCGGGCCGGCGAGAACCTCCCCGGTTGCGACCGTTCCCTGAGGGACGGATATGCCGTTGCCGCCCGGGACACGACCTCCGCGACACAGAGCCACCCGGTGACCCTGACGGTTGTCGCCACTATCCGCAGCAGTCTGCCTTGGTCATCCCCCCTCCAACGCGGCCAAGCCGCACGGATCATGACCGGCGGCGTGATCCCCCAGGGCACCGATACCGTACTTCCTGATGAGGAGACCACTTGTCGGGGAAAGCAAATCCGAATAACCGCCCCGGCAAGCGCCGGGCGCTACGTCGCCCGTAAGGGAAGAGACATCAAAAAGGGAGCCCGGATTGTGGCGGCGGGGGAGTGGCTAACACCGGCGATCATAGGCACGCTGGCCTCCCTGCGCATCGGACAGGTGCCCGTGGTACCGCCGCCTCGCGTGAGCGTCCTTGCCGTGGGCAGCGAACTCGCAGACCCAAAAGAAACGTCTACATCCGACAAGTTGATGCCCAGCAATCTGTATATGGTGTCGGCGCTGATAACCGAGTGCGGCGGCGTCACTCACTCCCTGGATGTGTCCAAAAACGATCGGGAATCCATTAGAAGAAAAGTGGCCCAGGCCATGGAAGCCGATCTGCTGATTACCACCGGCGGATCGGCAAAATCGCCCACGGACTTGACCCGGTCGGTTCTGAAAGAATCGGGTCTGGATCTGCGTGTCGGCGGCGTGTCGATGAGCCCCGGAAAAACCGCTGGTTTCGGCGTATGTGATAACAAGCCGGTTTTTATCCTACCCGGAACCCCCAGTGCGGTCTTCACCGCATTTTACGCATTGGTTCGCCCCACCCTGTGTCATCTGATGGGCGGACCGTCTCTTGGTCTGAATTCGGTGTCCGCCGTCTTGGAGGAAGATATCCCCAAAAAGACGGGAATCGAACACTGGATTCAAGGGCGGATCCGTCGTATCGACGGCCGGTTTCATGTGGCCCCGCTGTTGGGTCCGCACATCGGCACCTTGACCGCCATGAACAGAGCCAACGGGCTCATCGTGCTGAATGCCGAAGAAACACCCGTGTCGGCGGGCCAAACCGTCCGCGTTAAACTTTTACCGGCCGCCCAAGACCCGTACACCGGGAAACGCCTTCCTCCCCCTTTGCTGTCCATTGTCGGCAAGTCCGACGCCGGCAAGACCACACTGCTGGAACGGCTTGTAAGGACATTGGTCACGAGAGGTTACACGGTGGGCACCATCAAGCATGACGTGCACGGGTTCGATATCGACCATAAAGGCAAAGATACCTGGCGGCACAAAGAGGCCGGGGCATCCACGGTGGCCATTTCGTCACCGAAAAAGGTCGCCGTCATTCGGGACGTGACCACCGAAGAAACGCTGGAAGACCTGATTGATCGCTATTTTTTGGATATGGACTTGGTCCTGGCGGAGGGCTACAAAAAGCAACCGTGGCCCAAGATTGAGGTTTTTCGGAGCGGGGTTCATAAAACGCCCCTGTGCACGAATGATGCGACCTTGCTGGCCTTTGTCTCCGACACTTCCCTTCATCATGATGTCCCGTGTTTTGCGCTTGAGGATATCGACGGTATTGCCGATTTAGTAGAGAAGACCTTTTTAA
>CAYTTQ010000054.1:0-16900 GCA_964440795.1 uncultured Desulfobacterales bacterium | reverse complement strand
TGGAGCCCTCTGGATGGGGTTATGTGAATCGGTTATGCCTGTGTGCGTTCCAGGGCGGTACGGAGTCGGGTTGCCGTCTCTTCGGTAATGGTTCCCTTTTCCAGGGAAAGATCAACTGCATGCATGCCCAAACTCCGGTACATGGGCAGGAACCGGGGCACGTGTTTTCTGATCGATGCCACATGGCCGGCCACCGTTTCAACATCCCCCCGGGCGATTGGGCCGGTCAAGGCTTGAGGGATGCCCTGTTTATCGATGTTCCTGAGCGTGCCGTGAATCAAGGGACTGAGTGCCTTAAAGGCGCTTGGCGCCGGTATTCCCGCCATGCGGTTAAATTGGAGGCTCATGTCCAAAAGGGTGACCAAATAGTTGGAGGCCGCCACCGCTGCGGCGTGATAGAGGGGCTTTAACGTTGGAGAAATCTCCAGCCAGACGCCGTGAAGATCGTTCACCAGCCGCCGGGCCACCGGTATGGCCGCCTGGTCGCCTTCCACCGCAAAATAAGAGCCGGGTACCAGGGCTTCGGCTTGTTCCGCTGAGGCAAACGTCTGAAGCGGGTGCAGTGAGACAATCGAGGCCCCGTGATTTCGTGCCGAAGCCAAGATCGTGGACGGGTGGGCCCCGCTGCAATGGATGACTACACTTCCGGAGGGAACGGCATCTTTTGAAGCCAAAGTATCACAGGTGTTTCGGATAGCGTCGTCAGGGGTGGTGATGAAGATGAGGCCCGCATTTCGGGTAATCTCCCACGGGGCCGCCGAGGCGTTTGAAGCCCCGAGGCGTTCTGCGATCCGGTCGGCTTTCTCCGGATGGGTCGTGGATATGCCGACGATGGGGTATCCCGCCTTTCCAAGGAGTTTTCCAAGGGCTGTGCCGACTGTTCCACAACCGATTATTGCCACATTCTCCTTCATGGAAAACCCTTGTCACCTGCAGGCCTATGATTTCGGCAAATAACCGGTCAGATCTTCCACATATTCAGAGAGTACGGCAAATCCAGCGTTCTGGAGGGCGGAAACCGCAGCGTCTTGGTCCGCTGCGGCAACGCGCATGACCAGTTGGTAGATGCCGGGGTGCTTTCGTTCCGGCCAGGTTACCAGGCTCCTAATATTGATGCCCTTTTGTTCCAGGATCTGGGAAACCTCCGCCACGGTACCGATTCGATCTTTGACCAAAACGGCGAAGCGAAAACTGTCCCGATCGATCCCGATTGCTTCCAGCAATACCCCCAGGACGTCGGTCGTCGTGATGATACCGACCAGACGGTCTTTATCCACTACCGGTAACGCACTGATCCGGTTTTCCTGCATGATGTTGGCCGCCCGTTCGATGGTGGTCCCGGGTGTAACGGTGATGATCTTGGTGCGCATGATCACACCCAAGGTCAGTTGCTTGAGAATATAATTCAACTCATGGGCGCTTAATGTCGTGGCCGGAGAGGCCCAGCTCTGTTTAAGGTCCCTGTCCGAAACGATGCCGACGAGTTGGCCGTTATCGTCTACGATCAGCAGGTGAGCGATTTTCTCCTCCGCGATAATATCTCTTGCCTTGACTATAGAGGTGTCCGGCGATAATGTAATCGGATTGGTGCGCATAATCCTTCCGACATACATGGTCTTATCTCCTTTCTCACAAAAGCCGACTGATACTTTATGACCGGCGTGTCTCCCATATCCCTATGTATCTATACCCCAAATCAAGCTGCGACCTCAACTACTTTCCGCTTTCTTGACCGACACTCCCGATAAGCGATTTTGATTCGATTCCGGGCAAACAGGGCGATGCAGTCGCAGTAGAGTTGCCATTCCAAGTGAAGGCCTTTGTCCCTCACCGACTCGAGGGTGTCTTCCGGGAGTATATCGAAGGCCCGTTGTCCGATAATGGGGCCGGTATCTTCCCCGTAATCCACAAAATGAACGGTACACCCACCGACCTTGCAGCCATATCGGTACGTGTCGCCGTAACCGTCTACGCCCGGAAATGCCGGCAAAAGCGCGGGGTGAATGTTCATGATCCGCGGTTGGTCGGTGACCGTATTTATCCGATCTATGAAATAGGGGCTGAGCACACGCATAAACCCGGCGAGTACCAGGAGGTCGAAATCGTATTGGGCCATATCCTGGAGAAGGGCCGCCTCGAAAATGGCCCGTTTGGAAAGATAAGCGATCCGTTTTTCCTTGTCCCATGTTTCCGAGGTGATTTGTTGAGAAGCCAACACGTGTTCGACATCGAAGTCGGCAGGGAGGTGTTTTTTCAAGGAATCGGGTTCCAAGGAGCCGACCACGTTCCTATAATCCGTGACAAAGGTTGGGATGCCCTTTTTCTCCGCGCGGGTTAAACCGTAGGCCCCGGGTTTGTCCGAGCCTACGAAGACAACCTGTCCGTTGATTTGGCCACGACTGCACGCCGCCATGATGGCCTGGAGATTTGAGCCGCCGCCGGAAAGCAAAACACCGATGCGAATGCCGTCATTCATGATGGAGCCTTTATCAGCAAAGTCGATGAAATGTCAATAACAATTTGAAAATCTTGACAAAAAGGGCCGGTTTGCCAGGGTGATTTTGGCCTTGACTTAGCACCGATTAAAAACTAGTGTTTTTGCGCACAAAGTCAACCCCTTGCTGCAAATTCACCGCTTGCCGAAGTGGCCGGTGGGATTGGTGGGGGTGCTGACGCATAAGTCTACTTCCATCGTTTTGAGGAGGCGTTACATGAAAGAGGTCGTCATCGTCAGTGCCGCGAGAACAGCCATTGGGGGGTTCCAGGGGACATTGTCCAATACGTCAGCCACATCCTTGGGCGGGTACGCCATAATGGAAGCCGTCCGAAGGGCCGGGATTTCACCGGATGACGTGGAAGAAGTCATTATGGGAAACGTGTTGCCCTGCGGCCTTGGGCAGAATCCGGCGAGGCAGGCCCTTCTGAAAGGGGGGCTGGGCGACGATGTGGAGGCCCTCACCGTAAACAAGGTGTGTGGCTCCGGTTTGAAGTCAGTCATGCTGGCGGCTCAGGCCATTATGGCGGGCGACGGCGATGTCATTGTGGCCGGGGGGATGGAAAACATGAACCTTGCCCCCTACTTCTTGGAGAAGGCCCGAACCGGGTACCGCATGGGACATGCCAAGATGGTTGACGGCATGATCCATGACGGCTTGTGGTGTCACACCAACGACTTTCACATGGGTGTGAGCGCCGAACTGTGCAGCGAGAAATACGGAGTGACCCGAGAAGCCCAGGATGCCTTTGCCTTGCAGTCGTACGAAAGGGCCCTGGCGGCCCAAGCGGCCGGTGACTTCGATGAGGAAATATTCCCGGTTGAAATACCCCGGAAAAAGGGCGATCCCCTGCTGTTTTCCACAGATGAGGTCGTTCGACCGACCAGCCTCGAGGCCTTGGCCCAGTTACGTCCCGCTTTTAAGCCCGATGGCACGGTTACACCCGGAAATGCGTCCAAGATTAGTGACGGTGCCGCCGCCGTGGTTCTCATGTCACGCGATAAGGCGGATGAGATGGGGGTCGACGCTCTGGCCAGGGTGGGGGCTCAGTGTTCCGTAGCCATAGACCCCAAATATGTTCTGATCGCGCCCATCTACGGCATTCCCAAGCTCCTCGAAAAAGCGGATCTCGCCGTCAAGGATATCGATTTGTTTGAAATCAACGAAGCCTTTTCCGCCTCCAGTGTGGCTATCAACAACACATTGGATCTGGACCCTGCCAAGGTCAATATTCGGGGAGGGGCGGTCGCTCTGGGACACCCGATCGGGGCGAGTGGTGCGCGGGTACTTGTCACCCTTCTTCACGGCATGAAAGCGACAAACGCCCATCGGGGGTTGGCGTCGTTGTGCCTGGGGGGCGGAGAGGCCGTTTGCTTGATCCTTGAACGCGACTGAGGACAAAGCGTTTACCGGCAAACTTGATCAAGTCGTAAAAAGCAAATTTTACCTCATCTGCCGCGTGGCTTTAACCGGCTCGATCATGTATATTCCGCTAGCGGGATAACTACACCGCCCTCGGTCGTTTATCGGGTCGAGGTGATGTTTTACCAATCCGATCGATCCCATTTTTTCCCTGTGGACATGTCACTCCAAGGAGGCCGTTATGACGTATAAGACGATCAAGCTGGAAATATCCGATGCCGTTGCCACTATTACGTTCAACCGGCCGGACGTTCTCAATGCCCTAACGCCGGAGGTGGTCACGGAATTTAACGGGGCTGTCAGCGAAGTTCAAGGCAACGACGGGATCCGTGCCCTCGTCTTGACGGGGGCGGGGCGGGCCTTCGTCGCCGGTGCGGACATCAACGTCTTGGAGGCCTTGGATCCTTTAGGGGCCAAGCAGTTTGCCCAAGCAGGTCAGTGGGCCCTCTTTGCTTTGGAGGCGATGGATATCCCGGTGATCGCCTGTGTGAATGGCTTTGCCCTGGGAGGGGGATGTGAGATAGCCATGGCCTGCGATTTCATTTATGCCGCTGAAAGTGCCAAGTTCGGACAACCGGAGATCAACCTGGGACTCATCCCCGGCTTTGGCGGCACGCAACGGCTTTGCCGTTTGGTGGGCCGGGCACGGGCCAAAGAACTCTGCATGACCGCCCGAATGCTTTCCGCCGAAGAGGCCTACGCCATGGGACTTGCTACCCGGGTATTTACTGATGAAACCCTCTGGGAGGAGACGTTGGGCGAAGCGAAAAGAATAGCCCAAAAAGGGGCGGTTTCCCTCCGGGCGATCAAACATGTCATCGACAATGGCTATGATATAGATTTAAAAAATGCGTGTGCCCTGGAGGCAGAGGCCTTCTCGGTATGTTTTGCCAGTGAGGATCACGAGGAGGGGACCCGGGCTTTTCTGGAGAAAAGGCCTCCGCAATTCAAGGGAAAGCTGATCTAGGAACCTGTCGGAAAAGTCCCATTTTCGCTCTGGGTGAGCGTTTTTGAATACTAACGGGGTGAAAGACACAGGAATCTCGATGAGGAGGGTTGCATGCACTTTGAGCTGACGGAAGAGCAGAAGATGATCAAGGACATGTGCCGGCGGTTTTCACAAAAAGAGATCAGGCCGGTGGCCGCCCGACTCGACGAAACGAAGTCGCATCCCACTGATCTGTGTAAGCAAATGGGAGAACTTGGTCTAATGGGCATTACCGTTCCTGACAGCTATGGGGGTGCGGGGATGGACTATGTCTCTTATATCGTGGCGTTGATCGAGATCTCCAAGGGATGTGCGTCCACCGGGGTTATCATGTCCGTCAACAATTCGCTGTATTGTTTTCCGATCAATCACTTTGGTACCGACGCCCAAAAAGAAAGGTATCTCACTCCGGTGGCCTCCGGAGAGGCAATGGGATGCTACGCTCTCACCGAAGCCGGGGCGGGTTCCGATCCCGCTTCCATGAGCACCACTGCCACGCTGGACGGGGATCGGTGGGTAATCCGGGGGGAGAAGAAGTTTATCACCAATGGCAACGTATCCGACTACTGTGTGGTGGCTGCGGTAACCGACAGAGAAAAAGGGGCTAAGGGGATTAGTTCTTTTATATTGGATGTTCAAAACACGCCGGGTTTCTCTGTTGGTCGGGTGGAAGACAAGCTGGGCATTAAGGCCTCAGGGACGGCCGAGTTGGTCTTCAATGAGGCCCGGATTCCCAAAGAAAATCTTTTGGGTCAGGAAGGGGCCGGACTCAAGCAGATGCTCACGACATTGGATGCCGGGCGGTTGGGTATCGGCGCCCAGGCCGTGGGTATCGGCAGGGCCGTTCTGGAAGAGGCGGCGGCGTATGCGGCCACTCGGGAGCAGTTCGGCCGGCCGATCGCCAAGTTTCAAGCCATCCAGTGGAAACTTGCGGACATGGCTACTGAGCTGGATGCGGCGGAACTCCTTTTACTCAGGGCGGCATGGCTGCAAGATACGGGCAAACGCTTTGAAAAGGAAGCGGCCATGGCGAAGATGTTCGCATCCGACGTGGCCATGCGAGCGGCGGTGGAAGGGGTGCAGGTACTGGGTGGATATGGGTACTGTAAGGAATTTCCCATGGAGCGCCATATGCGTGACGCCAAGATCTGTCAGATTTACGAAGGGACGAACGAAATCATGCGTCTGGTGATTGCCAGAAACCTCTTCAAAGAAATGCAGAGTCAAGATGGGCCTTGAGAAGGGGCTGGTGCAGGTATATACGGGAGACGGCAAGGGCAAGACCACGGCGGCGTTGGGTCTGGCATTGCGGGCTGTCGGCCGGGGCCTGAAGGTGGTCATCATCCAATTTCTCAAGGCGGACGGCTCTACCGGGGAACTGATTTCCGCCCGTCGGCTGTGGCCGGAATTGGAGATTAAGTCGATGGGTAAGACCGGCTTTATCGGTCCCGATGGACCCATGGCACAGGATGTGTCATTGGCCCAGGCGGCTTTGGACGAGGCGAGAAACATTGTCCGGAGAGGTGCGTGTGACGTGTTGGTCCTGGACGAAATCAATGTGGCCCTGTCCCTGGGTTTGGTCTCGGAGGCGGCGGTGCTGGAACTTATAAAAAACAAACCTCCTTTTTTGGAGCTGATTCTTACCGGCAGAGGTGCGCCCGATTCGATCCTGGAGAAGGCGCACTTGGTTACGACCATGGCGTCGACACGGCATTATTTCGACCAGGGGCAGTCGGCCCGCCACGGTATTGAACATTAACCGGGTGAGCCGGAGGGTGTTCCTGCAGGGAGCTTTTGGCGGGCCCGTCTCTCAGTCAGGTTTCCGTGGAGAGAAAATCCATGAGTAAGTTGTATCGGGAAAAGGAACTGGCCCGGATTTCCGCTGGCCGAGTCAAGTGGCGGCAGGGATATGATGACCGCATGGCATCGGCCCCCGGAAAGAAGGAGAGCTATGCCACGGTGTCTGGAAAAGAGATTGCCCCGCTCTATACCCCCTGCGAAATCCCGGATGTCGACTATTTGGAGCGGCTGAACTTCCCGGGGCAGTTTCCCTATACCCGTGGTGTACAAACCTCGATGTATCGGGGAAGGCCGTGGACCATGCGGATGTTTGCCGGTCTCGGCAGTGCCGAGGAAACCAACGAGCGCTTTCACTATCTGGTGGAACACGGCCAGACCGGACTTTCCACCGCTTTTGATATGCCTACGTTGATGGGATACGATTCGGCAGAACCCAAAGCCCGGGGCGAATGTGGGAAATGCGGCGTGGCCGTGGATACCCTAAAGGATATGGAAATCCTTTTTCAGGGCCTTCCCTTGGATCGGCTGACAACCTCCATGACCATCAATCCCCCTGCTGCGGTCATCTGGGCGATGTACATTGCCATGGCCGAAAAGCAAGGCATCTCCCGGGCGGCATTGGGCGGAACGATTCAAAACGACATGTTAAAGGAATTCATCGCCCAGAAAACCTTCATGTGCCCGCCCGAACCCTCCATGCGGCTGATTGTGGATACCATCGCCTACGGGACTGAGGAAGTGCCTCGGTGGAACCCGGTCAGTATCAGTGGGTATCACATTCGTGAAGCGGGGGCCACGGCGGTTCAGGAACTCGCCTTCACGCTTGCCGATGGTATCGCCTATGTGGAAGCCGCCGTTGAGCGCGGTTTAGACGTTGATCGATTTGCGCCACGACTCTCGTTTTTCTTCAATTCCCATATCGATTTCTTTGAAGAGATCGCCAAATTCCGGGCCGCCCGCCGCATGTGGGCCCACATCATGAAGACCCGTTTCCGGGCCAAATCCGAGCGTTCCTTGTGGCTTCGCTTTCACACTCAGACCGCCGGATGCAGTTTGACGGCCAGACAACCCTTCAACAACATCGTGCGAACCGCCGTCGAAGCCTTGGCGGCTGTTCTGGGCGGTACCCAGTCGTTGCACACCAACTCTTTTGACGAAGTGTTGGCCATTCCTACCGAGGAAGCGGCGACGGTCGCCTTGAGAACGCAACAGATTCTGGCCGAAGAAACCGGGGTCGGTAACACCATAGATCCCCTGGGCGGGGCCTACTTTATGGAAGCGCTTACGGAGGAAATGGAGGCGGAGGCGTATGATTACATCAAGAAGATCGATGAAATGGGCGGCATGTTGAATGCCATAGAGAAGAATTATCCCCAAATGGAAATCGCCGAAGCCGCTTATGCCTTCCAGCGGCAAGTGGATGAAGGCCGGCGGATCATGGTCGGCGTGAACAAATATGCGGTTGAGGAGGATATCCCCGTAGACATTTATCACACAGACGATGCCTTGGAAGAGCACCAGATCGCTCGAACCGACCGCGTGAAAAATGATAGAGACGACAGCCGGGTTCGATCCGGCTTGGCGAGGCTTCGGGAGGCGTGTGAGGGCGGGACAAACGTAATGCCCGACCTCATCGAATGTGCCGCTGCCTATGCTACCTTGCAGGAAATGTGTGACGTTTTCCGGGAGGTCTTCGGGATTTATACCGATCCGGGCACCTTTTAGGGCTTGCGCAAAAATAAGTGCGTAGAGACGGTACTCAGACCCGAAATACGGCTGACCGGGGTGTCCCTGAGGTGGTGATGGGTAACATGAGAAAGATTAGAATACTGGTGGCCAAGCCCGGCCTGGACGGACATGACCGGGGGGCGCGAATTGTCGCTCGAGCCTTTCGGGATGCCGGATTTGAAGTCATCTATACCGGGTTGCATCAAACCCCGGAACAGATCGTAAACGCCGCCGTCCAAGAGGATGTGGATCTGATCGGGCTGAGCAGTCTGGCGGCGGCCCATCTCTTTTTGTTTCAGCGGGTGATTGACCTGTTGAAAGCGCAGGGCGCAGAGGACATACAGGTGATCGGCGGGGGGATTATCCCGGAAAAGGATATCGACAAGTTGAAGGCGATCGGTGTCAAGGAGGTCTTTCTCCCGGGGACATCCCTGGAGGCCATCGTCAAATGGGTAAAAGACCATGTCGTGCCGGGTGGCGTATCAAATGACTGAACAGCGGCTTCTCCTGGTTCCAAGCGACGGTCAATGTCCTCTTATCTTTACTTATTTAACCAACAAGCCGCTTAAAAGATCTGAAATCTATTGGCACTTTTTGCTGCCGAATATACGTATTTGAATGTCCAGCACCATGTTGAGATCTGCCTTTGTAGCTTCTCTTATTCTCAATTCTTCTCCAAAAGCTGTATGCTCTTCATAGCTACAGAATGTCCTTATCCATGATCAGGCTGGACAAAGTGATCATGCCAACAATTTTGCCCATCTGTTCGACAGGGGCCCTGTGAATGCCGACGCGCTGAATGAGGCGGATCGCATATCGGATGTCCATTTCCGCCGGTATCGTTATGACCGGTTTGGTCATGATTTCGTAAACAAAAACAGTTTCGGCATCACGGCCGGGGACGATTACGTTCTTGACCAAGTCCATGACCGTAACGATTCCCCATGCATCGTCATCAGTGCGTTTGGCCACCAGCAGTTCAGTCACCTTGGATGACCGCATCATGGCAGCCGCCTCTTTGGCTGATGCCATTCCATCAATGCTCATCACTTCCTCGTACATAACGTTTTTTACTCGTATTATCGGCACAGACATAAATCCTCCTATCCCTTAAACAGGAAAGACATTTGCTCGACGGGCTTATAAATACTTGTCCCGAACCTCTTCTTTGAACTTTTCCATCTGACTTTCAAGACCGATGACCTGCTCCACGGGCAAGACAAATGCAATGCCCGTCCCGGGCTTGTCAAACTCGCCGGCGGCCTTTATGGCCTCCAGAATGGTTTTCACCAGATGCTCCTCAAGTAGGAACATGACAATATCGGTCTGATCTTCCAGCGTAAGGCCGAAAATGGTCTTCGCCTCGCCCATCCCGGTCCCACGTGCAGGAATGATGGTTGCACCCGTTGCACCAGCCGCCTTGGCGGCGTCGACTATCGGGTCGGTCTTGTGCGTCTTGACTGGAGCAAAAACAATCTTGAATCTCATCGATCTTCTCCTTTTGAACGCTTTTTGGTCTTGCGCCTGACCATCCAGTGGGTTACCTGGGCATAGCCCATGACGGTAATGATGGGAAACAGGCTTGCAAAAGCAATAAGTCCGAAGCCGTCCAGTGCCGGATTACGCCCTGGAACCGCCTCGGATAACCCCAGGCCGAGAGCGGCGACCAGGGGCACCGTAACGCACGAAGTGGTCACACCGCCGGAGTCATAGGCCAGTGCAATCATTTTTTTGGGCGTGGTAAATGTTTGCAGGACGACAACCATATATCCGGCAAGGATATACATATGAAGCGGTGTCCCTGTGACAATGCGAAATGTGCCCAAGGCAATACCTATGGCAACCCCCAGTGCAACAGTGATCCGCAGGCCCCAAGGACTGATAACACCACTTGAGACCTCCCCCGCCTTAAGGGCTACCGCCAGAAGAGACGGTTCGGCAATGGTTGTGGAAAATCCGATCAAGGCCGCGAACAGGTAGATCCATCCATAGGCGGCCCATCCGGGTTGAGCGGCATTACCCTCTCCGAACAGGAATGCCGGGTCGGAAAGCTGAGCGGCCATGAGCTTGCCCACCGAAAACAAGGCTTTTTCCAGCCCGATGAGGAACAAGGCCAGGCCGATCACCACATATATGCCGCCCAAGATCAGGCGACGCAGGTGTGGAATGGGCTGGCGAAGGATCAACAATTGAAAGCAGGTGATCAATACGAGGATCGGCAGAATATCGCGGATCGTCCCCAACAGCACCGTACCGGAATCAAACAAAAATGCCATATGCGGGCGTTCCTCTTGTCATCTAAAAACAAGCACGCCGTAGCCCATAACGAAAATCATGGGAAGCAGTGACGCGAAAGCAATGAGCCCAAAGCCGTCCAGCAAAGGACTGCGCCCCTTGATTATGGAAGCCAGTCCAATGCCCAGGGCGGCCACCAGCGGAACCGTCACAGTCGAGGTCGTAACGCCGCCCGCATCATAGGCGATGCCGACAATCTCCTTAGGAGCGATCAACGTCATAAGCATGACCACCACATAGCCCCCGATGATGAGATAGTGGATAGGCCAACCCCGGAGAATTCGCAGTACCCCGATAAGAATGGCGATACCCACGGACAACGCCACGGACAACCGTAATCCGAGGGCATAGCGTTTCATTGATGTTTCCGATGCGGCAATAAGGTTCCCTTGTGCGGCGATATCGGCCGCTTTGGCCGATATCGCGATCAAGGCGGGTTCCGCGACCGTGGTGGAAAAGCCGAGCAAAAAGGCGAACGTTAGGAGCCAGAACAGACTCCCCTTGCGGGCCAACTCATGGCCTATGGTTTCCCCTATGGGAAACAAGCCCATCTCCAATCCTTGTACAAAAATCATCAGCCCGAAAACTACGAACACCCCACCGACCAAGACATCGAGTAAATTGGGCAGGGGCTGTTTCAGTACAAATATCTGAAAAAAGGCAATGACCAAGATAATTGGCAGCAGATCCTTGAGCGCCATCCAGAGCTTTTTTGAAATCTCCGGCAAAATGGTCTGTTTCAGGGTCCAGCTCGTTTTCCCGTTCATAACCATTAGCATCTTTCTCAGCTGAAAAAGCTTCCGCTCTTAACCAGGGCGCGGCAAGCCCGATGTTTTGTCGCTGTTATCTATATTACAATATGGCGCATAATCCCGAAATGGCAAAATGTAAAGTTACTTTTGCGCGAGCCCTAAGGCTGCCCTCCGTATTTTCTTGCATCTGTGCAGTCTATATCTAACCCCCAAATCCATTGAAATTAGCTATTTGATCTATGAAGCACTCCGAGTATATGCTCTTAGCGATTGAACTGCAAGAAACCGTTGACGAGGAGGGATTTATGGGACAAGTCAAAAACTTTCTTGGTAGTCGGTGGGGTATCATCACCGTCGGTGCATGTATCGGAGTGTTGGCACCCCTGCTACAAAAGCTGGGCAATCCACCAAACATGGGCATTTGCGTTGCCTGCTTTGAAAGAGACATCGCCGGAGCCGTAGGATTACATCGGGCCGCTGTGGTTCAGTATATGAGGCCGGAGATTATCGGCTTTGTCATCGGTGCCTTGGTTGCTGCCTATGCTTTTGGGGAATTTCGGCCTCGGGTCGGCTCAGCACCGATCGTACGTTTCGTTCTGGGTGTGTTTGCAATGATCGGTGCTCTGGTGTTTCTGGGATGTCCGTGGCGAGCCATGCTCCGCCTTACTGGAGGAGACGGCAATGCCATCCTAGGATTGGCAGGCCTCGTTGTCGGTATTTGGATCGGAACACTCTTTCTTAAAACGGGCTATAACCTAGGGCGAACTCAGAAGACCTATAGTTCTGTAGGTTGGTTGCTGCCGCTCATTATGCTGGGGTTTCTTGTGCTCCTACTTATTTTCCCACAGGTGGATGGGGAATCTAAAAGCGGCGTTCTTTTATACAGTCTCAAAGGCCCGGGGGCGATGCACGCGCCCTTATTTGTTTCGTTGATCGTCGGACTAGCGATCGGGTTTTTGGCCCAACGGAGTCGTTTCTGTACGATGGGGGCCTTCCGGGACTTGATACTTTTCCGCATTCCTTACCTGTTCCTGGGTGTGGTGGCACTTCTGGCGGTTGCATTTGTGATGAACTTAATCCTTGGTCAATTTCACCCCGGATTTGTCGGGCAGCCGGTTGCTCACAATATGCACTTTTGGAACTTCAGTGGCATGGTACTAGCCGGGCTGGCGTTTTGTTTGGCGGGTGGGTGTCCGGGACGCCAGCTGTTCATGGCGGGCGAAGGTGATGGTGATGCCGCTGTCTTTGTTCTGGGAATGATCGTCGGTGCGGGATTTGCGCATAATTTTGGTCTGGCCAGCTCTCCCAAAGGCGTAGGACCGCACGGCATTGCGGCGGTAATAATCGGAATGTTGGTATGCCTTTTTATCGGCACGACCATGCGACAGAGGGGATGACAAGAAAGGAGTTTGTAATGGCGGAAATCGTTGATGCTAGCGGCCTTTCGTGTCCGCAACCGGTGTTGATGACAATCGGAAAAATAAAAGCGATGGGCAAGGGGGAAATCGAGATTCTAGTGGACACAGACACGTCGAAGGAAAATGTCAGCCGAGCGGCCCTGAACCAGGGCTGGACGGTTGCAGAGGTCGGTGAATCTGAGAATGGATACAGGGTCTTGATCAGAAAGGGATAGGCACTTGGCTTTCAAGCTATTCACGGGAAAGAAGAAACCTTCGGCCGAAGCGAACAAAAAAAGTTCGGGGCGGGGCTTCCTTGCCTTTGAGCACACCAGTGAGGTCATCAGGGCCGAGTCCGTCATTAGAGAGAATGGATGGGAAGTTCGAGTAATGGGACCACCTCCGTCGCTCAGAACGGGATGCGATCTGGTAGTTGAATTCCCACTCGTGGAACAGTTGAATATCATAAGGCTGTTGGAGGAAAATGCTATCCGGCCTCTACAAGTCGTCCCGGTGGACGCCCCGCTTTTAAAGCCCGTAGAGCTATTTCGCATTATGGATTATGGAACACACCTCATGGTTCAAGCGGCCAACATGAAACTCACCATAAATAAGGACACATTCACTATCGTGAATATTTCCGGGGGAGGTTGTCCGGATGTTCCGTATCTGGGAGCAATACTGGTAGGGCAAGACTTTCGCCAATCACCGGAGCCGCGGGCCTTGGGGCATACCCTTTGCGGATATGCGCTCCAACTTGCCTACGAGGAGATGAAGCGTCAATGTTTGTGCTAATCGGTACAGTTCCGGATACTTCATTTCCCGTTGTTTGGGGGTACCCCACACTGAAAGATACGTCTCTGTCTTTGTCAGGCAACAAGGCCTCCGTTAATCGCGGAACCCCCGCACTGGTGGCCGCTGCGGTGGCGGCCTGCAAAATTCTCGGTACAGCGGCACCGTATTGCCTACTTGTGGGAGATCAGGGGACGGGTCACGGAAGCAAAGAGCTGTATAAACATCTCTCGGAACATCTCGCTTCTATGAACGCCCGCGTAGTCACCTTTCATTACCTTCAACCTGATGTGGATTGGCACAACAGGATTTTGTTGAGCCTCGAAGAGGCAATGTCTCTACCCGTGTTGATCGCGGATGCCGGCTACATGTATATGGCAAAGATGAGTGGCTTTGCACAACGTTATGACCTGTTCACCCCGGACATTGGAGAATTGGCCTTTCTCGCCGATGAGATGGCGCCCCACCCTTTTTATACCAGGGGCTTTATCCTTCATGAAAGTGAAAAAGTCCCAGAATTGGTTCAACGGGCCTTCCGTGGGCAAAACGCTGCCAAGACACTACTGGTAAAGGGAGCCGTGGATTGTGTTTGTACGAAAGAGGGAATTGTGGCAACCGTGGACAGACCGTCCATCGGGGCCATGGAACCGATAGGTGGCACGGGCGATACACTCACCGGCGTTGCCGCGGCCCTTGTATATGCAGGATATCCTGCAACCGAAGCGGCCCGATTGGCGGCAAAAACAAACCGTTTGGCCGGCCAATATGCGAATCCAAACCCTGCCACCCAGGTCTGTGAAATCATCAGACACATACCCACCTCATTGGAAAAGGTATTGAATGATGAGGTCTGTTCAAAAGGCTGACGATCGATTACTATATCAATATCTTCAGAAAACCGCTCTATGAGAGCCCATCCTTTCGCAAGTGAGGTGCCTCCTTTGAATGTGAGGTAGGTGCCCCAATCCGCAAGATCGAACATTTTTTCTAATATCCAGCAGACCCAGTAGTCCTTCTCAATGGTTGCCGGAGGCAGGCCAAGTTTATCTTGTGCCTGTTCGCAGACTGTTCGTCTTCGACCTTCAGAAAATGACAAGAATTCTTTCACGTAGACTCTCTTTCTTTGTTAAGGACGTGAGTTCAAGGGAAGGGCCACTGCCTCCGAGTGACAGCGGGTCGCGGGCTCTGACGAGTTTTTAACGGCGATGTGGCGAGAATTAAGACGGGACCGGGGCTCTGAAAACTACGCAGAGGCGGCGAGGGCGGTCTCAGTTCTGAACGTTCGTATACGTCTTAAGAAGAGTGGCTCTGGCATCCTTTCGTGCTTTACACTCCCAACCCCTGTGCTGTTTTGCCTTCAGAAACTACGGATGGTTGGCGCGCAAGAGTGGTTACACGCCAGTGGATCTGATACCGCTATCCCACCATATCGAGCACCCGCCGCTCAGAGCAAATTGCTGATCAACCGCTATCCGGGTGCAAAGTTCCCGAATATGATGTTCCTGTAGGCAAAAATCATGGCATACGTTGAACTGATTCGCCTATACGAGAAAATATGCACTCTCCGAAGAGGTGGAATCGGTTGGATTAGGAAATGAAACCTCTATTGCGGGTTAAGAAGGTCGTCCGAGGCCGAATGACGAAATCTATACCCAGGCCCAAGAGTGGCTAATTGCTGTAATCGAAACAAATGAGCCGTCCTTGTTTTGCTCTCTACCTGGGCAGAATCGAAACTGCTGCCAATTTCAAGATGAATTGCAGGTATCGCCTGTCGGCAGGCGAAAGCCAAGAGTAGAGATGAGGTAAAATATCTTTAAGTAAAATCTCAACCGCGCCGGGGCTATTCGCCCGCATATTTCACACAAGCTTTTCGTCGGCTGAAGTACCGTGTTCGGTACCGATTTCGGGTACTTTGTATTCGATGCGGCCGTTTTTCCATATCGGGATTTTGTATTTATTTTTCCTCGCATCTTCTGAAACTTTTTCAGCCGCTCTTCGCAATGCTCTTAAACCTATCAAGGCGTATTTATTGTATTGTTTCATTATACTACTCCGATGCATCTATGATAATCGGTAACTCGCCTGATGTATCAAAAATTGTCCATGAATCGGCTAACGGCTTATAGACCGTTTTGAAATTCTCCCAACTCTTATCGAAGCGTCGGCGAATATCTTGCTCCGAGACATCATGACCACCTTTCGAAACTCTCAGTTTCACACGCTCTATGGCAAATTCAACCGTAGGTACTTTGAGGTAATATATGATTATTTCGTATCCCTGGTTTCTCCAGATTCCTATCTTCCGTTGGTATGCTTTTCCGCTGAGAGTAGTCTCAAAAGCAAATGATTCGTTTCTCCTCACGCATTCGTCAATATGCTGCAGCATTAATCGACCTGCCGCTATCGTCATTTTATTCGGTTGAAATGGCGAGAGACCTTGAGCTATTAAGTCCGCATTAATAAAATTGAGACATTCTGCCTCAATGGGCAGAAACTCATTTGCAAAGGTCGTTTTGCCAGCTCCATTAGGACCGGCTAATATATAGCATCTTTTTTTCAAGACTCACTCACCGGACTCATTTTTTATACACCGAACGCCAGCCATCAGCCGGACCAGGTACGAGCGTCGGCTGCATGGCCTTGCTCGCCTTTTACTGCGTCTTTTTCGCGACATACACCCCATAGCTGATATGAGCTTTATATGTCTCGTAGAGGTCAATCTCCTGTTGATCTGCGGCCACGACTGCGCGTGCTTCTTCACTGTTCCCATTCCTATTCAGGAAGTCTTCGAGTCTCGCCTGCATAGGTCGGTAATACTGGTCCAGCCAGCAATGTTCCGGCAACGCAAAGTACCCAACGGGCGAATAGCCGTGTTTTTCGAGAATTCTGATCTTGGCCGAAGCCACATCGATTTCGGGATACTCGTTATCCCCGCCCGGCCCCTGCCGATAGCCTTGCTTGTGTAGGTCGATCAAGAGTTTGTAATCATCATCCACAGCTATCTCTTTCTTTGTGTCAGGCGAATAATAAATGGAACCATATAAGACCCGGTTTATGGTCTTCTTGTCCATATACTAATGAGATCATAATTCCGTAGACATAAAATCACGAAAACCGGCGGGAATAAAGCCTTTGAGCAGAAAATATGTCAAAACACTTATGATCTCCTTAGTAACATCTCTTTGGTTTATTAACAAAAACTGCGTATATCAATGTTATGCCAAACTCGCT
>CAYTTQ010000053.1:1787-17280 GCA_964440795.1 uncultured Desulfobacterales bacterium | reverse complement strand
ACTTGTCGGGTGAGGACGTAATCCGCAAGGTCTTCTAAAATGGTTCGGGTTGAGGAGGTATCGAACAATTCAAGCCGGCTTTTTGCCGTCGCCAAATGTTCTTGCGCTAGATTGCGGGTGTAAGCAATGCCCCCGTAGTCATTTACAAGTTTGAAGGTGGCCTTAAACCGGTCCATGGTTGGATCCGTTGTTCCAATAAGCGATTCCATATGTTTGCGATCTTTGTTTCCAGCCTGTTTCATGGCGTAAATCAGGGGAAGCGTCATCTTTCCTTCCTTTAAGTCTGTTCCCGTGGATTTGCCCAGAATCGCCGGATCCGCTGTATAGTCCAGAAGATCGTCAATCAGTTGAAATGCGTATCCCAAGTGGTTTCCATAGTCAGCCAGGGCCTGAACCCTGTGCTCTGGGGCGCCTGCGAGGAGAGCACCGGTATGGCACGCCGCCTGGATGAGACAGGCCGTTTTCCGACCGATTATATCCAGGTATTGTTCTTCCGTAAGGTTGATGTCCCCACGATGGAGAAGTTGATAAATCTCTCCTTCCGACATGTGTCCCGTGGCTCGGGAGATGACATCAATGATTGATGCTTGGCCCGTTTGGGCGGCTATATTGATGGCGCGGGCGAGCAGGTAATCTCCCACCAGGACCGTGGCGGGACTTCCCCATATGCCGTGGGCGACGGGATAGCCCCGACGTACCTCGGCCCCGTCGACGATGTCGTCATGAAGCAATGTGGCCACATGCAGATATTCGAAGACCACCGAAAGCGTAACGTCGAAACGCCCTTTGTAACCACATAGCCTGGCGGAAAGCAGCATCAGAAGGGGGCGAATCCGCTTGCCGCCGCCGGCGATAAGATAGTCGGCCACGTGGGATACCACGGACAGGTAAGGGTGCAGATTGTCCTTTAAGGCCGTCTCAATCGCCTGTATGTCCGTTGAAACCGCCGTGAGTAGACGGTCTTTGAGGGCGTTCATGGTATGTATCCCGTGACGTCATAGTCGTGAGCCTCGGTGATGCAAACGTCGACAAAGGTCCCGGCGGCGGGAGCGATTCCCTCTTCTATGAAGACCATGCCATCGATTCCCGGCGCTTGTGTGGCCATTCGTCCCGCGACGACAGACCCGTTGTTCGGGACCGGTTCTTCAACCAATACCCGGACCGTTTTTCCCACGTACCGTTGGTTGTTTTCTCTCGAAATGCGGGCCTGCCGTTCCATTAAGTAGTCAAACCGGGTCTGCTTGACCTGATCCTCGACGTGTCCCGGTAGCCTGTTTGCGGGCAGATCCGTATCGTCTGAATACATGAATAGACCCATGTGGTCAAACCGGACTTCTTCGACAAAGGTGACCAGCGTTTCGAAATCAGTGTCGGTTTCTCCCGGAAAACCCGTGATAAAGGTAGTCCGCAATGCCACTCCGGGAATCCTGTCACGCAGTCGTTTTACGAGTGCAAGGTTATACGCGGGATCGCAAGGGCGGCCCATGGCCTTCAAGATCCGCTCGCTGGCATGTTGAAAGGGAATATCCAGATACGGACAGACATTGGGGTGAGCGGCCATGGATTCAATAAGCGGTTCCGTAACAAAGTCAGGGTGTCCGTAGAGAAGCCGTATCCAGATGAGTCCGGGAATTTGGGTCAGGCTGTCCAGCAGTGTATGAAGACGGTCTTGACCCTGGGGAAGATCTTGACCATAAGCGGTGGTGTTTTGGGCGACCAGTATCAGCTCTTTGGCGCCGCCGTGAACGAGCCGTTCGGCCTCGCTTAGTATCGTCTTCATCGGCCGACTGCGTTGCGGTCCCCTCAGTTTAGGGATAACGCAGTAAGTACAATGACTCGAGCACCCCTCAGCAATTTTGAGATAAGCCGTGTGACGGGCCGTGGTCTGTAACCTGGGCAATTCCCGGGCCGACCGGGAAGTTTTTTCTACCGGCGGCAGAAATACCCGTTTCTCCCCTATCCCGGAAACACCGACGAATCGTTCGATTTGGTCGAACGCTCCGGTGCCGAGAAAGACGTCCACTTCGGGGAGAGACTCGACCAGGGACTGCCCGTAGCGTTGCGGCAGACACCCGGTTACGATAAGCCGTCTTCCCTTGTCATGTTCCTTCCATCGGCCCATTTCCAGGATTGTATCGATCGATTCCTCTATGGCGGGACGCACGAAAGCGCAGGTGTTGACAACGACGCAGTCGGCGGCAGACAAATCTGCACAGACCCCATGCCCGGATTCCAGGACCTGTCCCAACATCGTCTCTGTGTCCACGAGATTTCTGGGACAGCCCAAACTGACAAAGTATATGTTCATGCCTTTTTGTTACTCCAAAATAAAAAGCAAGGCGTTACTCACGCCTTGCTCCGGTCCGACATGAAGACTCTCGGTCGGTTATTGAGAAACGGGTCTATTCTTTCAGCTTTCTTACCTCGGCGGTAATTGCCGGTACGATCTTGAACAAATCATCCACGATCCCATAGTCGGCCTTTTTAAAAATAGGGGCTTCCGGATCCTTGTTGATGGCAACAATATACTTGGAAGAGGCCATTCCCGCCAGGTGTTGGATTGCGCCGGAGATGCCGCACGCGATGTAAATACTCGGTGTGACCACTTTTCCCGTTTGGCCTACCTGATCGGAATGAGGTCTCCAGCCTTCATCCACTGCAGATCTTGAGGCGCCAACCGCTCCGCCCAAGGCTTGAGCCAGTTCTTCCACAAGGCTAAAGTCGGCACCGCCCATGCCCCGGCCACCCGAGACAACGACATCCGCTTCCATGAGGTCCACCTTTCCGGTTGGCTCAACACGTTTTTCCACCAGTTTTGTCTTAGGTGCGGGCAACTCGACTTCAATGTCCTCGACCACCGCTTCTCCGGGATTCTTTTCAATGTCCGCTACGTTAGGGCGAACGGCGGCGATTTGAGGAGGAGTGGAAATGACCACTTCCGCCAAAACCTTCCCACCGAAGATCGGTCTGACCGCTACGAGATCCGTCCCCTCCAGCGTCAAGGAGGTACAATCCATGGCCAGGCCGGCATCCAGACGGGCCGCCAGACGGGCCGCAAGATCTTTGCCTTGCGCGGAGGCCCCCAATAAGACGATCTTGGGCTCAACCTTTGATATCACTTGAAAGGTTGCCGCTGCGTAGCTTTCCGTCGTGGCATCGGATAAACGGGGGGTATCGACGGTCAGCACCTTATCCGCCCCGAAGGTTGCCAATTGGCCTGCAATCGACGCAATGTTCGAGCCGACCACGGCAGCCGTGAGGGGTTCTCCTAGAGCATCGGCCAGGCGTCTCCCCTCACTAACCACTTCATATGAAACTTTTCTGAATTGACCGTCAACCTGCTCGGCTATTACCAGTACTCCCTGTGGCATGATGACCTCATTCAATTGTTGATCGTTGGTAGTGGTCGTTCCTTTTCTCTCCAGAGTGCCTCTCACAAGAACCGGATATCTAGATGACCTTAGCCTCTTCCCTGAGTAGCCGTACCAGTTCAACGGCCTTCTCCTCCGGCGTTTCCCCGGATATGATCTTTCCCGGGGCTCTCTCGGGCGGAAAGAAGAGACGCCTTCGGGTGCATTTCGCGCCCGGAGCTCCCACGTCTTCGGCATTCAGGCCCAGGTCCGCCAAGGACCGCGTTTGTAAGGGCTTCTTTTTCGCTTTCATAATGCCGGGCAAGGAAGCATATCTGGGATCGTTGATCCCCCGTTGTGTTGTGAAAAGTGCGGGCAATTCCGCCTCGATGAGTGTGGTCCCCCCATCCACGGTCTGTTCGCAGTAAAGCTTGCCGTCTTTGATTTCTTCGTTGACCACCATGGATGCTTGGGGGATTTCCAGAATCTCCGCTACGGCCGCCGGTACCAGATACCCGTCGTCATCCACGGCACGGTGTCCGGCAACGATGATATCGTACGGGATATCTTTCAGGGCGGCCGCCAAGACCTTGGCAATACCCAGACCATCCGATGCTTCAGTGGCGACATCATCGATCAGGACGCCTTCGTCCGCACCCATGGCAAGGGCGGTGCGAATGGCTTCCACCGCCCTTTGTGTGCCCACGGTTAAAATGGTGACTTTGCCTTCCCCCTGAGCCTCTTTAATTCTGAGGGCTTCTTCGACTGCCAATTCATCGTAAGGGTTTATAACCCATTTAATGTCGTCGGTTTTGACAGTGGTATTGTCGTCGTCGATCTGAATCGTTGTTTCTGTGTCCGGAACCTGTTTTAGTAAAACGACGATTTCCACGGTGATGCTCCTTTCCATTCCTATTTCGGTCCTGTTTCGGTTCGGATCCTGCCCCGACTCCCTTTGCTCATATGGCAAAAGGGCAAAATAATGTCAAGAGTTTCTTGACATTACAAGTGCCCAGATTATATTTAATATTTACAGGTAAAATGAGATTTTGGGTGCTTTTCCCCGTTGGGGGGTGAATGTATGGGTGAAAAAGACTATTATAAAATCCTGGGTGTGAGCCGGGATGCCAGTGATGCCGAAATCAAAAAGGCCTATCGTAAACTGGCGATGAAATATCATCCGGATCGCACCAAAGGAGATAAAACGGCCGAAAACAGATTCAAAGAGGTCAGCGAGGCATACGCCGTATTAAGTGATCCGGAAAAGCGCAAGCAGTATGACAATTTTGGTGCTTCGGGATTCCAACAACGCTACACGCAGGAAGATATCTTCAGTGGTGTCAACTTCGGAGACATCTTCAGGGAGTTCGGCTTTGACAACAGTAGTTTTGCCAATATTTTCATGGGGGGCGGCAAGCGCGGTAGAAGGTCGAGTTTCGGCTTCGGCGGGGATCCCTTTAGTGCCTATACTTCTACGCAACAGGCACCGTCACGGGGATCCGATTTGGTCTACGAATTGCCTCTGACGTTAAACGAGGTGCTCACGGGGACGAATAAGACCGTTGCCCATGGGCAAGGCGCCGAACAGAAAAAAATAAAGGTTCAGATTCCCAAGGGGATGATTACCGGGGCCAAATTGCGCTTGGCGGGCAAAGGTCAGCCGGGCGCTTACGGCGGCCCGCCCGGGGATCTCTATATACAGTCCAAAGTGATGCCCGACCCGCTGTTTTCCTATGAGGACCACGATTTATACATCGATCGGGAAGTAAAGCTATCGGACTTGCTTCTGGGAACCCAGGTTCAAATCCCCACGCTTGACGGCAAGGGCTTGAGTTTGAAGGTTCCTGCCGGTACCCAGCCAAATACAAAGATGCGCCTCAAGGGCTATGGACTGCCTCAGATGAGGAAGGACCAACGCGGTGACCTGTATGCACGAATAGTAGCCCACATTCCGAAGACGTTGAATAAAAAACAGAAATCCCTGGTCCAGGAACTGGCAAAGGCGGGACTCTAGGAGCGGGCCTTGACCGGCTCGCACGGTTGATGGTTTTGCGCGAGCCCTAAGTGGTGTTTCGATTGGCAAAGACTTCTCCAGCCCGAACCGCCGGGCTAAAGGCCTCGCGTGTATTAACATCCTGATATATGTATTGCGTGTAATACGATGGACGTGGAATCGGATGCTTCCTTATGTCCCCTGAACTTGTACCTGTCCTGTCGGAAATAGAAATCAAAGAAAAGGTCAAGAGACTGGCAGGCTTGATTTCCAGAGACTACGGGGAAAACCGGGTCCTCGTGCTGGGCGTACTCAAGGGGTCTTTTGTTTTTCTGGCGGATTTAATCCGAGAGATGCGCACTCCCTGTGAAATCGAATTTATCCAACTTGCCAGCTATGGGGCCGGCACTCGGTCTTCGGGCGAGGTTAAACCGATCAAGGGGCCGGACATCGACGTGACAGGGCGACACGTCCTGGTGGTGGAAGATATTATCGACTCTGGCCTGACAATTGCATATCTCCTCGATCATCTTAAGAAATTTGGTCCCAAGTCAGTTCGGGTTTGTACCTTGATTGACAAAAAGATTCGACGGGAAGCCGATGTTTCCCTTGACTATGTGGGACACAGCGTGGACTCCGGGTTCCTGGTGGGTTACGGGCTCGATTACAACGAGAGATATCGGAATTTGCCGGGAATATACCATCTGAAACAGTAAGTGAAAGGAGCTTGTAATGCTCGTAACATGTGAAAATTGTAACGCCAAATTCAAATTGGACGAAAGCCTGATTAAGGAATCAGGGTCCAAGGTTCGGTGTTCAAAATGTCGCCACGTGTTTACGGCCTATAGACCGTCTTCCTCGGAAGCGGATTTGATGTCGGAGCCTGACCTGGACAGCGACCTTTCGGAACTCTCCGATGAATCGGAAGAGGCGTCCCTCGATTTCGGTTTGTTTGATACCGAGGGCGGAAACGACGAAGAGTTGTCTCTTGAAGATTTTGGCCTGGAAGATGCGCCGGAATCGGGAGCCAAGAGCGGCGTTTCCGATGATGCAGTGTCTGAAGATGAAATTACTGCTGCGGATCTAGGGTTTGATGATGCAGCCGGGGAGGACGTTTCCGACACGTCCGGTGCGGATTTGCCTGCGGAAGAAGAGGCCGAGGAAGACTTGTCTCTGGACGATCTTGCTCTGGAAGATGAGGGTATGGAAGCAGAAACAACGGAAGGACGGGAGGAAGAAATATCCTTGGAAGGCCTTTCGTTCGAAGAAGACGCCGCCGAAGGCGAAACTGATCGCCTCTCCGAAGACGCCTCTGAACAGGACTTGTCGTTTGACGAGTTGAGTCTTGAAACAGATAGTGCCGACGAAGTCTCGATGGAAGGAGATGCCCAAGACGCCTCCGCCGAAGAAACGGAGTTTTCAATTCCCGACGATGTTCCCGTGGCTTCAATGGAAGACGGAGATGAATCGGCGGAACCGGAGGCGGAGGAGGCACCGTCCATGCCGCCTCCGGCGGAGACAGCCAAACGGAAAACCGTCGGGGCGCCTCTGCTGATCGTCTTGATTCTTGTCCTGGCGGCAGGTGGCGGCTATCTCGGCTATACCCTGGTCAAAGGGGGGGACATCAACTTACCGTTCTTGGAATCGCTGTCCGGTGCGGATACGTCGGACGTTATTGATCCGGGTAATCTGCGCATTACACTTCTCGAAGACGCCATTGAAGGTGAGTTTGTCGAGAACAGGTCTGCAGGGCGGGTTTTTGTGATCAAAGGCAAAGTCAAAAATGACTATCCCGACATGCGTAATTTCATTCAGGTCAAAGGCAACCTCTATTTGAAGAACGGCGGGATTGCACGGGACCAAACGGCGTATGCCGGTAACATCTTGTCGGGTACTGAACTTCAAACATTGAATAAGGAACAGGTGAGCCGGAAACTCAACAACCGGTTCGGCGAAAACAAATCCAACTTTAGGGTTGCCCGAGGTAAGGTGCTCCCTTTTATGTTGGTCTTTTTCGATATCCCTCAAGACCTTGGGGAGTTCAGTGTCGAGGTTGTCGGTTCGGCGTCGGGTTCGGATTAAGGAGTGAGAAGATCTTTTGCCCAGCGCACGACCCTCTCAAAAAAGACAACTCGAGTTCGTTGGAAGTCGCCTTTTCCGCCTTTTCGTCATTTCCCGTGATCAGCGGGGATCAAAGCCTGCCCCGGGCTTGATCCGGGGTCCGGCATGACGGTTGGGGGACTTTTAGGACGCCATCATTAATAATCGTTCTTAAATTTTGTAGATCGTTCGCTTCTCGGTGATAATGATGTCAATGTATCGGTCATGCGGTTCCATGGGAATTTGAGGTATGATCTGGCACTCAAAGGCCAGGGCGACCTTTCGGGTTGTTGCATCGAGCTTGGGGATCAATTTGTCATAAAAGCCGGTACCGTGTCCGATGCGCCCCCCCCGCTCATCAAAAGCGATTCCGGGAATGATGGCCAAGTGGACGTACGCCATCGGCACTTGCTTACACCGGGAGACAATCGGTTCTCTGATTCCCTGATAACCAACGGTTATATCCTGTTCCAGGTCTTCCATCTTATACGGTATGATGTCGTTTTCTTGGGTGTCCACCAGAGGCACGGCCACCGCCTTTTTGTGTTCCATCGCCCGTTGAATCATATCGTCAGTGGCAACTTCACTTTTGGTACTCAGGTAAAACAGCACTGTCTTAGCTTCCAAGAAATTGGCAAACTCAAAGAGGCGTTCCATGATTTGCTTGCTTTTCTTTGCATGCTCTTTTTTCTTCAATGCGTTGCGCTTGGCCAGGACACTCTTTCTTATTTCCCCTTTTTTTTCCCTCAAGTTTTGCATTCTGGACTCCAGAGAACCCTGTTTACATCTTGTAAAGCCTTCACAATACCAGTTTTTTTCAATAAAGTCAAGTAATAATAATCATTGACTTCGTGTTGCCGCCATGCTAGATGCTGAGCCTGGATCCGTGGTGGTGTTTGTTTTTTTATCCAAATCAAGCTGACTTAGGCCATGTTAGATATCAAATTTGTTCGAGAAAATTTTGAATTGGTTACCTCGTCTTTGCGAAAGCGAGGGCAGCCGGAAGTTTTGGACGGCTTTTCGGAACATGATGCCAAGCGAAGGGAGATTCTTGCCGAGGTTGAGAAGCTGAAACAACAACGCAACTCCGCCTCTGAGAAAATTGCCGAAATGAAACGGCGGGATGAAGACCCTTCGACATTGATTGCCGAGATGAAGGCGGTCTCAGACCGGATAAAGGATCTCGATGGGGGGCTGGCCACCGAAGAGGGGGCCTTACGCCATCTTCTCATGGGTGTTCCGAATGTGCCCCATCCCTCCGTTCCCGTGGGACAAGACAGCGACGATAACCCGGTGGTTAAAAAGGTAGGAGGGCTTCCCGAGTTTGACTTTGAGCCGCTGTCGCATTGGGATCTGGGTGAAAGGCTGGGGATTCTGGATTTCGAGCGTGGGGCCAAGATTACGGGAGCGCGGTTTACGCTCTATGTCGGCAAAGGCGCAAGGCTTGAACGGGCATTGATTAACTTCATGCTGGATATTCAAACCGGAGAACATGGATATCTGGAAGTCCTTCCTCCTTTCATGACCAACGAGGCGAGCACGACGGCTACCGGCCAGTTACCGAAATTTGAAGCGGATTTGTTTAAACTGGCAGGCTGGGACTATTACCTGGTGCCCACGGCTGAAGTCCCGGTTACCAACATCCACCGGGATGAGATTTTGGATGAAGAAACGCTTCCCATGCTTTATACCGCGTACACGCCCTGTTTTCGGTCAGAGGCGGGTTCTTACGGCAAGGACACGAGAGGACTTATCCGTCAGCATCAGTTCAACAAGGTGGAGTTGGTGAAGTTTGCCAAACCGGAAGACTCCTACCGGGAGTTGGACAAGCTTTTGGCGGATGCTGAGAGAATTCTGCAACGCCTGGGTCTTCCTTATCAGGTAATAGAGCTTTGTACCGGCGACCTCGGGTTTTCCGCCGCCAAGACCTACGATATCGAGGTCTGGATGCCGGGCCAGCAGAAATATCGCGAAATATCATCTTGCAGCAACTTTGAAGACTTTCAAGCTCGACGGGGCGGGATTCGCTTCAAAAGGAAAGGGAAAAAGGGAACCGAACTGGTGCACACCCTCAACGGTTCCGGCCTGGCGGTGGGTCGGACGGTGGTGGCTATCCTTGAAAATTTTCAGCAAGCCGACGGTTCCGTTGTGATTCCGGAGGCGTTGCGTTCTTATATGGATGGAGCAGAGAGGATTGAGGGGGTATAGGAAAGGCTCCAAGGCGCACATGAGAATTGAGGACTTTCCGGAAAAGATTCGACCCTATGTGATACCGGAGGTAAACGGAACGCTGGTTTACCGATGTCTCGGTTGCGGGGACACATTTGCTATATCGGAGCTTCTTTACACCTGTCCGTCCTGCGGAGAAGTGCTCCTTTTGGTTGACTTGGATGCCCATAGATTGAAAGAAACCCCACCGGAGGTGTGGCGCCAAATCTTTGACTACCGTCGCATGTTTAACCGGCCTTCCCTTCGCGGCATATACCGATATCACGAATTTTTAGGTCCGGTCTTACCGCTTGAGGCGGTCGTATACCTGGGAGAAGGTCACACGCCCATGGTAGAAGCCAACCGGCAGCTTCAAGAGACGGTTGGGGCCAGGTTTCTTTTCAAAAACGATGGCCAGAACCCGAGTGCCTCGTTTAAGGACCGGGGGATGGCCAGTGCCCTGAGTTATATCAACTTCCTGGTCCGATCCGAAAAATTATCCGAAGTGCTGGCCGTCTGTGCGTCTACCGGAGATACGTCTGCGTCTGCCGCCCTTTATGCCGCTTACCTGCAACCGGGAGTAAAGTCCGCCGTCCTTTTGCCTCACGGCAAGGTAACGGCGCAACAGTTGGCCCAGCCGTTGGGCAGTGGCGCCGCCGTGTTTGAGATCCCCGGGGTATTTGATGATTGTATGAAGGTTGTGGAGGCCCTGTCCGAGCAGTACAATGTGGCATTATTGAACTCTAAAAATGCCTGGCGGATTTTGGGTCAGGAGTCTTTTTCTTATGAGATAGCACAAGACTTTGAGTACGATATGAAGCAAAAGGCGGTGATCGTTCCCATCGGCAATGCGGGTAACATTACGGCTGTAATGAGTGGCTTCCTTAAGTTTTTTGATGTAGGAATCATAGAAAGGTTGCCCAAGATTGTGGGCGTACAATCGACCCACGCCAATCCGGTGTACAAATACTATTTGGAACCCGACGTTTCCCGCCGTCATTTTGTTCCGGTCAAGGTCCGGCCCAGTGTGGCCCAGGCGGCCATGATTGGAAACCCGGTGTCCATGCCTCGGGTAATCGAACTGGTAGCGTCCTATAATCAGAAGGCCGGACAAAAAGCCGTTTTTGTCGTGGAAGTAGAGGAGCAGGCGATCATGGATTGGGAGCTTATCGCCAATCGAAACGGGCACATCGCCTGTACCCAAGGTGGAGAATCCCTGGCCGGACTTGTCGCGGCGGCTAAGCAGGGGATTATCGATGCCAATGATTTGGTTGTGCTCGACGCGACGGCCCATGCGCTGAAATTCGCCGGTTTTCAGGAAATGTACTTTGAGGACCGGTTTCCGCCCGACTTTGAAATCGTGCCCCGTGAGTCACTAAAGAATGTCCCGGAGCTGGTGGAGGCCGAGGGGGTCGATACGTTTCCCACGTCGGACGCCCCCTTGGAAGGCGACGCATTCGAGCGATTCGTCGGCCAAACAGCGACGGCCATTGCAAGCAAGCTCAATCTCAAGACCCGTTAAAAGCAGGGCCTAAGGTCCTGATGTTTTCCGCCAAATCCTAAACGATTCGAAGCTGTAACGCCGAACGGAACAAGAGAGCGATATGCACCGAGGACCGACCAAGGGGTTTACCCTGTTGGAGATTGTCGTCGTCCTGGCCATTGGGAGTCTGTTGGCTGTTGTCGCCATACCCGCCCTTGTATCCCAGTTGCCCAAATATCGATTGTCCGGGGCGGCTCGACAGGTCATGGGCGACCTGATGTGGGCTCGCATGCAGGCGGTGAGTCAGAAAAACGAATTTCGGGTTCTCATCATCGACTCGCATCGGTATCAGATCCTGGACGACGATGACAACGATGGCAGCCCGGGGACGGGAGAGCGGATTCGAGTAAGGGATTTTCGCCAAACCTATCCCGACGTGATTATCACTCATACGGCGAATCCGATCTTTTTCCCGCGGGGAAGTGCCGCCATGGGCACGATTACGCTTACAAATGCCAGTGGTTCCAAACAACTTAAAATACATATAACGGGACGCGTGAAATTGGTCTAAACGCTCCCATATCTACCGCCAAAGAAAGCACCAGACAACGCTGGATAACACAGGGCTGGATAACACAGGGTTCGGTCAGCCCCTGTATGTCCTACTCGCCGTGTCGCCGCGGGCGTTGGAGTCGATATGGTTATATGCCGTGATAATAAAGGCTTTACCCTGGTGGAAAGTCTGGTCGCCCTGGCTGTCTTGTCGGTAGGCTTTTTGGCCGTTGCCGGCGTTATGGGCGGGACCATGAGCGGGCGCACCTTCAGCGCGCGGCTCACCAGCGGAACGCTCTTGGCGCAAGAGAAGATGGAGGCGGCGTTGGGAATCGGCTATACGGGGCTTCCGACCGTCGATTCAAGTAGCACGGAGGCTTATGGGGATATCCCTGGTTACCCCGGGTACAGTCGAACGATTTCGGTCGATGTGGCCCATCCGGATGTCGGCATGAAGTCCGTGGCGGTCACCGTCAATTGGGATTCCGATCAGCATGCAGTATGCCTGAATACGATTATTGCAAGATAGTCATGGGGTGCTAAGCAGATGATAGCAAAAGCCGCTGAGACGGGTTTCACGCTTCTTGAGGTGCTTGTCACCCTGGTCACCGGGCTGCTCGTGACGGGTGCCGTCATGGCGGTTTTCGTTATTCAAAATCGGTCGTATGATTTGCAGGAACAGATGACCGCGGCGGTTCAAACCGCGCGAGCGGCGGTGGACATGATGACCCGGGAAATCCGCATGGCCGGTTATGATCCCACCGGCGCAGGATTTGACGGGATTGTGTACGATGCTGCAACACTTCGAGTGAAGGCGGATCTTCGGGGAAACGATCCGGGAGACCCGCCGGATGGAGACACCGATGATCCCAATGAGTGTATAAGGTACCGGTATGATTCAGCCGACTTGCAAATCGACAGAAATACCGGTGGCGGCAATCAACCATTTGCGGAGAACATCGAGACCTTTGTCTTTACCTATCTGGACGGCCAGGGTCATGTTACGACGGTGGATGAGCATATTCGACAGTTACGGCTTACGGTGACCGCCCGGACCGGCAAACCGGACCCCACTTATGGGGCCAATGGTGGGCATCGTACCTACACGCTCCGTACATTGGTTACGCCGCCGAACCTGGCTGTCCCGTAGGTGGTTCTTCGGTCGAAGCGATAAAAGATCATGGCAGTCAAAAGCATTTACCGATGGAGGTGGCGAGTGCGTATAACCGATGAAACCGCCATGATCCTGCCCACCACGTTAATCTTTATGGGGGTCTTGGTCCTTTTGGGGACGACGGCTTTCGTGATGACCACCACCGAGATGAAAATCGGGAAGAATCATAAGGTAAGTGAACAGGCCTTTTACGGGGCGGTGGCGGGATGTGAAGAAGCAAGAGCGAGACTGGCCGATGGTGCCGGAACCCCCGTAACGGATACGGATCCTCACGAGACGTCGTGGCGGACCTATATTGGGAGCGTCCAACATGCCGTCAAGTATGGATTTGACCCGGCCGACAGTTTGCATCACCGATACGACAGCCTTGCCGATGCCCTCGTCTACACCGTGATTATTCGCCATTCAGGTGGTAGCGCCGGCCCTCGTTACTGGGGCGACATTACCGGTGACGGCCTTCCCCAACGAAACGGGGTGGCAGGCAAAAACATCTATGACGTAACGACCCATGTTTCGCTCCAAGGGTCGGCCCGGACAGTGCAAACCGAAATCGCCGAGATTCCTCCCATTTCCGTATCCGCTGCGCTTTACGTGGAGTCCGCGACCGCAATACAAGGGGCCGCCACCCATATTGTGGGAATCAACGGTTGCACCGGTTCGGACAAAAAGGGAATTGTTACGGCCCAGAGCGCAGGATCCGTCAGTGTCAGCGGGGGTGCTCAGGTGACCGGTTCGGGGGGTGCCGTCCCCGATATCTCGTACAACGGTACCAATATGGATGTTGAGGGGATCGTCGGGTTTTACGCTGAGCATGCCGATTTTCGCTATTGTGGGGTGGGTGTGACGCATGGCTCGGCATCGATTCCGGGGCCGGGGGATGGTTGGGGTACGCCAAGCCCGGGGACCACGCTTCAGGATGCCTCCTCCTGTGCCGCCTCTATTATCCTCTATTACGATACAGCCGCTACTTATCTGAAGCTGTCCGCCGGGGTTCACGGGTGCGGGATGCTCTTAGTAGACGGGGACCTCGAAATCAGTGGCGACTTTTTCTGGTATGGTCCGGTCATCGTTACAGGGTCCGTAGTCTTTTCCGGAGGCGGAAACAGAAATATTACCGGGGCATTGGTTTGCGGAGGCTCCGTGGTCTGTGACGTTTCGGGGGGAGATTCCAATATTATTTACTGTCGTGATGCCGTGAAAGCCCCAACAGAAGGCCGTCCCTTGGAATGTCTCAGCTGGAAAGAGGGTTCTTGAAGGGATTTATGAATTGGGGAATCTTCGGACTGAGGAATTTGGAATTCGTATTTTCAATTATTCTGAATTTTTTCTTGGTGCTTTCCCGCGGATGCAGTAGGAATTGTCTCTGGGAAGAAAGGGTTGAGCTCGTAGGTCAGGTTACGCCGCCAGGCGTTACCTGACAAATCGGTGACCAAGTTCGTTACCGACGGGAAGCCGCGGTGCGGCTTAAACCGGCTTTTTACGAGTGAAGCTGACCCAGCTCTCAGCGGAGCCGTGACAGATGAGCGGAAGTACGCGCCATGGCTTCGATAGCCCGCTTTTTGCCCGTCAAGTCCCGATGCCGAGAAGCTCGCCTGAACGTTTCCAGATTTTCCTGAAGTCTGCTTTTGAGCCTTTCCCTTTCGTTGTAAGCCTCAAGGTCTATAGGCGGAATATGGGCTGCTTCCCAAAAGTCATCCTCTGTCACGACCGGATCTAGGCACAACAAGAGGGGACCTGGGAAGAGTATCCGTGGGATATCCTTCCACCTGTGTTTCCGGAGCTCGGTTGGCATGGACGTGATATGGCGAATACGGGAGATGGGTACTTTGATCGTGCCGCCCGCATACTCACACATAACTGCTTTTGCTGTTTGTTTATACCAGGAAACAGAAATTGAATCACCGCCGGTAAAATGGAGAAGGCAGTCACACCGGCCATCCACGAAGGAAAACAGCAACAGGGCACCCACGCCCAGAAATAGATATCTCATCATCTCTTACATCATTGCGTCAATCAGAGGACAGAAATTCCTGGCGGTTAACATGTTACTTTCTATATTACATAAGCCCCTGTAATGGCAATGTCAATATCGAATTTCAAATTTCGACGGATCGGGTTTCGAGGTAAGACGAGCTTCGCGTTTTAAGTGAGATTTAACCCACCGGCAAGCCGAATTCTAAATGAAGCAGTTATGGCATGAACATTGCTTCGTTTCTCCCCGTCATGCATTCATTTTTAAACCGATGTAAAACCAACCGGGAAACAGGCTTTACCCTGGTAGAGTTGATGGTCGTCCTCGGTGTGATGCTTACCGCCGCTGCGATAGCAATTCCCGCGTACCACCTGACGATCAAGCCGTCGGCAGACTTGAAGGGGGCGAGCCAGCGAATATTTTCCGACATGCAACTGGCCAGGCTCCGGGCGGTCAGCGAGAACGTAGATTACGGCTTGGCGTTTTCCGCCGGACCAACCTATCAGGTGTTCAAAGACATTGACGGCGATGGCCAGTGTGACAGCGGGGAAGCGGTCAAGACCGTCAACCTAACGGACGACTATTCAAGCGTTCAATATGATACCAGCAAAGGGGGCGGGGACGGGATAGACTTCTCAGGGGGGACTTTTACCATGACTCC
>CAYTTQ010000053.1:0-1687 GCA_964440795.1 uncultured Desulfobacterales bacterium | reverse complement strand
AATGAGGTTCGTATAGACATGGAGCGGCTTTCAAATCAAACCGGAATCAGCATGTTGGAGGTATTGATTTCCATCGTGATTTTGTCGGTTGCCATTATGGGCATGGCAACCCTTCAGTCCCGTGGAATACGAGGTAATGATTTGGGAAATCGAACCAGCCAAGCCGTAGCACTTGCCCAGGACAAACTGGAAGAGTTGATTGACTCAAGCAGAGATACCACGCTGAGTACCGGTACCACCAGTGATGCCAATAACCCGATTGATGAGACCGCCGCCTCCGGTGGCGTGTTTACGAGAAGCTGGGATATTCAAAACGGTCCGGTTAGCGATGCCCAAACGCTGACGGTCAGCATAAGTTGGACCGATATTATCGGCCAGCACAACGTGTCCGTCGACGGTATCGTCACAGCGGAGGGGTATTAGTTTAAGGTATTGAGCAGCCAGGGTCTGCGTTACCTATGATGTCGGGGCAAAAACTGAGTCAGGGGGATGGGTGGTCTGTGGAAAGGCCATAAAAGAGATGAGTACCAGAGACGTGCGAGAGAATGAAACCGGCTTTACGCTGATTGAACTACTCGTGGCCATGGCAGTGGGGTTGGTTGTTCTGGCCGCTGTTCTAAACATATTCGTGCACCAGAACCAAACATGCAAAGTGCAAACTGAAGTGGCCTATGCCCAGCAAAACGTTCGCGGGGCTATGACTGTGATGACCCGCGAAATCCGCGCCGCCGGATACGATCCGGAAGATAACGGCTTTGACGCCATCAAGACGGCTACCGCGAGCTCGATCCGAGTTTTGTCCAATTTAAGCGGTGACGATGAGGCAGGTGACCCGGACGACGCGGATGAAGACGTCACTTATGCCATGGATAACGGCAATCGGGAGTTAACCCGAAACGGAGACACGGCCATCCAAAACGTGGTGCCGAACAGCTTGCAGTTTACATATACGTTTTCCGACGGGGACACCGGTATCCCCGACGAAACCGACGGGGATAACACGAACGACTTGGACGATATTAGATCGGTGGCGGTTCAGCTTCAGGTGCATACGGAAACGGAAGATCGCTATTTTACCGATGGATACGACCTCAACCCCGGCACTGCGGGGACTTGTAGAACCCGAACCCTTTCTACCCGGGTACGCATCCGGAATATGGGCTTTGAGGACCTGGAATAGGAGGCCGGCTTGAATATCGGGAACGAAAAAGGGGCAGTCCTCGTTACCGCCCTCATTATCCTTGCCTTGCTGATGGTTCTCGGCACGTCCATTACGATGACCTCCTCTGTCGAAATGAATATCGCAAAAAACGAGAAAGTGGCACAAACCGCTTTTTATCGGTCGGAAAATGCCCGCATCGTGGCCGCGGAGGTCATCCAGTCCGCCGGCGCCGGCACTACCTGGTCGGATGGTGACAATTTCCAGAGCCATTCAGACATCGTCATTTCAGATGGCGATTTTTTTGAGGAGGGGTTCGATACGGCAAATACGCTGGATACCGTATCGGCCAGCCCGGACCTCCAGTTGTCAAATTCCCTTCAGGCCGACGTCGACATTGACAAGACACAAGTCAGTCCTATGCCGGGGGCTTCGGCGGAGTTTGGGAGCGGCTACGAACATGAAAGCATGGTCCAGGCCATCTATCGTATTGACAGCATCGGAGAAGGTTCCAGCGGCGCACAAGCC
>CAYTTQ010000052.1:0-17926 GCA_964440795.1 uncultured Desulfobacterales bacterium | reverse complement strand
ACGGGCGGAAGCCGAGATGGCAAAATGTGAAGTTATTTTTGCGCGAGCCCTTACGCCGCCATCATCTTTAATCCTTCACCTGAAAATGTCATGGTCAAGTTTATCGTCAGAAGGTTTTTTCTTCTCCTCCTTACCATGATCCTGGTATCCATCGCTGTTTTCCTGATCACCGAGTCTTCCCCGGGCAATGTGGCCAAAAACGTTCTGGGGGCGTTCATCACGCCGGAACAGGAGGCCTCTTTTTTGGCCCAGATGGGACTGGATAAACCGGTATATGTTCGATACCTGCACTGGCTCCTGGGCAGCGACTGGCGGGCGGAAGACAAGGTAGGCCTTGAGCTGCGAAAGATCACCACCGAGGACGGATTCGAAGAATGGTGGGCGGTTCGTGAAGACGGGGCACTGATCCGGTGGAAGCTTCAGGGAGAGGACCTGGTGGCTACAGTGAAACTGCCCAGTGTAGACACGACGATGGCATATATCAACAACGAGCGGTGGGAAACCCAGGCGGGGGATATCAAATACTTTTGGGGCGTGGACAACGCCAACCATGCGGTGCGGTGGGAAAAGGGAAGAGATACCAAGGTCTGGTCGTTTGTAATCGGTACCGGTTGGATGGAGTCTTCCGGAGGTCCGGTGGAGTACATCCCGCTCAAGAAGGGATTCATCCGCGGAGACCCGGGGGTATCCCTTCGAACCGGACGGCCGGTGGCCAAGACCATCTTCACCCGCCTTCGAAATTCGCTGGTACTGGCGGGTATCGCCTTTGTGATCGTCATGCCTTTGGCGTTGTTGCTCGGGTTGATCGCAGGCCTTAAGGAGGGGTCGCTCAAAGACCGGGTCTTGTCCATCGGCGGCATGATGTTTTCCGTCATTCCCGAATTTGCCACCGGCATTTTTTTGATTTTGATTCTGGCCGTTTGGCTGGAATGGGTGCCCGGCGCAACGGTATTCGGCGAAAAGGCCCCGTGGCAGCGCCCCGACATGCTGATCCTGCCGGTATTGACACTTACCCTCATAGAGCTGGGGTATATCTTGCGAATCACTCGGGCCAGCATGGTGGAGGTGATGAAGGCGCCCTATATTCGAACGGCGCATTTGAAGGGCCTTCCCTACTGGCGGATCGTTTTTAAGCATGCGATCCGGAATGCCCTTATGGCGCCGGTTACGGTGATCATGTTGCATGTGAACTGGCTGATGGGGGGGATCGTGATCGTGGAGGTCGTCTTTGGATATCCGGGCCTGGGCAAGTATCTCCTCGATTCGGCCATGTTTAAAGACATCAACGCCCTGGAGGCCGGTGCCATGATCCTGGTGCTGTTGGCCGTGGGGACGCAGCTGGTCGCCGACATCATTTACACGTTTTTGAACCCGCGGATTCGGTACACATGATGACCGGGGTGCCGGGTCAAGGAAGTCAACTGAGCACATGAGCAGAGCGGATGACATGAGTACCAGCATCGTGGAAGACCCGGAAGCCGTCATTCAGCGACGGAGTTTCTTTAGGCGGTGTTGGGACGGGTTTTCAGTCCTTTTGGCATCCAAGACGGCCACCGTCGGCTTGATTATTGTCCTGTTCTGGGCGCTTTCGGCCATGTTCGCACCCTTTCTGACGCCGTACACGCCGCTGGAGCAGGACTGGAAATCGCCCAATGAAGGGCCCTCCGCGGAACATATCCTGGGAACCGATGAGTTGGGGCGAGACCTGTGGTCGCGTTTGATCTACGGCGCGCGGATTGTGCTGGTGGTCCTGCCCGTATCGGACGATTTCTGGATTCCCGGGGGGACCGCATTGTGGGGGGTGATCGTGGCCTTGGTGGTGGGTATCATTCTGGGTCTCGTGAGCGGCTATTACGGCGGCTGGATCGACGAAATCACCATGCGCTTGCTCGATGCCATGATGGCCGTTCCGATCATTCTGCTCTATTTGATTATTATGGCGGCCCTGGGTGCGTCCGCCGTCAACGTGGTGATCGCCATGACCATCGTGGGGACACCCGGCATCGCCCGCTTGGTCCGGAGCTTGACGCTGGACATTCGCACACGGGAATATGTTCGGGCGGCGGAAACGCGGGGAGAACCCCCCTGGTACATCATGTTTGTGGAAATCCTGCCCAACGCCCGCGGGCCGATCATCGTCGACGCCATGCTCCGGGTGGGGTATGCGATTTTCGCCATGGGAACACTCGGATTTTTGGGCCTCGGCGTACCGCCGCCGTCGCCGGATTGGGGCAGTATGGTCGCCAAAGGCCGGGAATTTATTCTGGCCGGTTCTCCGTGGGCGGCCCTTTGGCCGTCCGTGGCCATCGCTTCCTTGGTGGTCGGGCTGAATCTTTTAGCCGACGGCCTGCGCGAAGAATCGATGCGATATCAATGATGATGGGTCCATGATAATCGGATCACTGGGATATTGGAATTAGCGATGAATGTTGGAAGTGGAACAAGGGCCGAATCGGTACTGGATGTCGAGCATCTGAGCATTGCCTATGAAACCCGTAAAGGGGATGTGGAGGCGGTACGAGATGTCACCTTCACGGTGAGACAGGGAGAAACCGTGGGCCTGGTCGGGGAGTCCGGCTGTGGCAAGAGCACCATCGCCTTCGGGATCGTCAACTTCCTGGGGGCCAACGGAAAGATCACCGACGGGCACATCCGGTTTCAGGGTCAGGAACTGACCGGCCGAACTCAGGCGGAACTCAAGGCGATCCGGGGACACCGGCTGGCCATGGTCTTTCAGGATCCCATGCAGGCATTGAATCCCTCGGTGCGTTTGGGGGATCAGCTCATGGAGGTTCTGACCTGCCATCAGTCGATCTCGGACGACGAGGCGAGAAAGCGGTGCGTCGATATGCTCCGCCGGGTGAATATGCCCGACCCCGAAGATGTCATGAGACGCTATACCCACCAGATATCGGGCGGGCAACAGCAACGGGTGGTCATCGCTATGGCGATGTTGAACAACCCGGCCTTGCTGATCATGGATGAGCCGACCACCGCCCTGGATGTGACGGTGGAAGCGGCGGTGCTGGACTTGATCGAAGAGCTGAAAAGCGAGTTTCATGCCGCCAATATCTTTATCACCCACAACCTGGGGGTTGTGGCGCGGGTGAGCGATCGACTCTGTGTCATGTACGCCGGCCAGATGGTGGAAAAGGGGCCGGTGGCGGAGATCTTTCATCGCCCCTGCCATCCCTATACCCGGGGACTGATGGCCGCGGTGCCCAAACTGGGAGACAGCAAGGCCGATTCGCTGCTCTTCCCGATTCGCGGTCGGGTTCCCGCCCCGGTGGATCGCCCCCGGAACGCCTGCGTTTTTGCTCCCAGGTGTGACTATGCCACCGACCGGTGCCGCGAGGAACGTCCCCGGATGGTGGAAATCAGCGCCGAACATTCAGCCCGCTGTTTCTACGCCGAAGATATCGATGAGCGCCCTCGGACCAGTCGGCGACGGAGCCGGACCGCCATGCCGGCGGAAAAAACGGACGAAGATCGGCAAGCAGAAACCTTACTCCAATCGGAAGGCATGAGACTCTACTATCCCAAGGAGTCCGATTCGGTGGTCAGCCTCTTCGGGTTGGGGGAAAAGCGGTTCGTTAGGGCGGTCGATGACGTCAGCCTTCGTTTGGCCAAAGGGCGCACCTTGGGGGTGGTGGGCGAGTCGGGTTGCGGCAAGTCTTCTCTGGTCAAGGGCCTGGTCGGTTTGGAGCCGATGACCGGTGGTGAACTGGAGTTTCTCGGCGTGGACATCACCGACATGGTAACGGACCGGGAGTTGGGGCTCATCAAAGAGATGCAGATGGTCTTTCAGAATCCCGATTCTACGCTCAATCCGTCCTACACGGTGGGAAAACAGATTGCCCGGCCGATCCGGCGGTTCAAGACGGTTCCCAAGAACAAGGTCAAAGGCGAAGTGGTCCGTCTCTTGCGCGCCGTTCGATTGAGCGCGGCCTATTACGGGCGATTACCCCGGCAGCTCAGCGGCGGGGAAAAACAGCGGGTGGGCATCGCCCGTGCCCTGGCCAGCCGGCCGGACCTGATCATTTGCGACGAGCCCGTTTCCGCACTGGATGTGTCGGTCCAGGCGGCGGTGATCAACCTGCTTCTGGAGATTCAGCAAACCTTCGGTTCGGCGATGATCTTTATCGCCCACGATTTGAGTGTGGTCCGATATTTTTCCGATGATATCGCCGTGATGTATCTGGGACAAGTGGTTGAAATCGGCCCGGCGGAGATGATTTATGATCCGCCCTATCACCCGTATACGGAGGCCCTGCTGTCTGCGGTTCCCATTCCGGATCCGGAAGCCGAACAGGCCAAGATCCGGCTCGGCGGCAATGTGCCCAGCGCGCTCAACCCACCCCGGGGGTGCCGCTTTCACACCCGGTGCCCCCGACGCAAAACGATGCTTCCCGACGAAGGAAAGATATGCACCATCGAAGACCCGCCCTGGCGACAGGCCAAAAGCGGGCACCGGATTCTGTGCCACGTTCCCATTGAAGAACTCGAGAAGATGGACCCTGTCGTCCACGCCGCTTAGGAATGCCGCATAGGAAAGAAACCTTATGGGGCTATTTTCAATCTCATCCCTGCGGTATGGAAAAGACCATAATGCTGTGTCCGATGGTGTCGACCGGTTCAAAGTCGTGAAGCCAGCCAAAGGTGTTGGGCCGTATGGGAACGGGGTCGGGTGTGTACGTGATCAGATACGGCAATCCATATAAATAGTTGGCGCTCACAGCCACATAGCCGGTTTCCCGCTTGCTTCCCACCACACGATAATCGATACCGTAGACGGCCGGATCCACGTGACCGAAATAGGCCAAACCGATTTCGTCCACGCCTTCAGCGTCCATATAGCCCGCCAACCCCTTGAGGTCCTGTCCCCAGTCCAGGTTGGAATCGAGGAGGTGTTGATGTCCCTTTTGAGGGCCGCCCGCCCAGGCATTGAAAAAGGCCAGGTAGTGGGGAAAGATGGAAAGGGACGAAGCGACATAGGCGATCAGAAGCGCCCCTCCTGCCAATCGGGCAAAGCGATTTGCAGTGACCAGGCGGGTGACACCGCCCGCCCAGAGAAAGAGAAAGGGAAACACGGGTAGGATGTATCGCAGGCCCACATTGATCTCATTGGCGAAAGAAAAGACGGATAGAACGATAATGACAGGGAGCAACACAAGCATATCGGCCGCTTTCTCTCGGTTTCGTTTAAATAAACAGCAGAAGGCGATCAAAAGGCCGATCTGAAGTGCAAGCGGCGTTTTTACCGCAAAGGCATACAGGAAATAGTACCAGCGGCCTTCGGTATAGAGCTTTCCATTGAGGTAATTGAGAAACACCCCTTTTTCTGCATCCACCTTTTGGCGATCGAATCCCCGGATGTATTCAGCGGGAAGCGGAATGGGAATCATGTTGAGCGGAGACCGGTCCAGCCTTTTCAGCAACCGACTTTCGAGAGACATCGTGGCCAGGGGTTTAAAGGTGCCCTTAAACCCATACCCGACGTTGATCACCGCCACGGCGATGACAAGTATCAGGAAAAGACCCGATGCGCCGCGGGTCAAGAGTTGCCTTTTCTTACCCGACCCACCCCCGGGGCGGTCCTTTTGAAAATAAAAAGAAAGAAGCCACAGTCCCAGGTATATGGGAAGAAGCAAGGCGCCGGTGAACTTGGTCAACAGGGCGAGTCCGGTGGAAAGCCCCCCGCACAGGGTCCCTTTTGTATCTCCTTTCCACAGCAGGCGCCAAAAATAGTAGGTGGCCACAAACATGAAAAGCGTACAGCCCAAATCCGTGGTTACCAGACGGGCGTGGGCAAGGATATTCGGACTGAACACATAAAGAATGAGACTGATCAGTCCGGCCGAGGTTCCGTATAATTGTCGGGTCCACCGAAAGACAAAGAATCCGAGTATGACCGCCAGGAACACGGCGGGCAGCCGCCCTGCAAAGAAGATGTCCTCATACATGTCGGCGTTTTGCCGCATGAAGTGCGTGCCGAAAAGCCAGGGGCGCCAGTCGCCCGTTCCTGCATAGGAACGATTCGGGTCCATGGAAACATCCATGGCCAGAAGGGGCAGAGCACAGATGAGTTTCACCAACGGGGGGTTTTTGCCGTACAAGGAAAAGTCCCCGGTTTTCCAGTAATAATATCCCGCCGGCAGGTGGGCGAACTCGTCTACCGTCGCCGACTTCGTACGCAGGCTCAAGATACACATCACCGCCATGAGCGCCAGAAGCCCGGTCACGGTGGCGGAGACGTAGATTTTACGCGTACCGGTTTCCATTTGCTTTATCCGCCGCCCGCCTCCAACCATGAACGAAGGGCTTTCAAATCCCTGTCGTTTAGCGCCTTTGTCTTGTAGGCCTCATCCAGGGTGATCGCCTTTCGAACGGCCGATTTGGCGGCTTCCAGTCGGCCGCTTCGGGCATAGGCGCAGGCCAGGTTGTAATAAGCCGGGGCGAAACCGGGTTGAATCTCGATCGCCCGGCGATACAGGGAGACGGCTTTTTCAAAGTTTCCCGTTACGTGATAGACGGCACCTTTTCCCACCAGGGCGTTTACAAAGTCGGGCCGTATGGCCAGCACGGCGTCGAAGGTGTCAATTGCCGCTTCCATCCGCCCGAGTCGAAGGTGGCTTTTCCCGAGATTGTCATAGGCCATGATCAAATCGGGGTCTTTTTGAATCGCCTTTTGATACGCCTTTATCGCCGCCTCGTATCTGCCCTCTTTGGCCAGGGTGTTGCCCATATTATAGAGCGCCGGCGGATACGACGGATCGATCTCCAAGGCCCGCTGAAAAAAGTCATATGCTTCTTCGAATCGGCCCTGCTCCGTGGCGGCGATGCCCATCTCCGTATACGGGGTCTTGAAGGTTTCCTTTTCGTCGATGACGGGCCAATTAACGGCCAGGGCCAACACAACAAGAGAGAACAGGGCCGGGAGGAGGGGCTTGAAAGCCCCTTTTGCCACTTTATTCACGATCCAGTTCACGGTGTACCCGGCAAACACGATGAGTACCGGGACGATGGCCAGACGGTATCGGGAGGCCATATGAAAGGGAACGATGGAGACCATATAGCCGAGGACGAAAAGGACGAACAGCCAAGTTAAGGCTTTCCGGCGGGCCAGAAAAAACCCCAAAACACCCAGCGGCGCGACCAGACCGAAACCGACAAAAAGAAGGGGAAGAATGCCGATCTGTTTCCGGAAAAAGTAGTAGTTATAATTGTCCGGGATTTCAAAATGGTTCCAGAACATGGCGGTCTTTTTAGCCAGCAGCGCCAGCGCCCGTTCCGGATTCGCCTGGATGAACTCGAGCCCCTGTCGAAACCAGAAACTCGATATCTCCGAGGGCTTCATTTCCGTTTGTCCCGTCTGTTGAAGCGCCAGGGCCTTGAAGTCGGCTTCCTCGTATCTTGGATTCAGGCGTACCCCCTCCGGGTTTTCAAAGAAGCCTCCGGCATTGGGATTGTTGCCGATGTAGAAGTTTTGGCCGGCTTGAGAGGTGGTGAGCACGAAATCGTTTCCCACTACATAGTTCCTGATGGTAACCGGGGAGATGACGGCGGCGGTGCCCAGAATGAGGCAGATACCATAACCGATAATTTGTAGAAACGGACGGGGACGTAAGGCGATCAGCATCCAGAGTCCCAGCACGGGCAAAAGCAAAATCAGATTGCCCCGGGTCAATATGGAGAGCCCCAATGCCGCCCCGGAAAGAAGCCACACATACCAGCGGGGTGATTGGAAGGCGGCGACGAGGCCCAGAAGGGTCAGGTCGGTAAAAAGGATGCTCAAACTGTCTTTTCCGATTACCCCTTCGTAAAAAACCAGAATGCCGTACAGAAGGGTCAAAAGCGCACACCATAGGGCGGCTTTTCGATCGAAGAGCCGACGGGCGATCCAGAATATGACCACACAGTTGAATGCCCCCAGAACGAGCTGAAGGATTCGCACCCCGTCAAGGTGATGCCCGAAGAAGGCATAGAAGACGCCTAAAAAATAAGGATAAAACGGGGCTTGATAGAAAACCGATTCGCCTAACCAGTTTCCGTCGGCCAGTGTCCGCGCCATTCGATCGTAGGCCGCCGCGTCGACACCCAAGGAATCGGCAAGTGGGGCGGACTGGATTTGCAGAAAATATACAACCCGGATAGCCAGTGCCGACAAGAAAACCAGCACGGCGAGATTTCGATCCGAAAGCAATGGGTCTTTGGAGGCGTCGGCAGTCATGGCGAATGGGCGGCCCGGTCGGAACCGTCCGTCCCGGGAGTCCAGTTACGGTATTTCCACAAAGTCCATATGGCGATAAGTCCGTCGGTCCATCGGATCTTCTTGCCTTCCTTTATGGAGCGGGGGGAATAAGAAATAGGCAGTTCCATTATCCGGACGCCCATGCGACTGAGCTTGGCCGTGACCTCGGGGCAGAATTCAAAGCCCGTGCACGCCAGGTCCATGGATTTGAGCAGCCCCGTCTGAAATACCTTATAACAGGTCGGTTCGTCGGTAATGCGGATACCATATATTAAATTGGCCAGGAAAGATAAGATACGACCGCCCCAATAAAAGCGCAAATAGGACTTGGGGTTCTTTCCCAAGATCCGGGAGCCGTATACCGCCTGCGCGGTGCCCTTTACGATAGGCTGAACAAGTTTCTCGTAATCCGACGGATCGTATTCCAGATCGCCGTCTTGAATAATAACCATATCCCCGGTGACGGCTTCAATTCCTGTTCGGATCGCGCCCCCCTTGCCGATATTCCTTTCATGAAAGCGGGCCGTGACGGTCCCGTTCGCCGCCAGCCTTTTCACCAATTCCCGGGTGCCGTCGGTGGAGCCGTCATCCACGACGATGATTTCTCGGTCCACGTTCAAGGCAACCCGGTTGATCCGCTCCAGAAGGTCTTCAAGGGTGGCGATTTCGTTATATACGGGCACGATAACGGAAAGCTTCATTGGCGCGCTTTATAGAACAGATTTTGGTAAGGTGCAATAGGTGCGATCAAACGGACTTCAGATTTCAGCCTGCCTGTGGTACCGTACGCGTGCCATTATGAAAAAGACCCTTTTGTTTGCCGCCGCCACGGTTACCGCCTTTTTTGTCCTCTCGGAAGTGATATTGCGATTGGTGTTAAGTCCCCTCCCGTCGCCCCCCTTGGAGTGGCCGCCGCCGGACATGACCAAACATGGGCTCCAGGAAGACGACGCCCTGTTTTGGCGGTTACGGCCGGGGTATGATGCCCCCTGGCGTCTCCATAAGCTGGCCTACACCCATGAGCTTGCCAAAGACATTGCCATTGATTGGAAGCAACGAAAGCGGCAAGCGGCCCCGGCGTATAGGGGCGTCACGTGGCAGATCAACGAAAAGGGTGTGCGAGGGGACCCGGTTCCCGTTCCCAAGCCGCCCCACATCCAAAGACTGCTTTTTATCGGTAGTTCCGTGACCTTCGGTTGGGGGGTCCGTGCGCAACGGGCTTTTCCGGAACGGGTGGCCGAGACACTTGACGGCATGTTTCCGCACCGCGCTTTCGATGCCGTCAATGCGGGGGTTCCCGGATATTCCTCCTATCAAGGTCTTTTGTATATGCGGGAGCTTTTCTCCCGGTATGATCCGGACATCGTCATTGCCGAGTTCGGCATCAACGACGGGACCGTGGCACCGGTCAAGCAGGATAAGGCGTGGCACCCCTGGGCCATGGATACGCTGAGAAAGTGGTTGCGCAACTCCGGCTGGCGCCGACTTGTGGTCAGGATTTTCGACTTGGATGCTGAGCCCGAACCGATGTCGATGAAAGCCCAGGATTATGAGGCGGCGCAGAAAAACTTTTATCGGATGAGCCTGACGGGAGAACAGACACGGGTGAATCCGTCCGACTTTCGGGCCAATCTGGAGAAGATGGCCGATATCTGCCGGGAAAACGACGCCGTTTTTGCCTTCTTTGTTCCCAGTCTCTTTAACGAATATGGTAAACACCGCCTGATCCGCTCCGTCGACCTGGTCACCGATAAGGCCATTGCCGTCCGGCCGGCCCTGTCGGCCTATCCCCGGGAAAGGCTCTCCGACCTTTTCCTGCCCTATGACGAGGGCCATTTCTCCGAAAAAGGTCATCAAGTAGTGGCGCACGCCATCGTCGACTACCTGAACGACTACGTTTTAGCGCCGTCTCGGTGAACCAGATTTCGGATTCCACATAGACTTGACAGCCGTCCCGGGTTTTGATAGGGACTGCTCCTAATGCTCTAAACAGGGTTGCCCCTACCCGCAAGGCGATCCGGTCTTGGGGCTTGGTAATCTCATTTGCGGGTAAATTACGCTGTTTCCACGCCAACTTGTTAAGACATTGTTGAAAAGGCCGGTGCCTGGCGAAGAACGCCGTTCGTTGCTTTGCAGGCCTCCCCTGTCTTTTTTCCGCAGGAGGCCCCTGTCGCATAGCCTGTCGCACAGTCTGTTGCATAGCCTGTCGCACAGTCTGTAGCAGAGTGCTGCAGCGGAATGGAATGCGGACGGCTGCGGCGAGGCCGGCCTGTGAAACTGTTGCACGTCGCAATGCGAAGTGCGCCCTGCACCGGTTTCTCCGCCTTCAAGTGTCGACAGGTTTCCCGCGAAAACGGCACCCCCCTTGGAAGCATTTGGAGGCATGATGACAATCAGAAAAGTGTCCGTTCCCATCCTTGTCGTTTTTTTGCTCTCTGTTTTCGTTTTATCGGCCCGTGCAAACGATGTATCCGTATTCGGTCCCAAGGACTGTGACATCGGTTACTGGCATCTTCACTTTTCCCGCAGCACCTTTGGTATCGATGAACCGGGCGACGGGGTTATCGTGATCAAGAAAAACACCCCCGAGGCGGATCTGGCGGGGGGCTTCCTCTTTTTCAACTGGCGGTTGATTCCCTTGCGCAATTTCCTCAGGGGAGACGACCTGATCGTCTACAAAGACACGCGACTCAAAGCGGTAAACCGTTTGACCGTCCTGCTGCGAGGTGACCCCGGGGCATCGGTATCCGTCGAGGTACGCAAGCTGGACACACCGGTGCCCTTGCCGGAGATTAGTTTCATTGCCGAGCCCATGGCGTTGACGCCCGGCGAATCGGCCACACTCACCTGGGAAACCCAATACGCCGATCTCGTCATCCTGGATCACGATATCGGAGAGGTGCCCATAAGCGGTTCCTATTCGGTCATGCCGGAGGAAACCACCACGTATGTGCTGGCGGCCATTGGTCCCGGCGGTTCCACCACCGAAAGTGTTACCGTTCGGATCGATCCGCTGCCGCCCAGCGTGGAAATCACCACGACGCCGGAGTCCATTCAGGCGGGAGAGACGGCGCTGTTGAATTGGGCGGCGACGAATGCCGACACCTGTGCCATCGAGCCGGACATCGGAGTCGTAGGGCTTTCGGGATCCATGTCGGTCAGCCCTTCGGAAACCACGACCTATGCCGTGGTGGCGACCGGTCCGGGAGGAATGGACACGGCGGAGACGACACTCATCGTTACGACCCCGCCGCCGAGCGTTGCAATCAGTGCGGAGCCGGAATCCGTCCACATGGGCGAAACAACGCTATTGTCCTGGAACGCCACGGATGCCCAAACGTGCGTCATCGAACCGGATGTGGGGGATGTCGACCCCACCGGATCCGTCACCGTTTCTCCCACAGAGACCACGACATATACGATCACCGTTATCGGACCCGGCGGAAGCACGTCCGCATCCGTTACGGTCACCATGGTAAACAGTACACCCGTTGCTCAAGACCAATCGGTGACACTGGATGAAGATACGCCGCTAACGATCACTCTCGGCGGATCCGACGCCGACGGCGACATCCTCGAGTACACCGTGGAAACCCCGCCGGACTTTGGTACATTGATGGGAGATATGCCCCAACCGACATATCTTCCCTATGTCGACTACCACGGAACGGATTCGTTTACCTTTACCGTCAGTGACGGTCAGGCCGTTTCCGAACCCGCAACGGTGTCCATAACCGTGAATCCGGTCAACGACCCGCCGGTGGCTGATGCCGGACCCGACCAGGCGGTCGTTGCAGGGGATACCGTATTGCTTGACGGAACAGGAGCCGGCGATGCCGACGGAGATGTGCTGATTTATGAATGGCTATTGACCGAAATGCCCGCACAAAGCGAGGCGGTTCTTTCGGATTCCGCCGTGGAAAGTCCGACATTTATTGCCGACGCGCCGGGGACATATGTCGTTCAACTCATTGTGGCCGATGGAACGACCCAGAGCCCTCCGGATACCGTTACGATTACGGCCGATCCGCGGATGGTCTTGGTTCCGGACGTCACGCAATCGACACAAGCGTCGGCGGAATCGACGCTCGTTGCCGCCGACCTGGCGGTGGGAACCATCTCATCGGAAAACAGTGACACGGTTGCCGAGGATTATGTTATTAGTCAAATCCCCTCGGCGGGAACTTCGGTGGAAGCGGGCTCGCCCGTGGACCTGACGGTTTCTCTCGGGCCGGCCGGCATGGTTCCCGAGGTATCTCTCTCGGCGAACCCCGCCACGGTTCAACCGGGGGAATCCCTGACCCTGAGTTGGACTGCCACAAATGCCGATGCCGGATTCATCCAGCCGGAGGTGGGCGGTGTACCGGCCAGTGGAACCGTCGCCGTATCGCCTGAACACACCACCCGTTATGAAATCACCGTATTCGGAACCGCCGGATGCGACCGGGCCGAAGTAACGGTCTTTGTGGCGGGTACCCCTGAATTGCAGCCGGAGGGATCGTTCGGTGCAATATACGAGGACTTGATTCCGGTTGACGCCACCGTGGACGCTTATTCTCCCCGGCGGTTTTCCCTGGTCACCGGGCTGGTGGAAGATGCCCAGGGAGAGGCCATTTCGGAGGTGGCAGTCACCATTTTGCACCGCCCGGAATACGGCACAGCGGTAACCGACACCCAGGGGCGCTTTTCCCTGCCCGTAGAAGGCGGTGGACCCATCACGGTGCGGTACGGAAAGCCGGGCCGTCTGTCGATCCACCGAACGGTCGACGTTCCCTGGAACGACATCGCCGTGGTGGACACGGTGGTCATGATCTCCCCGGATCCCGCGACCACCAGCGTGGCCTTTGACGGCAACCCCGGCACCGTGGTAACCCATGAGAGTAGTGTGGTGACGGACGACTTCGGGTCCCGTGCCTGTTCGGTGGTGTTTACCGGGGATAACCCGGCATACATGGTGGATGAGCAGGGAAACGATATCCGCAAACTCGACACCATCTCAACCCGGGCCACGGAATATCCCTCTCCCGCGTCCATGCCCGCCCGCCTTCCGCCGACCACGGCCTTTACCTATTGTGTGGAACTCGAAGTAGACGGTGTCTCGCGGGTGAGATTCGAAAAACCGATAACCGTTTGGGTGGACAACTTTCTCGGTTTTGAGGTGGGCGATGTGGTTCCCGTGGGCTGGTATGATCGGTCCGGCGGAAACTGGATACCGGCGGAAAACGGCGTCGTGGTCGCCCTCCTGGATGTGAACGGTGACGGCGTTGTCGATGCCCTGGATGCCGACGGCGACGGGCTGGCGGATGACCTGGACGGAGATGGTGATCCGGGAAGTGAGGTCGTCGGTATGACGGGTGGCCCCTACAGCGCGGGAGCCTGTTTCTGGCGAATCGAAACGACCCATTTTAGTCCGTGCGACTTGAATTGGCCCACTGCACCGCCTGCGGATGCCACCGGCCCGACAGCGGACGGCGAAGTCTACGCGGCCCAGCAAGAGGCGGCGGACTGTCTAAGCCCTTGCGGCTCCTATGTGGAGGCCAGAAGTCGCATTCTCCACCAGGACATCGCCGTTCCGGGAACGGATATGACCCTCCACTATGCCGCCAACCGCGTTCAGGGATATAAGCGGAAAATCACGGTACCCGTCAGCGGGGATACCATACCCGGAAGCCTCAGTTCGATGGTCGTAGAGGTGGAAGTGGCCGGGCGGCGTCTTCGCCAAACGCTTCCCACCTTACCCAACCAGGTGGCGGAATTTGTGTGGGATGGGACGGATTATTTGGGCCGACCGGTAAAGCGCTCTGTGCGGGCCCGGGTCACCACATCCTTCCTGTATGATTATGTCTACCTGTCTTCCGGTGCCGTAGGATGGGCCGGTTCTAAGGCTTTCGGGCAACTGGGCATGGGGTTGGAAACCACCGGTGTCTTGGCGCGACAGTCGGCGCAGATGTCGGATACGACGTCGGTTCTGGTCCAAGTGCCCACGGGCCGGATCGCGGAGGGCTGGACCCTGTCGTCCCATCACCAACTCAGCACGGTCGATATGTTCACGGTGCACAAGGGAGACGGAAGTCTGTTTCAAGGGGCGCCCCTGATTATTGATACGGTGGCCGGCGATCACACGTACGGCTGTGGGGGAGACGGTGGCCCGGCCGGAGAGGCCCAAATCGGCGGGGTTCGGGAAATGGACATAGCTCCGGACGGCAGTATCTATGTCGCCGACCCGGGCTGTGGGGCTGTGCGCAGAATCGATGCCGAAGGTATCATGACGACGTTCGCCGGGGCCGGGAGCCGGCCCCCCGAAGACGGTAATGCGGCGGTTGAGGTCGCCCTGGATCCCACGGCCGTTGCCGTGGGTAAAAACGGTGATCTGTTCATCGCCACAATCAACACGGTTTATCGTGTCGACAAACGGGGCGTCATTTTTCGATTTGCCGGTACCGGAAGCAACGGATTCAGCGGTGACGACGGTCCGGCCACGGCGGCGGACCTCTATTACATTCAAGGCCTCGATGTGGACCGCGACGGCAATGTCTATATCGCCGACAAGATAAACTGCCGGATTCGGCGGGTGACGACCGACGGCATGATTACCACGATTGCCGGCAACGGGATAACCGGGTACACCGGAGAGGACGGCCCGGCCGTCGAAGCGGGTATCGGACGACCAAACGACGTGGCGATCGGGCCGGACGGCGGCGTTTACATCGCCGCTTCCAATCGTATCCGACGGGTCGACCCCGACGGTATCATCCGTACCCTCCTGAGCGGCTATTCGCCCAAGGGACTTGCGGTCGGCGAAAACAACAACCTTTATTTTGAATATGACGATCAGGTCTACCGGCTGACCCCGGAGGGCGAACTTGCCGGAATCGCCGGTACGGGGGAGACCTGTCACAGCCAGGACCTTCCCTGTGGCGACGGCGGCCCGGCCCGGTACGCCGAACTCAACTTTGCCTGGGATGTGGCGCTCGGACCCGACGGCGGTCTCTACCTCTTGGACAGCGCCAATTACTGCATCCGCAAAATCGCCCCGCCCGCCGAGTTTGCTCCCATATGGATGGGCGGCGATATACCGGTTAGCGAGACGTCGGGTCTGGGATATATCATGACTCCCGGCGGACAACACAAGGAAACGATAGATCCCGATACGGGGGTGACCTTGCGGACGTTTCAGTACGACGACAATGACCGTCTGACAGGGCTTACCGATCCATACGGCAACGAGACCGGGATTGAGAGAAACGCCGACGGCACACCCTGGACCATTCGTTCACATACCGGGGTGACCACTACCCTCGGCATAGACGAAAAGAATCATTTGACCGACATCACGTATCCCGACGGAGAAACCTATCTCTTTGAATACACACCGGATGGCCTGCTGACGGCAAAGGTGGAGCCGGCGGGCAATCGCTTTGAGTACGCCTTCGATCCCGCCGGAAGGATTAGCGGTGTTGTCGATGGAGAAGGCGGTCACTGGCAGTATCAAAGATCCGCTTATGACACCGGCGAGACGTTGACCGAAGAGATTACCGGCGAAGGAAATGTGACGTCGTATCTGGATCGTACGGATGCCACGGGGACTTTCTTGTCGACGATTACTGATCCCACCGGAGCGGAGACGACCTTTGTTCGGGATGGCGACGGTTTGGCGGTGGGCAAAACCCTGACTTGTGGGATGGCGCTGGACTTCACGTATGACCTCGATCCGAAATTCAAATTCAAGTACTTGAAGCGCCGGGCGGTACAAACACCATCGGGCCTCGAAAAAGTTACAACAAGGGACAGGTATTACGAAGACACGGACACGGACGGCTTAACGGATCTGGTTACGGAAACCGTTACCATCAACGGCAAGGAGACCGGCAGCGTCCATGATACGTTGCAGGCGATCCGGACGGTCACCTCTCCGGAAGGACGCACGGCGACCACGGCGTATGATCCCTCGACCCTTGCGCCGGTAAGTGTCGCGGTTCCGGGCCTCGACGAGACGACCTATGCCTATGATACCCGAGGGCGGCTGACCGGGGCACGACAGAATTCGCGAGAGACGAGCTTTACCTATAACACCCAAGGATTCCTGGAATCAATTACCGGCGCTACCGGAAATACCACGTGGTACGATTATGACCCGGCGGGGCGTATCACGCAAATTCAGCGGCCCGATGGCGGGGCGGTGTCGTTTGCCTACGATGGAAACGGCAACATGAGAGTACTTACGAATCCTTTATCGATCGATCATGGATTCGGTTTCAATAGCGTCAATAAAAGGACCGCTTATCATACGCCACTCAGCGGCAGCTACAGTTATGTCTATGATACAGACCGGCGGCTGGTGCAAACCGATTTTCCGTCAGGCAACCGGATCAATAACATTTACGGGCAGGGTCGCCTGGAACAGATTCAGACACCGGAAGGAAACGTGGACCTGACATATATTTGCGGTACACAACTGAGTGCCGTAACGAAGGGGCCGGAATCGATCGGTTATGGTTATGACGGAACGCTTGTTATCTCCGAGACTCTTTCCGGCACCCTGAATCAGTCGACGGCATATACCTACAACAACGACTTCAATGTTGTCGGCTTTGCCTATGCCGGTGGCACGGAAGGGTATGTCTACGACGGGGATGGGTTATTGGCCGCCGCCGGTGGTTTTACCATCGGGCGAAACGCCGGCAACGGCCTGCCGGAATCGGTCGCCGGCGGGGCCGTCAACGTGAATCGGACTTTCAACGGATATGGGGAGGTGGAGAGCCAAAGCCTGGCCGTCAACAATGTCAGTCTGAACGAGTGGCACCTGACCAGAGACGATAGTGGCCGGATCATTCAAAAGACGGAAACGATAGGCGGCATAACGTCAACCTACTCCTATGTCTATGATCCGGTGGGACGGTTGCTTACCGTAACCCGGGACGGCGGTCTGGTGGAGGAATACCAATACGGCGTTAACGGCACCCGGACGTATGAAATGAATGCGCCACGGGGTATTGCCGGAAGGACCTTTGATTATTCCGACGAGGATTGCCTGCTGACGGCGGGAACCGCCACGTATGATTATGACGCGGACGGGTTCCTGACCACGAAAACGCAAGCGGGGGCGGTAACGACGTATGACTATTCGTCGCGGGGAGAACTTCTGGCCGTAACTCTGCCTGACAACACCATCGTCGAATATACCTATGATCCCCTTGGCCGGAGAATTGCAGCGACGGTGGACGGGGCGACGATCGAGAAATACCTCTGGCAGGGTCTTACACGGCTCTTGGCAGTTTACGACGGAGCGGATAATCTGCTCATGCGTTTTCAATACGCCGATGACCGTATGCCCGTCGCGATGACCCGTAACAACGAGACCTATTACCTGGCATACGACCCGGCCGGCTCTTTGAGAATGGTTTCCGATACCGTCGGCAACGTGGTCAAACAGATTCGGTACGATACCTTCGGCAATGTGATAGACGATACGAATCCGTCATTCGCCATGCCTTTCGGCTTCGCCGGCGGACTCTACGACACCCAAACCGGCCTGATCCGCTTCGGCCTCCGCGACTACGACCCCGGTGTCGGTCGATGGACCGCAAAAGACCCCATTTTCTTCTCCGGCGGCGACACTGATTTGTACGGATATTGTATGAATGACCCGGTGAATTTTGTGGATCCGGAGGGGTT
>CAYTTQ010000051.1:0-17962 GCA_964440795.1 uncultured Desulfobacterales bacterium | reverse complement strand
CCGAACCAAATCCGAGCGCCCATTCTGTGAAGTTATTTTTGCGCGAACCCTAAAGGAGAAAGGTTCGCATGTCAATTGGTTTCACATCCTTAGGGCCTGCGGACGAACAAGTTCGCAGGGATGACACTTTGGTACGGATTCGGCCGAGCCCTAAGTCCCGGTAAAGGCCTTTGGTGCGTGTGGACGTACGATCGTTTTGGCAGGGGATTTAGGATAATGAAGTTGACATGAAGGCCGGGTTTCGATAACAATCTATAAAAGGCTCAACAAACTTCCACTTTTTTCATAAACGATTTGAACCGAATGGCGGGGCACCGATTCTACAAGCCGTGGATCTTTACAAGATAAGAGATGTGGGCCTGGCCGCCGTGGCGCGGGCCGGGGAGGTCTTACGGGCCTTTTGGGGGAAAGCCTACGGGATAGAAAAAAAAGGTGCCATTGATTTGGTTACGGACGCTGATGTGGCTTCAGAAGAGGCCATTACCGGTATTATCCGAACCGCATTCCCGGATCACACCATCCAAGCGGAGGAGGGCGGACTCACCGGCGGTGAAAATGCCGGCAGATGGATTATCGATCCGTTGGATGGCACGACCAATTTTGCTCATAACCTTCCTGATTTTTCTATATCCATTGCCTTTTCGCTTAACGAGAAGTTGTTGTTCGGGGTTGTCTTAAATCCCGTTACCAAGGAGCTTTTTCTGGCGATGGAGGGTGTGGGCGCCTACTTGAACGGCAAGCCTATCGGTGTTTCCGGTGTTGCCGACATTCAAAATGCCCTGCTGGTTACCGGATTTCCTTATGATTCCAAGGCGACGATGGCGTTGCTCATGCGTCGATTTCAACGATGCCTGCAAGCCGCTCAAGGTGTGCGGCGCTTGGGATCGGCCGCCTTGGATCTCTGCTATGTTGCTTGCGGGCGTTTTGAGGCGTTTTGGGAGCAAAACCTGGCTCCCTGGGACACGGCTGCCGGTGTGGTCATTGCGAAGCAAGCGGGTGCTCGGATCACGAATTTTTCCGATGGGTCATATTCCATTAATGGTGACGAAATCTTGGCTACAAACGGCCTTGTGCACCAAGAACTTCTTGCGTTGTTGAGGTGAGAATGAGAAAATTGAAACGAGATTTGGGACTTTCGGCCGATCGCTTGGACTGTTTTGGTCGGTTTGATCTGCATGACACGTTTTGTGTTAATCGGTGTCACGTGAACATCCGTTGTGCGATAGCGAAGGGACAATATGATCAGATGGAAATCATGGAAGAGTTTTTTGACGCTGTGTTGGAAACCCCTCGATCACAATAGCCCTCGTCTGCACGGAGGGTGATGTTCATTCAAAGAAAGCGCAACGGTTATCGTAACTTCTATCATATGAGGGTGAGTAATAATGGCCAGGATGTCAAAAGGGGCAAAAAGATACTTGCTGTTTAGGGGTAAAGATGAAGGCAAGCAAGACATTGTCATCGATGTGTTTGGCAGGAAAGAGCTTCAAGAGGCCTTGAAGAAAGGCAGAGTGTCTAAAGACGATCATCTGGTAAAGGTCGAAGTATTGGGCAAGGTGGACCCGACCAAATTGTAGGCGCTTCAGCCGGATTCGCGGTTTTCCCCCCGGCCTTTACCACGCTCATCCCTCACGCCTGTTCGATCACGCCCGCTTCCCTTAAAAACAATATGATGTCTTGTTCAAGTCGCTCCCAGCTCGGGGGACAATCGTTGTGTTTGCACGCGTAGGTATGCATCCGTGCGTTCTTGGCGGCGCGAGCCAGTTTGAGGCCGTGGCTCAACGGTATAAGATCATCTTGTTTGCCGTGGATGATAAGCACGGGGTTGTCAAAAGCACTCACGAAGGCCAGATTGTCGAAGGGATCTCGAACGAGGGCGGGGGGGACGAGAAAGCGTTTCGCCAACGCCTTGATGCTGGTAAACGTCGACATCAGGATCATAGCGGCACACGGGCGTTTTGAACCCAGTGCACAAACCGCTCCGCCTCCTAAAGAGCGCCCCATTAGAATGACCCGAGAGGGGTCCACGTCACTTCTTCCCACGACGTAATCGTAGGCTGCCGTAAAGGTCTCGGTGATGGTCTTTTGAGACGGATGGCCGGCTGAGCGTCCATAACCGGGATACTCTACCAAGAATACGGCAATACCGTGTGAAACAAAGCGGCTGAACTCTTCCGGCCAGAAATCGATGAGTTCGGCATTGCCGTGAGCGAAAACGAGAACGGGTGTTGCCTCGGTCGGTGCCTTATCGTGGGCGGGCAAAAACCAGGCTTCCGTGTTTCCGAAGCCGGTCTTCAGCCGGATCTTTTCAAAATGGCTGTTTGGTATGGAGGGATCGGGAACGTCGGGGATCTGGTACCGAGGGAAGAGGACATGCCGCTGAAAGACGAAAAGTAGACCTGCGTAAATCAGATAGGCCAATAGGCTCCATGCAAGGATTTTGACCAGGGTCATCTGCTATTCCGGTTACAGGGGGGCGTCGCCGAATCGTTCAAACCACCATTCTTCGTCTGAAAGATGGTGTCGGACCTCTTCCTCGGAAAAAGAAAATTGGTAACTGCTGCAATAGTCAATAATAGTTCTGTAGGCGGATATGATCTTGGCGGTCATCTCGGTGCATTTTTCCTTACCTTCCGGGCACCTGTCCGGATGCCAAGCGTTGATCAGATTTCTGTAGTTCCGCTTGATGTCTTCCATGGTCGCCCGCTCCGGCAATTCCAAGAGTTTCCGGGCCTCTGTGATTTGTTGATACTTATTCATCTCTTATGACGGCGTTTCCTTGGGCAAAGAAAAGAAAAAAGTGGCTCCCTTATCGACTTGCGACTCGACCCACACCTTGCCGCCGAGTGTCCCGACGATCTTGGAAACAATGGGCAAGCCGAGTCCCGTCCCTTCCTCGTCTTTGGCCTTTTTCAACCGGAAAAACATGTCAAAGATCTGTTTATGGTGTTGGGGTTCGATTCCGATGCCGTTATCGTGAACATAGAATACGTGGAACTTGTCGTCGTCTCGGTGTCCGATTTCAATAAGCGGGCTGTCCGGATTGCCGATAAACTTGACGGCGTTTACAAGCAGGTTTTCAAAGACTTGATAGAGTCGTTCTCTGCTGGAGTGAACGGTAGGAAGCTGATCGCTTACGTGAAGGGTTATCCCCTTAGAAGAGAGTCGGGTGTGAAGGTTGGTGACCAGGCTGTCCAAAAGGCCTTTACAGCAAACATCGCCGAATTCTAGTTCAACCCGTCCGATCAGGGACAATGTCAATAGATCGGAAACCAGAAGTTCCATTCTGCGGGCGTTGGTCACAATGTAGTTGACATAGCCGACTCCTTTTTCCCCCAAGGCATCCGCATGATGTTTGATGAGGCGGGAGGAAAACCCCTGTATTGAGATAATGGGATTCTTGAGATCGTGGGAGACCACCCGGACAAAGTTCTTAACTTCCTCATTGGTCTTTTGGAGCTGCTGTTGCGCCCTTTTTCGTTCTTCAATTTCTTGTCTGAGATGGCTGTTTGCGGCGGCCAGCTCGGCGGTGCGTTCTTCAACCCGCCGTTCCAACTCGGCGTGTGCTTGGCGCAGTCTCCTTTCCGCGTCTTTTCGTTTTTTCTGAAGCTCTTTTTGTCTGAGGACATTCTTTACGGTGTTTAGTAGTTCGTCGTGTTCAAATGGTTTTCTAAGATAGTCAAAGGCCCCTTTTCTCAAAGCGGCCACTGCGGAGTTTACGGAAGCCCGTCCTGTTATCATGACCACAAAGGTCTCCGGGTACCGGCTATTGATATGGTCCATCAGTTCAATTCCGTCCATTTCAGGCATGTTGATGTCCAGCAACACGAGATCAAAATTTTCCCGGGACAGATGTTCCATGGTTCCTTCCGCGTGAGTGGTCGAATGGACCTGGTATCCATTGCCTTGCAACAACAGCTTTAGGCTTTCACACATGAGCGGTTCATCATCAACGATCAGAATGGTAGCCATGTCCGGCCCTTTCTTCTTTTAGGGTCAAGTCCATCTTGCCTGTTTCACCACTGACAAAAAACATGCCGACATGGCCCGGCAAAAAAACGGGTGTCTTTTCCTGCCGAAGAAATACCGGGTCGCCTTGATACGTAAGCCCAAACGGGCAGGGTCTTTCGGCGGAACAATCCCTATCTGTTGGGATATTGGATTAATCTCAAGAGATTATGGATGCTCTCTACATTATCCTTGCCTACCGTGTCAAGGTTGTCGTATTTTTTGTTCAGGGGGTCATCCATGGAAAACATGAAACTGAATTGCATACCGGAACAGGTAAAGTCCGTTCACTTGACTGCCATTTGCGGAACGGGAATGGCCTCCCTGGCCGGCATGTTCAAAGAAGCCGGATTTAAAGTCACCGGCTCGGATCAAAACGTCTACCCACCCATGAGTTCTTTTCTGTCCGACCTGGGGATAGAGGTTATCGATGGTTACGGACCGCAAAACCTCTCCCCGCGGCCGGACCTCGTTGTCGTAGGAAATGCCGTGTCGAGGGACAATCCCGAAATTGAGCGGATGTTCGATATGAAAGTGCCTTTTTGCTCATTTCCCCAGGCGCTAAATCGTTTCTTCATGGCCGGCAGAGGTGCCCTGGTGGTGGTCGGCACCCACGGTAAGACTTCTACCTCGGCCTTAATGGCCTGGGTTTTGTCGTGTGCCGGGCTGAATCCCGGCTTTATGGTCGGTGGGATAATGCAGAATCTGGGCCGGAATTATAATTTGGGAACCGGTGCCTACTTCGTCGTAGAGGGCGACGAATATGACACGGCCTTTTTCGATAAAGGACCCAAATTTCTTCACTACACGCCGTCCAGGGCGATTCTGACCAGCGTGGAGTTTGATCACGCAGACATCTACCGCGATTTTTCCGCGGTCAGGGAGTCCTTTTCCAAATTCTGTTCAACTATGCCGGAGGAAGCGCTTCTTGTGGGGTATGACGGCGATCCGGTGGTTAGAGATCTTCTCGTGGACGCCCCATGTTGGACGGTTCGGTACGGTCAAAGACCCCGGTCGCCCTGGCAGCTGGGCAGAACGGAGATCCGGGATCATGTGACCCGTTTCGAAGTCATGAAACGAGACACGCTTTTCGGTACCTTTACCATGGCGATGGTAGGCCGTCACAATCTGCTGAATGCGCTGGCGGTGATTGCGGTATGCGATGACTTGCGAATTCCTGTTGACATCGTCGCCCATGCCTTGAAAACCTTCCAAGGTGTCAAACGCCGCCAAGAGGTGCGTGGGGAAAAAAGCGGCATTTTGGTCATGGACGATTTCGCCCATCATCCGACCGAGGTCCGGGCTACCGTGACCGCGGTGCGGGCTGGCTATCCGGAGCGAAAGTTGGTGGCGGTCTTTGAACCCCGAACCAATTCGAGTATGCGCAACGTATTTCAAAAGGCCTACGTCGAAGCCTTTGACGATGCCGATCTTGTTTGCCTCAGAAAGCCTTCCCGGTTGGATAAGGTACCGCCGGAGCAGCGGTTTTCATCTGAGCAACTGGTGGCCGATCTGCGGGAACGAGGCAAAGAAGCCCACTATTTTCAGGACACGGAGTCGATCATCGCCCATCTTGTTTCGACGCTGAGACAGGGCGACTTGGTGTTAATCATGTCCAACGGGGGATTCGATAACATTCACGAGAGGTTGTTGGAATCACTTTGACCAAAAGGAGTCGATTCCCAGTGCCTTTATGGCGGAACATATCCGTGTATCCGCGCGGATGTGACAAAATGTCCGCGCCTGCCTTGACAATATCAAAGCCGTAGTTAAATTATATTGTAAGGGTAGAGTTTCTGGGCTTGTGGCAAACGGTGTCCTCTTCGCACCTACTAAATATATAGGATGAGACACGGACCCTGGCTTCGGTGCTACCTCAGGAAAAAAACTCCTCCTTTCCTGATGAGGGCATGCACGGCGAAAGTCGTGTTCTGCCCTTTTTGTTTTTCCGGCCTCCTAGGAGGCCGGCGGTATCTTCAGTCTTCCAGACGACATCTTGTTACTTCCCATACCAATTCTTGGCATTTTTTTTCCTTGTATAACCTTGTTTTCCTTGAATTCCCAGGGTCGGTTTGTCGAGCATGCAAGATAAGTATTCTGAAATATTAATATAAGCAGTATGGCCATTCTTGGCATGTTATTTTCATGTCCATGAGTCTAATCGCGTACGGTTTGGAGACGCTGATCGAAAAACCGTTAACATGCGGTTTGGCAAGGATTGGCGGGGCGTTGTGTCTCTGCCTTTATGCCTTAGCCATAGCCCCTGTATCGACGCCCTTCGATAGAAAGACCGGGTTTGCTTGTGATCAGGGGCTCATTAACGGCACGACTGGAGGACTTCTCCCGTTCGTGTGGAACCTCCTTTTAGGCCCCTGGTGCCCCCCTAAAACGCCAGGGGCCTATCTGTTTTGTTCGCGCAACACAGCAAAAACAGTTTTCTTGTCGTCAGATTTCCCCTCTTTGGTATGTATCGATCCGGCCCGCCGAATTTGACTTTCCCCGTTTTAATAAGATATGTTGTGTGAAGGTCGGCGCATTGAGGAGAAAATTCCGTTCTTCTGGTCGGCAGCCTCCTCTTTTTAAGACCTGGGCATCGGACTAGGAGTGAGATCATGAAGTCTTCCAAAGGGTTGCCCCGCTACAGACCGTTTCAGAAACTCGGTGAACTGATCGATGCCCGAGCGCTCCCGGTGGCGACCGAGGATACCTACCCGGTGTCGGGCGCCGCCCACGGGGTCGAGGGATCAGAAGGACCACAACACGTTCCCGACGAAGAGGCGCTTTTTGAAGAGGCCATGAAGGACGTGGTGCCGATGCGACGCCCTTCGGTACCCACTGAAGTTTCCAAACCGCGCTTCCCCTGCCGGGAGCTACGCAACAGCGACGGAGAGGTGGTGGCTTCTCTTAAAGACCTGGTGCGCCATGGGCAAGGTTTTGTCGTTTCCGATACGCCCGAGTATATGGAAGGGGTAGGATACGGTGTGGACAGGCGGGTGGCGGACCGTCTCCATCGGGGGGATTTTTCCATTCAAGATCACCTCGATCTGCACGGTCTGGTCGTTGAAGAGGCGAAAGAGGTGTTTGACGACTTTTTACGACAATCGATTATGTCGTCCAAGCGGGCCTTGTTGGTGATACATGGACGGGGGCTGTCCTCTACGGAAAGGCCCGTTTTGAAAACAAAAGTGAAGGAATGGCTGACGTCCGGTCTTTGGCGGAAGTGGGTCGTGGCTTTTTCCAGTGCCCGGGCTTGTGACGGGGGCGCTGGCGCGACCTATATTTTGTTAAGACGTTATCCCGCCACAAAACGCTACCGAAAAAGATGATTCCCCTAACCCCCTGGTTGATAGTCTATCTGGTCTTGTTTCTGGCGGGTCTGGCCGTGGAACTGATTCTGACGGTGACGAACGTCCGTCACCTACGAACACACGGACATATGGTGCCTGCGCCGTTTGCTGGGTATATCGATGAAGACCGATTGGCTTCGATCACGGATTATACCATAGACACGGAGCGTTTCGATGTCCTGACCTCATGTGTTGGCGGTTTGTGTTTCCTTGTGGTCATTTTGTACGGTTTGCTTCCCGCGTTACAGGGCCGGCTCGAGGGCCTTCGCTGGGGCGTGGTGGGATCGGGTCTCCTCTTCTTCGGCGTACTGGGGGTGATCCAGGTCCTTTTTTCAATCCCCTTTGATTACTACAAGACCTTTATAATTGAGCAAAGATACGGATTTAACACCTCATCGTTGAGAACCTGGCTGATCGATATGGTCAAAGGGATGTGCCTTGGCGCTTTGATCGGGGGTGTCTTGTTGCTGGCAGTGCTGTGGCTGGTTGAATACGGGGGGGCGTTATGGTGGTTATGGGCATGGGGGGTCTTTTTCGCCTTTCAGCTTCTTTTGCTGGTCCTTTATCCCACCGTCATTGCGCCCTGGTTCAATGACTTCGCCCCGTTGGACGACAAGGAATTGGAAGGCGAGGTCAGGCGAATCATGGAAAAGGGAGGACTGAGTGTCGACGGCGTTTTTAAAATGGATGCGGGCAAGCGAAGCCGTCATACCAACGCATACTTTACGGGACTGGGAAAGACAAAACGCATTGTCCTTTTCGATACCTTGGTAGACGCCCATCCCCCTGAGGAGATTATCTCCATTCTGGCGCACGAAATCGGCCACTGGCGAAAGGGGCATGTGTTCAAGAATGTGATCCTGGTGGGCTTGTTTTCGATGGCGGTCTTCTATGCGGCGTCGGTCTGCTTGGAGTGGGAGGGATTATACGCGGCGTTTGGGTTCGAGACTAGAGCCTCTTATGTGGGCCTATTTTTAGTGGCGTTGGGGTGGGGAGCCATATCGCCGTTTTTGAGTCCGATCGGCAACTGGCTTTCCAGAAGATTTGAAAGGCAGGCGGATGCATTTGCAGTGACGTTGATGAGCACGTCAAGGGATCTCAAAAACGCCCTGAGGCGGTTGGCTAAAGACAATCTTTCCAATCTCCATCCCCACCCCGTATACGCTTGGGTTTATTACTCACACCCCCCGCTACGGGAACGCATCGCTTTTCTTGACCGGTTGGGCAAAGCCTACGATAAACAATGACGGATCTTATGCCCATATCCGATGGGGTCCTTGAGTACACCGACATGGGGACGGGCGCTCCCTTGGTCTTGTTACACGGCGGGACGGGGGACATCGGTGAGTGGGGGGCGTCCGTTGGCTACTTTGCCCGCCAATATCGCGTGCTGGTCTATAATCGGCGTGGTTACGGAAATTCAACTCCCAGGCTGGATTTCCCCCCGACCTATCATGATGCCGATGTGGCCGATCTATCGAAGTTTTTGGATGCCCTGGGACTGAATGACCCCGTTAGGCTTTGTGGGTTCAGCGACGGGGCAACCATCGCTTTGATGTTTGCGGCACGATTTCCCGGCCGAGTCGCCGCTCTGGTTTTGGTTGCCGGTCACATTTACGTTGAGGCAAAGACCCAACAGGGTCTGCTGCGGGCAAAACGCCTGTTCGAGGCGGGTATTCAAAAGAAAGAACGCAACGAAGCCGCCCATAAGATTCAGGGGCGAAGGGCCTGGTTTGACTTATGGCTCGACGAACAATTTCGACAGTGGTTTAATATTGAAGATGCACTGGGCAAGATAAGGTGCCCGACCCTTGTGGTTCAGGGAACAGAAGATGAGTATGCAAACGTCAGCCAGGCCCGGCGGATCGCCGAGGGAATTCCAAATGCCGCTCTGTATCTGATGGCGGGGGCCAAGCACTATATTCACGGGGGCGATCAGGCAGAGGCATTGGGCGAAAGAGTAACGGCCTTTCTCGGAGATAATTCAGGCGGAATGGGAGCTGAGCAATGGTGGATTACCTGAAGCAATTGGCGGTATCAATAGCGGGGGACGGCCCGTGGACCGGCGTCGGGGGCTATTTTGTCTTTGCAGTGGCTGTGGCCCTGTCGATCGCCGGTATTATCTGGTTTCTTTTGCGATTTCGCGGGAAACGCGGGCCGGGGGCTGGAACCAAGGAATGGGATAAGGCCGCAACGGGGGAAACGGATGAAGATTTCCTCTCCGCGTACGAGGAACCGGGGTTGGACGACGATGATGCCGCCGTTTTCGGCAGCAGTGAAGAAAGGCAGCTACAACTGGAAGGTGATGTTCAAGGACTTGGCCATCGCCTTTCGGTTACGACTGTCCTGATTCCGTTACTTTTTTTCGTGGTACTGGCGTTTGTCTATCTGGATATAAGACAGCGTATCGGCGAGGTGGCGGATAGAGATGTCCAGAAAGAGGTCCGGGCGGTGCAAGTTCGGTATGAAGGGCTCTCTGGACAGATGGACGCCGTGTCAGACCAACTTCAAGAAATGGAAAGGTCCCTTGGGGAGCGCTTGAAGGCGTTGGAAGACCGGGTACCGGAGATTGTCAAACGCCTGGACGGATACGGACGGGAGATTGAAGAAGTGGTTGCGACAAAGCGGGAGGGGGCTGCCGCGGAGAGCCGGCTGTCCGAGAGATTGGAAAAAATGAGTAGCGAACTCTCCGCCGTTGAAAAAAATGTCGCCGAGCAGGCAGCGACGCTCAAGGAACAGTCGGAAGACATGGACGACCGGATTGCACGAACGGCCAAAGCCCTTTCAGAACACGAAAAGGCCTTCCAAAGCGGTATGAGCAGAATTGCGGCACTGGGTCGCGACGTTGAAGAGGTGAGAGAACGGCTTTTGGCCCTAGCGGTGGCAGATAAACGCCTGGGAGAAACCAAGGCGGATAAACAGGCGATGGAAGCCTTTCGGGGGCAGCAAGAGCGGGTGGAGAAGGATTTAACTCAACAGATTCAATCGCTGCGTTCTGATATAACGGAGTTGGCGGAAAAATTCGTGCGATCCGGTGCCGGTAACGGTGCGCCCGGCCAAGAGGGGGCGCCGTCAAGTGAAGGGGCGGATATCTTTGAGCAAGACATCTCCCGGTGATTACTACCCAAGTATATTTTTCAAAAAAGTTTGACCGGTCGTTTCCAAAACGCTCATCCACATATCTCCGGTCAGATCTACGTGTTTGCGCTTCCCGGCCGTAGCCGCCATCGGTATGTGTACCAACTGATTGTTGCACAAACCGACCAGCATGGTCGTTTTGCCCGCCATCCCGGCGTGGACGGCACTTCTTCCCAAAAAGCCGCACAGAATGTGATCGTTGGCATTGGCGGCGACGCTTCTTATGGTATAACTCGGGTCGATATACTTCAAGGTGATGTTGGTGCCTATCTTATCGAAGTAGGCGTTGATCTGTTCTTTTAGAAATATCCCGATATCTTCCAAGCGTATGTTCCCCGACGCATCCCGTTGGCTGACTTGATCGGTGAAAAACTTTTGGCCCGCTCCTTCCGCGCACACGATTACGGCGTGCCTTCGGCTGAGAAGTCTGTGCCTGAGCGCTTCCAGTAGCCCGGAGGGTCCTTCCAGGTCGAAGTCACATTCGGGAATGAGACAAAAATTGACGTCGGGCAACGCCAAAGTGGCGGCTGCGGCAATGAATCCCGAGTCCCGTCCCATCAGCTTGACCAAGCCGATTCCGTTTGAAGCGCTGATGGCCTCATTGTGAGCGGAACGAATGACGTCCATCGCCATGTCCACGGCGGTATCAAACCCAAACGATCGATCGATCAGATAGATATCGTTGTCAATGGTTTTGGGGATGCCGATGACACTGATCTTTAGCTTTCGTTTATGGATTTCCTTGGTGATGTGGGTGGCCGCCATCATGGTGCCGTCTCCGCCGATGGTAAACAACAGCCCGACATTCATACGCTCCAAAGCGTCCACGATGCTAGCGATGTCTTGATGCCCTCGTGATGTACCCAGGACGGTACCGCCGCTTTCGTGAATGTTCGACACAAACTCCGGTGTGAGTTCGATAAGTTCGTGTCCGTAGGACGAGATGAAGCCCTCGAATCCGTAGCGGATGCCATAAATATTGGGGACGCCGTAGTTATGGTGAAGGGTAAGGACGATGGCGCGTATAATGTCGTTAATCCCCGGGCAGAGCCCGCCACAGCTTACAATGGCACAACGAAGCTTACTGGGATCAAAGAAGATCTTTTGTCTCGGCCCGGCTCTTTCCAAGGTCAACGGTTTCTTTCGGGCTTTTTTGGCCTTGGCCAACTCGCTTTCCTCGATATTCAGCAGTATCCGGTCGTTGTCCGACACGAAATACCGGTCCCCATCGCGTGATATAGCGCCCAGCGGGGAGGTAATCTTGGGCTGCCCTAAAGCCATAATGGATGTGTCAAAATGGGTGTTTTTTCTCATGTTAATCCGTTCCTCAAATCCGGTCTTTAAAAAAATGGGGTGCGAATGAGCAGATTTGTATCCGTTCACGGCGACTCGAATAGCAGGCCATGGGACTCTCCTGGCGATTCAAATATCACGCCAAATCGTATTTCCGACAAAAATCTTCAATCCGCCGGTGTTGTTCTGTTGTTAAGACCGGCGTACCGGATGCAACCTCATCGCCGGGAAGGATTCCGGCAATATGGAGCATCCGTTTGAGTACGGCCGGGGGGTTGTGCACGTATAAGGCATGACACGTTTCCAGCATTCCCGCTGTTTCTATCATTTGATGCCGATAGTCTCTATACTGGAGCTCGACATCGTAAATATTTAAACAGGCATCGGTGACGGATCGCCAGGCCCGGGTAAAGAGGTTTGCACCGCCGGCCAGCACCCCATGAGCACTCGGTTGCCTTATGAATGCCCGTTCATCCGCATCATAAAAGCGGAAGTCCCGGCGGCCTGCCACGGCCTTTCGATAATTAATCGACCGTTTCAAAGAGCCGCGAAAGGCCAAGCCGACAATCTGATCCAAATCAGCCAGTCTTTTCAAAACATGTGTCCGAATGTTTTTGTGTTCAACAATGTGTTTTCGCCGGTAAACCAATTCCGGACGGTTAGCCAAGACAATCGGGAAGCCTGTCTTTGGCAGGATTGATTGATACCATTGGGGTAACCCCCGATTGCTGTGGTAGTAAATGGGGTCATCGAGCCAGAAAACCGGTCCCGGATAGGCCGTGCGTCTTAGAAAGACTTCCGTTTGCTCGAGTATCTCGGCTGTCTCCTCCCGGCTTTGGCAGGTGACCGCTATAAAAACAGGCAGGTCGCCTGGTATCATTTCTAAGGCGCCGGAAAACAGATCCAGTCGGTTTTTTTTCTCCAGGACCTGTCCTTCACCATACATCAGGTCGCCCAGGAGGATGCCGCTGACATGGGGGGCGACGTGACGAATCAGGGTTCCCAGAGCGGAAGTGTCCAAGCCCGATCCCTTTCTACAGGGTGTGACCAGCGGGCAGATCAGGCCTTTAGGGGGTGTCTGGAAATTACTTCCCATTGAATTTAAATGCACCCTTTCCTAAAATTTCATGCAAGTGCAAGACGCCCCTGATTTTCTGGACGGCATTGACAATGGGTAGGACGGTAATCTGGTTTTTTTCCATCACGGTCAGGGCCTCGGAGGCCAGATTGTCGGGTTGAAGCGTGGTGGGTCCTTGGGACATGACGGTTTCCACCGAACACCCATGAATATCATCCTCATTGGTGACCAAGTATCTTCGGATATCCCCGTCCGTAATGATACCCAGAAGGATATCTTGTTCGGTAACGACCAGTGTGGCACCAAGGTTACCTCGGTCTATTTCTTTGATTGCCGCCGCCATGGTTTGATCTTTTGACACCTTTGGAATTTTCTTGCCGGTGAGCATGATTTCGCGGATTTTCAAAGAGAGTCGTTGTCCCAGGTTTCCACTCGGGTGAAACTCTTTGAAATCCGATGCCCCAAAGCTGTGCTTGTCAATCAGGGTGACCGCCAGGGCGTCGCCGACTGCGAGCATGGCGGTGGTGCTGGCCGTGGGTGCCAAACCCAAAGGGCAGGCTTCTCGGGCGACCCCCACGTCAATGACCAGATCGCTTTGTCGGCCGAGGCTGGACTCAATCCGGCCGGTGAAAGCGACAATCGAGCAGCCGATTCGTTTTAAACTGGGTATCAGGGCGTTGAGTTCGTCTGTTTCCCCGCTGTTGGACAGGGCGATGACCACGTCGTCAGTACTTACAATCCCCAGGTCGCCGTGCATGGCTTCCACGGGGTGAAGGAAAATTGAGCGGGTTCCCGTGCTGTTGAGGGTCGCTACGATCTTTCGAGCCACAATGCCCGATTTTCCGATACCTGTGATAATGACCCGGCCCTTGGAGTGATTGATCAAGTTTACCATTTCGACAAAAGCCTCGTCCAGTCGCTCCATCACCCCGACAATCCCGTCGGCCTCGATCTGAAGGACCTCTTTGGCTTGTTTCAATATCATTACCCGAGCGGTTCCTTTCTTCCTGGGTTTTACTGCAGGCTTTCCGTGCAAACCGATCTTATACGGCATAACAAGTGGAAATCAAGCAATATTTAAGGCATCTTTCTCTCATCGGTCAAGTTTGTCGGCAAACAGAGCGGCCACAGTGTCACATACCATTAAACCCTTTCGTGTCAGTGTCATCCGACCCTGCCGCCTATCCAATAGGTCCCGTGACAGCAACTGGTCCAAAAGGTCCCCAAAATAGCGGTCAAAATTTACCCCGTATCGATTTTCGAAGACCGCGGTGTCAATGCCGGCCGAGGTCCTTAAGCCCAAAAATATGGTTTCCAGCATGAGCTGGCCGACGTCCAAGTCTTCCCATCCGCCGGTGGGCAACCGGTTCATCTGCAAAGAGGCCAGATAGGTTTCGAGGGTTGAATGATTCCACCAACGCCGAGGTTCAATAAACGAATGCGCCGATGGTCCTAAGCCCACATAGGGTTGGTGAAACCAGTATTTTTGGTTGTGCTTGGAACGAAATCTTTTTTCGCGGGAAAAATTGGAGACCTCGTAATGGTCATAGCCCTTGTCGGTAAGTAGATGAATGGTCTCCTCGAATAGGTGCCCCACGGCATCTGGGTCGGGGGCGGTGAGTTGACCATTCCGGCAACGCCTGGAAAACGGCGTGTTCGGCTCATAGGAGAGCATGTAACACGAAAGGTGTTCCGGCCCGAAATCGAGGGCCCTGTCTAGGTCCAAACGCCAATCTTGGATGGGTTGACCAGGAAGTCCGTAGATGAGGTCTATGCCCAGGTTGGCCACGCCACGGTGTCGAAGGGTTTCCAGGGTTTGACACGCCGCTTGGGCGGAATGAATTCGTTCCAGAAACCCCAAATTGTCGTCGTCGAAGGACTGAACGCCTACGTTGACCCGATTGACGCCCGCTGTCAGTATGCCGTCAATAAAATCGGCCGATACCGTTCCCGGGTTGACTTCGATGGTGGTTTCCACCGCTTCGGCGAAATCAAATGTTTCCCGAGCACTTTTTATGAGCCCTTGTATCTGTTGCCCCGTCAATAGAGACGGGGTTCCGCCTCCGATATACAAGGTGTCGAATGTATAGGGCGGCGGCGAAGATAGGCGGATTTCCTTGTGCAGGGCCTCTACAAAGGCCGTTATTCCAGATACATCCTCAACTGAATAAAAATTGCAGTACGGGCATTTTTTGATGCAAAAGGGCACATGAATGTAAAGGCCGGCAGGCGGGAGGGGGAGCCGGTTTTCCGGTTGAAATCTCGATGCATCTCCATTAAATTGACGGCGATCCATAATGAAATCCTATTGGAAACCGGCGTGTTTGACAATGATGGGCGAACGCTTTTTAAAAAAGCAGGGTAAACAGGCATGAAGATTCTCCTAACCAACGATGACGGCATTCATGCCGAAGGGCTTTGGGCCCTCGAACGGGTCCTTTCACAGGATTATCGGGTCTGTGTCGTCGCGCCGGATAAGGAGCGCAGTGCCATTGGACACAGTATTACCCTGCTCAACCCCCTGCGGGTCAGCCAGGTACAGACAAACGGCGGATGCGGGTACGCCGTGACCGGTACACCTGCGGACTGCGTGAAACTGGCCATTGTGGAAATCCTGGACGGTTCCCCCGACCTGGTCGTATCCGGTATCAATCCCGGTGCCAACGTGGGCATTAATCTCAACTACTCGGGAACCGTATCGGCGGCCAAGGAGGCCGCCCTTCTGGGGGTGCCGGCGCTTGCAGTTTCAAAAGATCCCCCCTTTGGCGTGGGATACGATTTCGCGGCGCGCTTCGTCCGTGACCTGGTGAATAAGGTGGCCGAAAACCGTTTGGCCCCGTACACCTTTTTAAACGTCAACATACCGGGATGCCCTCAGGATCGGATCAAAGGGGTGCGGATTACCCGGCAAGGCACGGCGCCCATGGTGTCCGAGCAGGGGGGATTCCAGAAGCGTCGCGATCCGAGGAATCAGGTTTACTACTGGCAGGGAATAGAGAGACAGGCGTTTGAAACGCAGGCGGACAGTGACGGCGCCGCCCTGGGAGAAGACTGGATTTCCATTACCCCCGTCAAATGTGACATGACCGATCACGATGCCATACAGACTTTGCAAGACTGGAAGATTGAATTGACCGAGTTATGAAGACGGACGACAACCTCAAGCGGACACTGGGACGGATAGATAAGAAGGGATACAAGGCATACAAGGATATTCAAGGCGAGTATGCGTTTAACCGATATTGCCTGATGATCGACCATGTGCAGGGAGATCCGTTTGCCTCACCCAGCCGGGTTCGTGTCAGGGTGGACAGGGCGGATTCCGGCTTTTTGGCGGACACGACGTCGAGCAGAAGCCGGACCATCGCTTTGCGCGACTTTCTGACGCGTCGGTTTTTCACGGCTTGCAAGAAAAATTCCCGGGGCAATCGGGGCACCGGAAAAAGCGGGCTGATTACCATCGACCGCCCGGAGCAGGAGATCCTGGAACGCAGTTCCATGGTGGTCAACAATGAATGCGTCGAAGCCCGGTTTTGGGTCGGTCTGCCCGCTCGAGGTCGTCGGATTTCGGGAAGAGATGCCCAGGCCATGTTGCTTGAAGAGCTTCCGGCGATTGTCCAAAACGCGCTCTTTGCTCATGAGATCGACGGTAGCGATCTTTATCGGCATATCCGACTGGCGGAAGATGCCGATGCACTGCGGGATCAGTTGGAGCGCATGGGGTTGATTGCTTTTGTGGCGGATGGCGCCTTGTTGCCTCGGGCAAGCGGTATTGATCCCCGGCCGTTGAACGAAGCCAAGGCAGTGCCGTTTTTGTCTCCCCCCGAATACAAAGTGACAGTGGCGTTGCCCAATCGGGGCGAGGTGTCCGGTATGGGCATTCCCAAGGGGGTGACCTTGATCGTCGGAGGCGGGTATCACGGCAAGTCCACTTTGCTGAACGCTATCGAGCTGGGGATCTACAATCACATTCACAAAGACGGCCGAGAATTTTGTGTCGCCAACCCTCAAACCGTCAAGATCAGGGCATCGGACGGCAGAAACATTGAAAAGACGGATATATCCCCTTTCATCAACAACTTGCCCCTCGCCAAAGATACGACGGCTTTCTCGACGGAAAATGCCAGCGGAAGCACTTCTCAAGCGGCCAACATCTCCGAGGCTCTGGAAGCAGGCGGTGACGTGTTGCTGCTCGACGAGGATACCTCGGCGACCAATTTCATGATTCGCGACCACCGGATGCAGCAACTCGTATCCAAAGACAAAGAACCCATAACGCCATTTTTGGATAAAGTGAGGCAATTATACGAAGAGAAGGGCGTGTCCACGGTCCTGGTGATGGGCGGATCGGGTGATTATTTCAGTGTGGCCGATCACGTCATTCAATTGGCCGATTACAAGGCGGCGGACGTAACCGAGAAAGCCCATGAAATCTCCCGAAACGCCGCAACAAAGAGGGACTCTGAAGGAGGCGGAGTTTTCGGGGAAATCCGCCATCGTGCGCCGATCGCGGGAAGCTTTGATCCCTACCGGGGCAACCGGCGTATCAAGGTGGGGTCCAGAGGACTTCATGAAATCATGTTCGGCCGGACGGACATCGATCTGTTGGATGTGGAACAGTTGGTTGACCCGTCACAGACCAACGCCATCGCCCAGGCCATCCACTATGCCGTCCGGTACATGGACGGAAATCGTACGCTCAAAGACGTAGTCTGCCGGGTAATCGAGGATGTAGATAATGGAGGTCTCGACGTCCTTGTACCCTACAGCGTGGGCAATCTCGCCCGCTTCCGGGCGTTGGATCTGGCGGCCGCCATAAACCGAATGCGGACGCTTAAGGTAAACTCCAGACCTTAGGGCTCGCGACTTTCCACATCGCAAAGGGAGGCCGGCCGTCTGCATGACTCTTTGATTCCTATGTTCGGAAGTCTATTCTCCGGGCACGTATTTGAAGGATAGTTTGACCCTGGCCCGATATTTGAGCACCTTGCCGTCTTCCAGTTGCATATCCAGCTTGGATATTTCCGCAATGCGAAGATCGCGCAGGGACTTTCCGGCCTGTGCGACTGCGGAACTTGCGGCCTTTTCCCACGATTCA
>CAYTTQ010000050.1:1872-17980 GCA_964440795.1 uncultured Desulfobacterales bacterium | reverse complement strand
TCCGAGATCAGGTCAATGTCGGATGTTTCCGGTATTTCCACCTCGGGGTTGCCGGAGTAAATTTCGGTGAGTGCATCGAGGACTTCAATGAGGCCCAATGTCAGGGATTTGCTTAAATGCCTGAATTTCTGCTCGCTTTTTCGCAGCGCCCTTTCCGTTTCCAACTCTTTGATTTGTTTTAATCCCATTCTGCCGACCATCTCGGCAAAATTTGTCAGGAAACCCAAAACGGCCGGGAGTTTGTCTTTTGGGACCACCGGCAGGGCATCAACGGCATTGAGATAGGCCGTTTCCGGGAATCCGTATTCCACGGCTTGATGTCGGAAAAAGTCGCGATCAGGGGGTATTAGCAGAAACTGGCCCACAAAGGCGTTGGCTACGTGTCGGCCACCGACCATGATGGGAGATGCTGCATCGGTCAGACCGTTTTTACACAAATAGATGGAAAAGCCTTTGCCTTGGCTCAGGTCGTTGGCCAGTTGTGTGTCGCTTTCGATACATTTTTCCCGGGTGAGCGGATGTTTCCGGTGAAACTCTGTACAAATGGTTTGCCATCGCGACCCCAGAAGAACCTGGCCGTCCAGATCGATAATCGCCGCGGCGATACCCACCAGATCACAGAAGCTGTCGAGCAGTTTCTGGGTTTCTTGCATGTCGAACAGATCGGTGAGTCTGTAATTCATCCTTGCCTTGCCTACAAACGAAAACCCGGGCAATCGATCGGCTTGGCACTACGTAGTAGTGTAAGCCGCCATGAGCGGTTGCCGGGGAAAAGCGACCGCTTTTGCCCTAACATCGCACGCGTATTTCTCAGGTGAGTTGATGAGCACGAATTGTGCCAATGTGACGGGTCGACCGCAGTGTAATGTGGATCCTCCCTTTCCCGATCCAGCCCGGGGGCGGGGGAGTCGGAACGGGGCGTGATCCCAGTCTGCTGGCTGTCAAAATATTGACGCCGCCAAAGATGTATCTACCGGCCGGTGCGGGACGCCTGCTCGTGCTTCCGGGCGATTTCTTTGAGCCGGTTCAAGACCCGTTGGGTTCGCTGTTCATGTTCCGGCGGAACCATGAGGGCGGGAATGGCCACGTTTGGGGCCAGGGTCGCTTTACGGTCATCGGGCGTTGGATATGGGGTTACAAGTTTTTCCGGCTCAAGACCCTCATGGGCAATCAGAAAAGAAAGCACCTGGTTCATGGGGCCAAAAAAGCCGCCTTCATCCAGGGCTTCGATAAATTGTAGGAATAGCGAGTTAACAGTGAGCCAAAAGGGATCCACGACGGCGCTTCCGTCCAGCCGGCAAGGTTGGGTGGAGAAAAAGGATCGACAGGCGAACGGCCGGTCAGAATATATCAGGCAATCCGTTGCCGAGAGAAAGATGCACCGTTTTTGTCTCAGTTCGTCACGGTTGTCTTCCGGCGGGTCCTGTCCGTGGAGACATAGGCGGGCAAACATATTGGTAGTGACGGGGCGGTGTGACGCCGCCGGCGGTGATTGGACTGCCGCGGCGAGTCGGTCACGACCCGGATTCTCCGTAACAGCCAGGCGTTTGAGGATTCGACGGCCTTCCAAGGTGGTTATGGCGACATCCTGAGTACAACAAACGCAGCAGCCTCGCCGGCAAGCAACGGGAAGATCTTTGGAGAAGTCTTCGTAAACTGTATAGACATCATCCAGGATGTCAAGGGAAGCAGGGGGCATAATTCGGTTTTCTTGAACCCAATAAAGGCCTCGGAGGATAGGGGCGGCTCAGTGCCAGGCTTGAGATGGGTTACGGCTGATTCACTTGATAATGAAGCCCCGTGCTTTGGGGGGGGGTATGTGAATAGGCTATGCCTGTGTGCGTGTTCGGCATGGGACTTTTCTCCGGTTCCCATCTGAATCCGTATGGTGTTTGCGGCTCTCGCTGCGGGATGCGTGGCAGTGAGCGATAGCACATTGCGTTCGGTGGTTTTGCATCCGGCGACTCGTGCCGCTTGGACAGGGGTGCTTAGCGCACCGAAGATGGGAACCGGAGAAAAGCCCCATGCCTCGCGTCATCTGCGTCGCCCCTATGGGGCGCCGGGTATCTGCAGGCCACTACTTTCTTTGATCATAGAGATACAGGGCCATTCCTACCGCCGCGGCTTGCTCCTCGCTCATGGCCGAAACCGGGCCCGGCCTTTCCGCCTCTTTGTCCGCCGATTTTCCCAGGTCCATACGGGCAAAGATCCGTCCGGAAATTTGCATGATTACCTGAAGGACGCCCAGGACGATGAATATGCCTACAAAACGGATGATCAACGTGGCGATGGCATAATTCCAGTCAATGGCTTCCATATATAGCTCCCGAGTCGAATTGTCGGCAATAGGGCCGGTCTTGGGTTTCAACCGGCCTGTATAAGGGTTTTCTCACCAAACGGCTTGCCTCCGGCAATCGGAAACAGCCCCTTCTCGCCCAATACCTCAACCGAACATGGCAATCAACATTCCCGCCGCCGATGCGCTCCCGATGACGCCTGCCAGGTTCGGTCCGATGGAATGCATCAGGAGAAAATTGTTCGGATTTTCTTGCTGGCCCACCATTTGAGATACTCTGGCCGCCATGGGCACGGCGGAAACGCCGGCGGAACCGATCAACGGATTCAATTTGTCTTTCAGGAAAAGATTCATGATCTTCACGGTAAGGATTCCTCCGATGGTACAGACCGCGAAATCGAGCAATCCGAAGGTAAAGATCAACAAGGGTTTGGCCGTGAGAAATTTATCCGCCTGCATGGTGGCCCCTACGGAAATGCCTAGAAAGATGGTGACGATATTCATCAAAGATCCTTGGGCGGAGCCCGCCAGTCTGTCCACCACCCCACTTTCCCGCATGAAGTTTCCCAACATGAACATGCCCATCAATGGGGTGACGGCGGGAATCAAGATGGCGATCACGGCCGATACGATAAGGGGAAAGAAAATCTTTTCCAGTTTGGACACCGGCCGCAATTGCTTCATCTGAATTTGGCGTTCCTTTTTGTTGGTCATGGCCCGCATAATGGGCGGCTGGATCAAAGGCACCATGGCCATATACGAATAAGCGGCCAACGCATTTGCTCCCAAGAGATGCGGGGCCAATTTCGCCGTCAAATATATGGTTGTAGGGCCGTCGGCGCCTCCGATAATGGCCACCGATGCCGCCTCTTTCATGGTGAAGCCGAACAGCAGTACCCCAAGGAAGGTGATGAACACCCCCAGTTGTGCTCCGGCGCCGATCACCATGGTCTTCGGATTGGCAATCAGGGGGCCGAAATCGGTCATCGCACCGAGTCCGAGGAATATGATACACGGGATGACTTCCCATTCTACGCCGTAGTGATAGAATATGTTGAACAGTTCCCGCTTGCCCTCGTCCCCGATGCCCATGAGGGGTACCAGCGGAAAATTAACGATAAAGATACCAAAGCCGATGGGAAGCAGCAGCAGGGGCTCATATTTTTTGGCAATGGCCAAATATATAAAGAAAAGGGCGAGGGCCCACATAATGACCAGCTTATAATGGAGATGAAAGAGTCCCGTCTGGGTATAAAGGATATTAAACAAGAGATCGATGAATTGGTCCCAACTCATATGCAATTCCTCATCGCTTCGAAATTTAAAACACTCCGGGCCGGGCTGCAGAGCGCTCCAGGGGATTTACAGCAAAACAGCGACAAGGTCAAGCAGATTCAAGGACCTAGGACGTATGCTTCGACGGGAGGCGGCTGGTCCGCCGGGGGTGTGAGGATCAGTTTCGAACAATACGGCTTTCGCCGGGATGAAGGGTTGCGTCTCCTTCAATGGTGATGGTCAGGCTTTGCTTCATTTCCACATCCAGAAGCTCGCGTCTCTTTTTGTTTTGCAGGTAGTCGGCGACATTGACCGGAACGATGCCTTTCAGCGCTTTGGTGTCGTTTTTTAATATTTCCAGGCGGAGTTTACGCATAAAATCGAGTGCCAGCCGTTCGGCGGAGGCTACCAGGCCCTTTCCGTTGCAATGGGGACAGGGGATGAAGCTGCCGTATTCGATAGGGGCGGTGATGCGCTGACGGGACAGTTCCAGCAGGCCGAACTTGGATATGGTTCCCACGCCGATTTTGGCCTTATCCAGTTTGGTATGATCTTTTAAGGCTTTTACCACCGTCTGTTTGTGTTTTCGGTCTTTCATGTCGATGAAGTCAACGACGATCAACCCCCCCAGATCGCGAAGTCTCAGCTGCCTGGCGATTTCAGCGGCCGCTTCCATATTGGTCGAATAGGCCGTTTTCTCGATGGATCCCTCGCGGGTCGACTTTCCGGAGTTCACGTCGATGGCCACCAGGGCCTCCGTGGGATTGATGACGATGTGTCCGCCCGAAGAAAGGGCGACTTTATTGTCAAAGATCGAACCGATCTGGTTTTCCAGCTCATATTTGGTGAATATGGGCTTTGGGCTGTTGTGGAGTTTGACGATGCGCGTTTGCTTGGGAGAAATGATCCGCATGAACTCTTTGACGTCTTTGTATACCGCCTTATCGTCCACAAGAATTTCCGTCACTTCGGTGGTGAACAGATCCCGAATCGCCCGTATGGCCAAATGGCGTTCCTTGTACAACAGGCAGGGGGCCGGCGTGGACATGCCCCGTTTCTTTATATTTTCCCACAGCCTCAGCAGGTAACGAACGTCTTTGGATATGTTGCGCTTGCTTTGCTGATAACCCGCCGTGCGAACGATCGTTCCCACTCCCTCCGGTATTTTTAAGGACGCGATGATATCCTTGAGGCGTTTTCTTTCCTTCTCGTCGGTGATCTGCCTTGAAATCCCCGAACTCTTGGCGCCGGGCATCAAAACCGTGTAGCGGCCCGGCAAAGAGATGAACGTAGTGACCATGCTGCCTTTGTGCAACATGGGTTCTTTGGTTACCTGAACCAGGAGTTCCTGGCCGGGCTTAATGAGGTCGGAAAAGCCGGGCTGTTTTTTCGTGCTGTCTTTCGGTTTCTCCGCGAAATAGTCGCTGTGAATATCGTGCCGTTGTAAGAAGGCGTTTTTTTCCGCGCCGTAGTCGACAAAGGTCGCCTGAAGGCTCGGCTCGACCCGGGTGATCTTTCCTTTGTAAATATTGCCTCGGGTCAACTCACCGGCGGTGGTTTCAATACTGAAATTCTCCAGATTGCCGTTTCTGACCAGAGCGATACGGCACTCTTCAGGATCGACGGCGTTGATCAATATCTTGTATTGTTCTTTTGTAGCTGTCATGGGGTCTCGTTATTACCCTTTCCCGGAAATCCTATCATGGTATCGGAGGACTTGGTACATGAATGCCTCAAGGCGTGTGGTCGTGTTCGTTTCTGCCTGACCGTCGTACGACAGATTCAGGTAGGGAATGTTGTCGTTGTCTTCCTTTAATCGCTTAAGTAAGGCACTGACAATCGTACCGGGCATGCAGGTAAAAGGCATAATACTTACCAGACCGGCGGCCCGCCGTTCCACATAATCGATTCCTTTCCCTACGCTCAATACGGATTCGCCCCGAAAACGGGAGTCCACATAGGCGGCGGCCTTTTGAAGCAGCTTTCTTGTAGGGGGTTCCCACAGATATCGCAGGCTGTCGTTGAATACAGCGGCGTAGCGGTGTTCATACCGTCTCTGCAGGTAATCGGTCCAGAGATTCTTTAACCAGGTGCTCGGCTGTCGTTTCTCAAAACTGCGCTGTTTGGCAATGAAGTTGATGTACAATACCCATTCGGCAATCGGTGACATCCAGACTTCCCCGCCCAGGGCCTCAATTTTCCGGATGGCGTCTTCATTGGCGAACCGGTTGGCCCGGGTATAGATCTCGCCCACAATACCGACCACCGGTTTGGGCTTGGAGCCGTTCAAGGATACCGAATTGAAAGTGGACCGGATCTGTTCCAGCGCCCCCATGATGCTGCCCCGATTTTCCACGGCCCGGCATATCTTTTCCAGTCCCTGGTTGTAGAGCCGGTTGGAGGCGCCGGCCTCCGCTTCATACGGACGGATTTGGCGAACCAGTTTTTCAAGCAGGTCGACGGCCACCAGGCCCTGCCAGCCGAGCTTGGGAAAGTCGCTGCTCATCATCCCGAGTTCTTTGTAAAAGACTTCGCTCTGGTCCGGAGCGTATATGGGAACGTGGGAATACCCGAGTTTGTCGAGTATCAGCCGGTGAAAGCGGTGGTACTGCCCGTAGCGACAGGGGCCGGTGCCCGAAGGCATAAAAAACGCCGATTTGTCGGGATCAAAGTCGGAACGACGGGTTTGCCTGACCATGTCTCCGGTGGTCAAGATGCAGGGGTAACACTCCTTTCCCGAGGTGAACTGACGTCCCACCGCCACGGTTTCCTCGTTTGATTCAGGGAGGACCTCCGCTTCCACCCCACAGGCCCGGAAAGCGGCGGCCACGGCATAGGCCTGGTCGCTCATGGGCGGGATAAATACTTTGCGCTTTGGGGACCCCGAGCTTGTGGGGCGGGCTTTTGCCGCCCGTTGAGGCCGATCGGGGGCAGCGTTCTTGAGGCTGTCTAAAAAGGCCTCCAACCGTGTGATGGCCCCCACATCGGCGCTGTGTTCGTCGATTTCGATTTCCAGGTAGGGTTTTCCCTGCAGTTTTTCGTGAAAGAAATGAGAGATAAAGGAATCGGGACCGCAACCGAAGTTCGTAATATATATAGCGAAAAGATGAGGATTATCGCGAATGATTTCGGCCGCTGCCATGATTTTTTGCCCGAATCGCCAGTATTGATGGCGGACATCCCGACTGCGTACTGCCGCCTCATCGAGACGCAGAAAATCCATGGGCATGGCCAGTGTGTCCAGGTCCCTTAGTTTTTTCGGAAGATTTAAGTTAATCCCCGGATCAAAGCCATTGTAAGGACGACTGACCACGATCATCAATTTCTCATCCGATCCCAGTCCCTTCAATATGGCATCCCCGCGGGTCTTAAGCCGGCTATAGAAACGTTCCTGGGCGTTCCAGGCGACTTCAGCCGCCTGCGAAACGTCATTGGAAGAGACTGCCATCGATTGCGTCAGCGTTTTGAGCCCCTTGAGAAGCTTGGAATATCCCCTCCCGAAATAAAGAACCGGTTGTATCGTCCGAACGCCGGCCTTCTTAAAGTCAACGGAGGAGTGGACCGTATAGGCCAGTGTCTGGGCGTAGGGACACAAGTAACCAAAAGCCGACCCGGCGGTCCGCTTTAAATCGACCACATGAGGCAGAAAAACCGTCTTCACGCCGTTTTCCACCAGATCCAGAAGATGACCGTGGGCCACCTTGATGGGAAAACAGGTTTCCGCCACGATGGTTTCCACACCTTTGTGAATCAGTCGCTTATGGGTTTGCTCAGAGATAATGACCCGGTATCCCAGGGTTTCAAAAAAGGTAATAAAAAACGGGGCCAGCTCCATAAAAAACATGGTCCGGGGAATACCGATTTCTCCCCGTCTATGCTTGGGCCCCCTGTGAACGACCTCCTCAAACGGGGTTTCCAGGAGCCATTTTTGCCTTTCTGCAAAAAGGTCCGGAAGGGACCGTTTCCGGGTGTCCGGTGCCTTGCTTTCATATCGCTCGCACCGACCACCGTAGAAGAGGGGGCGCTCTCCGCCTTCCACCGAGACCTTGCGTATTTCGCACCGGTTGGGACACTTGTTGCACTCGAAGGAACGGATGGTGTACCGGGACTTGCTGACATCGAATCCCTTAAACCGGGAGTTCTCCCAGGTGCGTTCTTTCATGGCCAGCAGGGCGGCGCCGATGGCCCCGGTGACGTCACAGTGGGGAGGTACGCGGACGGGTTTGCCCACCGTCTTTTCGAACGCGGCGACAATTCCCGCGTTTTGGGCGGTGGCCCCTTGATAAAATATAAAATCGCCGATTTTGCGATGTTCCACCACCCGGTTGAGGTAATTTTCTACGATGGAGTAACTCAACCCCGCAACCAGATCGTCCTTGTTGCATCCCAGCTGCTGATAGTGGACCAGGTCCGATTCCATGAAGACCGTGCAGCGTTCTCCCAGCCGCACCGGATTCTTTGCCGTGGTCGCCAACCGGCCGAACTCTTCCTTGATGGACATGTCCAGCTTTTCCGCCTGTTCTTCCAAAAAGGAACCGGTCCCGGCGGCACATACCTTGTTCATCATGAAATCGACAATCACGCCGTTTTTCAAGCTGATGTATTTGGAATCCTGACCGCCGATTTCAAATATGGTATCCACTCGAGAATCAATATCGGCGGCCGCCGTCGCCTGGGCGGTGATCTCGTTACGAATAATGTCGGCGCCCACAAAGTCTCCGGTGAGATACCGTCCGGATCCGGTGGTGGCCGCGCCCTCCACGTTTACCCGGTCTCCACACTGTTGGCCAACGATGCGAAGTCCCTCTTTGACCGCTTCCAGTGGGCGACCGGCGGTCATCAGGTAGGCCTTGGCGATGAGTTCCCTGTCGGCATTGATCAAAACAACGTTGGTGCTGATGGAGCCCACGTCGATGCCGAGATAGACCGATTCCGGTTCATTCGTTGTTCGCCGCGGTCCCTTCCGGGCCGGTGGCAGGTCGGCACTCGGGGCGATTTGTGAGACGTCGGTCAGCGGGGGCAGCCGTTTGGCCTTGGGCGAATGGGTTGCCAGATGATTTCGAAGATGTTCCAGGCCTCGAAAGGGACGGGCCCTCTCGGGGTTACTTTCGATGGTCGTCAGGGCGGCCCCGATAGCCCCCATGGACGCGTAATGCGTGGGAACGACAAGGGTTTGGTCTTCCAGGCCCAAAACCTGCTCAAAGGCCTTTCGCACCCCATGATTGGCGGCCACGCCGCCCTGAAACACCACCGGTGACTCAACGCTTTTGCCCTTTCCGATATTGCTTTTCAAATTTCTGGCCAGGGCGAAACAAAGGCCGGCGATGATTTCAAAGTCCGGTGTGGCGCCTTGCTGTAAATGGATCATGTCCGTTTTGGCGAAAACGGTACAACGTCCGGCGATGCGAGGCGGTGTTTCCGATTGCAGGGCCAACCGGCTGAACTCCTTGATGCTGTATCCCATTCGATGGGCTTGTTGGTCCAGAAAGGAACCGGTTCCGGCGGCACACAGGCTGTTCATGGCAAAGTCATCGATGATTAGATTGCCGGAGGCGTCCAATCGCGTGAGGATCAGTTTGGCGTCTTCCCCGCCGATTTCGATAATAGTTTTTGTGTCCCGGTGGAAGTGTTCCACCGCCTTGGTCTGGGCGATGATTTCGTTGACTAACTTTCCCCCCATGACCTCCGCCACTTGAACGGCGCCGGTCCCCGTCAGGGAACAGGAGGCCACGCGGTCAGGAGGAAATTCTTCAAGGAGTTTGGTTAGAACCCGTGTGGCCACCTCCAAGGGTTTGCCTCGGGACCTGCTGTAATCTTCCCAAAGAATGTCCGGGGCGCTGGTTAGAACCGCCGTGTTGACGCTCACGGAACCAATATCGATCCCGATATGGACCGAAGCGTTGCCGTTACCCCTCATAGGATCGCTTTTATCGTTTGTAACATTCATCTTATGCCATCTTATGCGTCTGCTCATTTGCCGGAGAAAGACAAAAGGTTGTGGGAAGGGGTCAAATCTATATCCGTTCCCTTAGCACCGCTGCGCGAAAAAGACAACCCCTTCTAGGCCTTGGCCGAGAAATCGAGGATCCAGCGAACCAGATTGATTCCGACAAGCATAAAGCCCTCCGCTCTGGAAACCCGGAAGCCCGTAAACATAAAAAAAACAACCAACATGACCACGCCGACCAACAACCACACGCTGGTTAATCCGGCGGGATCGATCGAGAGCGGCCCGAGCATGCCGGCCAGTCCCAGGACCCCCAGCAGATTGTACAGGTCACTGCCGATTAAGTTGCCGATAGACATGGCATGTCGGCCTTTGACGGCGGCCATGAGAGAGGTGGCGAATTCGGGTGCCGAGGTGCCTGCTGCCACGATGGTGACCCCGATGACCCACTCCGACAAGCCCAAGCCCCTGGCTAGACAAGATGCCGACCAGACCAGCAGATGTCCGCCCCCCACGACGCTCGCCAATCCGACTACCAACAAGGGGATGTCTTTCCAGTCGGCGGCTCGCGCCTCGGTGGGTTTGGGCGCGTCCGCCTTATTGAAAAAAAGATAGGCGATATATGCGACCAGGGTGGAAAAAAGGATCACTCCCTCACCGGGCGACAAGGTCAGATCCATAAGAAAAAGACCCAACAAACAGGACATGGCCAGCAGAAAAATGCCGTCTCGCCAAACGATGGTCGGTGTGGTGGCGATTGGGCGGATGGCGGCGCAACCGCCCAAGATGAACCCCAGGTTAAAAATGTTGGATCCGACGACGTTGCTCACGGAAATGTCCGGCAATCCTTGCACCGCGGCGTTTATGGTGACTGCGAATTCAGGCGCCGACGTTCCGATGGCCACGATGGTCAACCCGATCGCCATGTCGGACATATTAAACCGGTTGGCGATGCGGACAGCCGAATCGACAACCCATTCCGACCCTTTCCAGAGGAGTCCGGCCGACAATACCGCCGCCGGAATTGCCCATATGAAGCTATTCATTTACTCGGCCTTTCGGCGCAACGGCGAAGGCCTGAAGACGAAAAGCGGTTTCTTAGATCCAGATAATAGCGCGCTTCTTCGACGCGTCCACGCTTCAGGCACCCGCTTGCATAGATACGACACTTTTCCCTTAAAACATCCACCGCCGCCCGTTCCTGGGCCCTCGAAAGTCCTGTTTCGGGCGGGTTTTCAAGAATCTTGCGAAGCGCATAAATACGGAACCGGTCCAGACCGGGTTGCCTGGAGAGTTGATCCCGGTGTCCCCCCCGCTTGATGACCAGAGGGGGCGGCAGCAGATAGACCGGGAATTGACAAGTCGTTCGCAACCATAGGTCATAATCCTCACAGGCGGGTAACCGCTCGTCGAAGCCGCCCACCTGATCAAACAGGCTTCGGCGTATCATGACCGCCGAGGGACTTACAAGGCAAAGTTGGGTGGAATCTTCGAAGATCATTCCCGACGGCTTGATGTGGCGACGCTTGGGGTTTACCTCTATTCCGTTTCTGACCCAGGTTTCTTCTGTTTGGCAGATCAGGGCGTTGGGCCGCTTTCGGAAAAAGGCGGTTTGAGTGGATAACTTTTCCGGCAGCCACAGATCGTCGGAGTCCAAGAAGGCCACGTACCGGCCTCGGGCCAACGAAATCCCCCGATTGCGAGCCGCACTCACCCCCGAGTGGCCCTGTCGGGCCACCCGAAGGTTCCGATATGCTGCCAGCAGTTCAGGGGTGTTGTCTGTCGATCCATCGTCAACGACTATGAGTTCGAAGTCCCGGAACCGTTGGGCGAAGACCGAATCAATCGCCTCTTTCAGGATCCAGGCGCGATTGTAAGAAGGGATGATGACGCTTACCAGGGGCATAGGACCAGAGATCACTCCGCCTGCAATAGCTTTCAACGAACTTGATCATTATTGTGCCACTTCAAACCATAGCGGGGCGGAAAATTCAATTTCTTTTCATCATCAGCGCTTGGCGGGCGCTTTTTCCCTTGAAATAAGTGTTTGGCCTTGTTAATAGTTTACTCCTATTCGGCAAATGTTCCGAAGTTAGATGGGTCTGGCACGATTCGTGCTTTTATTTCACTTGTTGCATTGACAGGCACTGACACGAGATCGCCCTGGGGTGAGACTCGGTCGGCTCCGTTGGCTCGTTATGCGAACGACTCTGTCGGACTAACCGACGATTGCCTGGCGTCATTGTTTATTCCCCGGTACATAGCAGATCGAAAATACGAGACGGTAGGAGACAGGCAACGTGTTAAATGCACTTTTGGGTAAGATATCCAATGATTTGGCCATTGACTTGGGAACGGCCAATACGTTGGTATATGTGAAGGGCAAGGGAATTGTCCTCAGCGAGCCTTCCGTTGTGGCGGTTCGAACAGACAATCGAGCAAAGAACAAGGTCCTGGCCGTCGGGGCGGAAGCCAAACGCATGCTGGGTCGAACACCGGGAAATATCGTGGCTATTCGTCCCATGAAGGACGGGGTCATCGCCGACTTTGAGGTGACGGAAGCCATGCTGCGCCACTTCATCCGAAAAGTGCACAACCGCCGCAGTTTGATTCGTCCCCGGATTATCATTTGTGTCCCCTCGGGGATCACTCAGGTTGAAAAACGGGCCGTAAAAGAGTCGGCGGAATCAGCGGGAGCCCGGGAGGTATTTCTTATCGAAGAGCCTATGGCAGCGGCGATCGGTGCCGGTCTCCCGATAACCGATCCCACATGCAACATGGTCGTGGACATCGGCGGCGGAACAACCGAGGTGGCCGTGATATCGCTGGCGGGCATCGTGTACAGTCGCTCCATTCGGATCGGCGGAGACAAAATGGACGATGCCATTGTCCAATACATTAAACGCAAATATAACCTGCTGATCGGAGAGAGAACAGCGGAGTTGATCAAGACCACCATTGGCAATGCCTATCCCAACCCGGAAAACATAGAAACGATAGAGGTCAAGGGTCGGGATCTGGTGTCCGGGATACCGAAGATTTTGGCCATTGATTCTGAAGAGATACGGGTGGCAATCTCGGAACAGATCGAGTCGATTGTAGAAACCGTCAAGACGGCACTCGAACAGACCCCTCCGGAACTGGCGGCGGATATTGTCGACACCGGAATCGTCATGACCGGTGGTGGCGCCCTGCTCAAAAATCTGGACAAACTCCTGCGAGAAGAGACCTCCCTGCCCATCCGGGTGACGGATGACCCTCTGTCCACGGTCGTTTTGGGATCAGGTAAGGCATTGGAAGAGATTGCGCTTCTAAGAGAGGTAACCGTTCAGTAAAGGGGTATGGGACCTCAAAAGCTCCTTTGCCGGCCAGGGTCATGTTTTCCAAAAGACTGCTCACGATTTTTTGCCTCATCCTTTTTGCGTTAATCAACATTATCCTGCTTTCCGTAAGTGCCAAGCGGGGTCATACCAACAGCCTAGCCGACAAGATAATCCTGGCCGCCATTGCACCCTTCCAGGGGGGGGTGACGGCATCCGTCGATTTCTGTGAACACGTGTGGGACCACTATTTCTGGTTGCTGTCTACCCGGCAGGAATATGACCGGTTGAGGCAACGGCTCGAAAGGGTTGAAGCGGAACGGAGCCGGTACATTGAAACCCGGCATACCTGTCAGCGACTCCGCAGACTCCTGGGAATGAAAGAAGACCTGACGCATTCGTTCCTGGCCGCCCGGGTCGTGGGCGTGGATCCTTCCGGGTGGTTTCATTCCATCCTCATCGATGTGGGGACTCGGGAAGGGGTGAGCAAAGGGATGCCGGTGGTCGTCCCGAGAGGTATCGTGGGTCGGGTGGTGAAGTCGTCCTTTGCCCACTCAAAGGTTATGCTGATGATCGACCGAAGCAGTGCCATAGATGCTTTGGTGCAACGGACACGGGCGCGGGGCATCGTCGAAGGAAAAACCGCCGAATATTGTCTCTTCAAATATGCCTTGCGAAAAGACGCCATTCAGGTAGGGGACGTGGTGATATCATCCGGGATGGACGGAGTCTTTCCCAAAGGCTTACGGATCGGTGCCGTCAAGAAGGTGGCCAAATCGCCGGCCGGTATCTTTCAAAGTGTCGATATTGAGCCGTTCGTCGACTTTGCAAAACTGGAAGAGGTTTTAGTCATTACGAACCCCGACGGTGAGGGCGGTGAAGGATGAAGGCGGCCGGCGTATATATCGTGCTGGGAATGGCGTTGGTGATTTTAAGAACCACCCTGTTGGGTCTGCCCTTTTTTCATAACGCAGTCTATGATTTGTTGATTCCCATCGTGGTGTTTGTCCGACTCCGGTTGCCGGTCAAGGGGGGCCTGTTCGTCGTTCTCTTTTTGGGTTATGTCATGGATCTGGTTTCCGGAGGGCAATTCGGGCTTTACATGACCACCTATTTGTGGGTGTTTATCGGCGTGAAGTTGATTTCCAATTATTTATCCATGCGGGCAAATTTCACCCTCTCGGTTTTGCTCGTGGTTTGTGTCCTGTTTGAAAATCTGTTGTTCCTTGTCTTTTCTCTGGGTGTGGGTGACGGTGCATTCCCGGCTGCTCGTATGGTTGGGCCCCTGCTGTGGCAGGTTGCCCTGGCGGCGCTCACCGGACCTTTTATACTGGGTGTACTGGCCAACGTGCATTATCGACTTCAGGGCGTCGATGGTAAGTAGTCGTTCATGCAAGACAATTACTTGAAAACGGTCGATACGGATTGGTATCGCCATCGATTGTCCGGTAGCGTGATCTTTGTGCTGGCGTTTTTTCTGATCCTGGGGGCTCGTCTCTACTATCTGCAGGTGGTTAAAGGGGCTGAGTTTCGGAGGCTTTCGCAAAACAATTGCGTCCGTCTCCGGAGCATTCCGTCTCCTCGCGGATTGATTTTTGACCGAACCGGCCGCCTGGTGGTAGACAACCGGCCGTCGTTTAACGTGTCCATCGTTCCTGAAGATGCCGACGATCCCGACGGGGTGGTGAAAGAATTGGCCGCGCACCTGAACGAAGATGTAGAAACACTGCTGGCCAGGCTGGAGTCGAGGCGCGGCGGGGCCTTGTTTAAGCCGATTTTGCTGAAACGAGACTTGAGCCGGGATTCGGTGGCCGTGGTGGAGGCCCACAAATTGGATTTGCCCGGCGTGATCATCACCGTGGAACCGATGCGTCACTATATCGAAGAAAAGCGGGCCTGCCATTTGATCGGGTACCTGGGGGAGATCAGTGAGGCCGAACTCAACAGCGGCGATTATCCGGAAACCCGAAACGGCGATTTTATCGGTCGTTTCGGCATTGAAAAAAGCTATGAGGCCGATTTCCGCGGAAAACCGGGGCGAAACCAGGTTCAGGTCAATGCGCTGGGTCAGGTGACTCGGGTGTTGAAGACCCTACCCGCACGGCCGGGTAAAAACTGTTACCTCGCATTGGATCTGTCCCTTCAGCGAAAAGCCGAGGACATGTTTCAGGAAAAGGTGGGGGCGGCCGTTGCGTTGGATCCGGCAAACGGCCACGTGCTGGCCATGGTCAGTCGTCCGGCGTTTGACCCGAATGCCTTTGTGGAAGGAATGAGCGCGGAGGTATGGAAGGCCCTGGCGTCGAATCCGTTCCATCCGATGAGAAACAAGGCGATCCAGGCACAATATCCCCCGGGGTCGACGTACAAGATCGTTACCGCCGCTGCGGGACTGGAAGAAGGAGTGATTGAAGACACCACCCAGCACTTTTGTCCGGGGTACTACCGGTACGGAAACCGCACCTATCGGTGCTGGAAACGGGGGGGGCACGGATCTGTTGAATTGATTCAGGCCATTGCTCAGTCCTGCGACGTGTTCTTCTATAAGGTGGGGGAGCAACTCGGTGTAGACACCCTGGCCGAGTATGCGGGTGGCTTCGGGCTGGGCAAGCCGACCGGCGTGGATCTCGATAACGAGGTTTCCGGTTTGGTGCCGACGCAGGCGTGGAAGCTTCGGAAAGTGGGGGTGCCCTGGCAGGGCGGAGAAACCCTGTCGGTGGCCATTGGGCAAGGGTTTAATCTGGTTACGCCTATCCAGATGGCTTCCCTGGTGGCCGCGGTGGCCAACGGCGGGGTGATTTACAAGCCGCTGCTGGTAGAGCGGATCGAAGACGTCAACACGGAAGAAGTGACGGTCGTTGAGTCCGAAGATATGGGACGGTTACCGGTCTCTGACGAAACGCTGGAACGGATCCGGAATGGATTGACGGCGGTGGTCAACAGTCGCAGAGGAACCGGCCGGATTGCGGACATCGCCGGGGTCAGTGTCGCCGGCAAAACGGGAACGGCCCAGGTCGTGGCCATGGGAGAACGTCCCGATGCCGATGAAGAAGAAAAGACGCCGTTTCGATTTCGGGACCATGCCTGGTTCGTCGCGTTTGCTCCGGTAGAAGCGCCTCGGATTGCGGTCGCCGTATTTGTGGAACATGGAGGGCATGGGGGTAGTACCGCAGGTCCGATTGCCAGGGAGATGATGGAAACGTATTTGGGGGTTGGGGATTGAGGTTTTCTATGTTTGACAGACGGCTGGTACAACATTTTGACTGGGGGTTG
>CAYTTQ010000050.1:0-1772 GCA_964440795.1 uncultured Desulfobacterales bacterium | reverse complement strand
ATTGAGGTTTTCTATGTTTGACAGACGGCTGGTACAACATTTTGACTGGGGGTTGCTGGGCTTGACCTTGGTCTTGGTCGGTGCCGGGATATTGACGCTTTACAGTGCTGTAAACGCCAGTGCCATCGCGGGCCGGGCACCGGGTCCACCCGTATATTTAAAACAGCTGTACTGGTTTTTTCTCGGCCTGGTGGCCATGGTGGGGGCGTTTCTTCTCAACTATAAGTGGTTGTACCGATTTGGGGGGCTTATTTACACCGCCTGTATCGCCCTTCTTGTGTTGGTACTAATTGGGGGAAAAGAGGTTTCAGGCTCGCAACGATGGTTGACCTTCGGGCCCGTATCGTTTCAGCCCTCGGAGATGCTAAAGATCGCGCTACCCATCGTTTTGGCCAGGTATTTTTCGGACCAAGTGTCGGCCGAGGGATTCGAACTTAGGAATTTATGGAAACCGATCTTTTGGAGCCTGCTGCCCTTTTTGTTGATTGCAAATCAGCCGGACCTGGGCACGGGGCTCGTGGTGCTTCTGATTGCCGGATCAATGACCGTGTTCGTAAAGATCGAACGGCGTACCCTCGTTTTTCTGGGAGGACTGGGGGGGCTAACGGCTTCCGCGGCCTGGTTTTTTCTGAAGGAGTACCAGAAGCAACGGATTGCCATTTTTGTGAACCCCGGGCAAGATCCCCTGGGCGCCGGGTACCATATCATTCAATCCAAGATTGCCGTAGGGTCGGGCATGTTGTGGGGGAAAGGGTTCCTGGAGGGGACTCAAAACGCCCTTTCCTTTCTTCCCGAACAGCATACGGATTTCATATTCTCCGTTCTGGCCGAAGAATGGGGGTTTCTGGGGTCTGCACTCTTTATCTTATTGTATATGGGGATCATCGTTTGGGGACTGAGTATCGCCATTCGGTCCAAGGAACCCTTTGGTACCGTCCTGGCCGTGGGGATTACGAGCATGATGTTTTGGCAGATGGTGATCAACGTCGGTATGGCCTTGGGATTGTTGCCGGTGGTAGGGGTTCCCTTGCCACTGATCAGTTACGGCGGGTCTTCCCTGTTGGTGACCTTGATCGGGGTGGGGATCTTGTTGAATATCAGCATGCGGCGGTTCATGTTCAAGAGTTGATGGCGTTACGAAAACCTCTTGTCAAACCATCATGGAGAAGGAGAAATGGGTTGTGAAAAAGGCAAGCACGGACATCCAGACGTTTTTGGGTCCTGAAACGACATTGGAGGGGAAATTGGCTTTCGAGGGGACGGTGCGGCTGGACGGACATTTCACCGGTACCATAGAAAGCAAGGAGGGGATCGTGGTGGTGGGAGACGGGGCCGTGGTTCAGGCCGACATCCTGGTGCACACGGCGACCATCAGCGGTGAAGTCAGCGGCGATATTCGAGCGATTCATTGTATCGAATTACAGCCGCCCGCACGAGTTCATGGTGACCTTCACGCCCCGGTGGTAGTGATTGATGAGGGGGTGGTTTTTGAAGGCAACTGCACCATGAAGGTGGATGATGACTCGGCATCAAAGACCATAAACCTTTCCGAATGGCAAAATTGATGGCGTCGAAAAAGGCCGGTTTAAGCTGCACCGCGGCCTCCTGTTGACAACGAACTTGATCACCGATTTGTCAGGTTACGCCTGACGGCGTAACCTGACCTACGAGCTACAAGCGTTGGGGCCGCTTCAAATTTCAAGGCACCTAACTGTCTGAGGCCTCTAGAGACCCTTGATTCCGTTGGCGAAGTGGACGTCGAATGCAGCACA
>CAYTTQ010000049.1:0-18657 GCA_964440795.1 uncultured Desulfobacterales bacterium | reverse complement strand
CTTAACCACATGATTGTACCGCACCGTGATACCTGCGCCGGATATGTCCGCGAAGTATTTTCCCAGTTGGGTTCCAGTTGCTGCGGTCAACTCCCTGCAAAGATAGATGGCTACATCACGGGCCGTTGTGGAATGGATACATTTGCCAGCTTCCGAGACTGATGGCTCAACACCGAACGACGATAGCATCAAGGGGGCAAGAACACTGAACGAGAGGAGATTGTCAATAGTTAATAATTAAGATGCGACCCTGCTACCTTTCGGGTTCAGATACGATGTCAAAAGACAGTTGGAATCTCTTGAAGAATTTAGAGCTCGGATAAACAGAGCCGCGCGGGATGAAGAAACAGGAAGGGCGTCTGGACCCCCAAGAGACGTCAATTGGACTCTCGGCCCCACAGCTCCGAAGGCTTGGTTCGGTTCATTCTGACATGTGGAGGGGAACAGCTGCCGAACTGGCCGACCGTGGGTACATCGCCGTCTATCCAGTAATCGGATGGTGGAGAGAGAATCCCAGGCATGCCCGATGGAATAAACGAGCGCGGTATTCTGTTATTATTACAATAAAAGCCCCCGAAGTGGATATTGATCTTTATACAGCAGTTCAAAACATGATTGCACAACCAATTGGGATTCCTGCTTAGCTTAGGTATGGCCTTCGACGCTCGAAGAGGAATGTTACAGATATCGAAATGGGTCTCTGTCCTTCTTTCCCTGGACGGCATCTTTCCTTTCTTTAAAACCCTCAGTTAATTGGAACGCGGCGTGTAAAAAAGCCGGGGAAAAGATCGGCATGTACGCCGGCTTGAAACACTCGTCTTGTTCTCAGTTTATCAATGAATGCGGCGGGACGGTGGATGAGTTACAGATGATTACCGACCATACCCGCAGGGAATCCGTGCTGAAATATGCGTCGGTTGAAGTCGAGACCAGAAGGGCGCTGATGGGCAAGAAGAAAATAATCCGGGTACCATTTGGGGACACACATCGTGAGCAAAAAAGCCAATGATTTCAATAAAAAATGGCGGAAGTGCATGGGAATCGAACCCACCCGGGACGGTTCTAGCGCCCCACACCGGATTTGAAGTCCGGGAGCCCCACCAGCGAGCTATCCACTTCCACGCTTAAGTTTCTAATATACCCGGCAATTAGAGAGAGTGTCAACTTTTTTTGCACTCCGCTTGCCTATCGCTCGCAAGCAGGAGCTGCAACATCGAAAGAAAGCTTGCGTGACCCGGCATCTGGTTTAAGAGTTCGGGGGTGGTTTTTCGCCGTCGGGGCGTTTTGACTCGCTTCTGGTTGTATGGTAAAAGTCAGGTTCTATTCTTTCAAGTGAGTGATGTTATACTGCCGAACGAAGCAATGCTCGAATGACGACAATGAAGACAGCCTATCTTGATTGTTTTTCCGGTATAAGCGGGGATATGGTGCTGGGGGCATGCATCGATCTTGGTGTGCCCGCGACCTATATAGAAGAGACGCTCGGCGAGGTGATTCCCGGGACGTTTCATTTGGATGTTCGGCGCTCCGAGCGACAAGGCATTGGGGGAACCAGGGTAGAGGTCGTCGTTGATGACGACCGGAGCTCGAGGAACTATGAAGAAATCAAGAAGCTCGTTGAGGCCTGTAGTCTATCCGGTCGGGTAAAGGATGTCAGTCTTGCAGCCTTTTCCCGCTTGGCCCACGTGGAAGCCCGGATTCACGGGTGTCCCGTGGCGGAGGTGCACTTTCATGAGATCGGCGGGATTGATGCCATGGTCGATGTCATCGGTGCGGCCTTGGGTATGGAGTGGCTGGGAGTTGAAGATGTTGTGGCCTCGGAGATACCCTTGGGCAAGGGGTTTGTTACCTGTGCGCACGGGGTGATACCCGTTCCGGCGCCGGCCACGATCGCCCTCCTTGAAGGGGTACCGGTCCAGGGCACCCAGGTGTCCTCCGAATTGGTGACACCGACCGGAGCGGCGATTGTGACCTCCCTTACAGCAAGGTTTGGTGCCATGCCGAGAATGTCCGTCGATAAGGTGGGATACGGGGTCGGCAAGGCAAGACTGGAAGATCGTCCCAACTTGCTCCGAATCATAGTAGGAAGCCGTGAACCGGACTTCCAGGAAGATAGAATTCAGATCGTCGAGACCAACATCGACGATATGAATCCTGAAATATTCGGTTTCCTCATGGAACGACTCTTTGAAGACGGGGCGCTCGATGTGAGCTGGGTGCCGATCTATATGAAAAAAAATCGCCCCGGTATCATGGTTCAAGTGTTGTGTGACTTGGGGGTGCGAGAACGGATCGTGGATCGGATCCTTACGGAAACTACGGCTACCGGGGTGCGTTTCCATGAGGCGGAGCGCAGAAAACTGGCTCGTCGGATTGAAACCGTCAGCACCCGTCTGGGTGAGGTTCGAATTAAAGTGGTGTCCGCACCCAGCGGCGCGGTTTCCGTGCCCGAATACGAAGACTGCAGGCGCATCGCCCGGGACAAACAGCTACCTCTCAGGCAGGTTTACCGGATGATACGCGCTGAGATATCCAAAGAGAAAAAGGATTGACGACGTTTCGTCGAAAAGCCGCCATCGTCTTGGCAACGGGCCTCTTCTCCGGCTATATGCCTGTGGCCTCCGGAACCTTTGGAACACTGGTGGCGATTCCCGGGGGTTACCTCGTATCGCGGCTGGGTGTTGTCAGCGGGCCCCTGGTGGTGGCATTCGTTACACTGGTGGCTGTTTGGTCCGCCGGCGTGGCCGAAGGTGTCTTCGGGCAAAAAGACAGCGGCCTCATCGTCATTGATGAAATTGCCGGGTTTCTCGTTACCATGCTGTTTATACCGTGGCGGCTGGAAACCGTCATAGCAGGATTTTTGGTGTTTCGGTTTATGGATATCCTCAAGCCCTTTCCCATACGAACCCTGGAAAGGCGGTTGCCCGGCGGCTGGGGGGTTGTGGGAGATGATGTCCTTGCAGGTCTTTATGCCAACGCGGTGTTGAGGATCTTGTTGGTTCTGAAGAGTATGGCTTAATAGAGTCACGATTCGTGACGGTGCGGGGAAGTGTATGACAAATGGGCTTTTGGAAGAGAAGGTGGCGGGCTTGCTTCGTGGCGCAGGGCAGACCATTGCCGTAGCGGAATCGTGTACCGGGGGATTGATCTGTCACCGCTTAACCAATATTTCCGGAAGTTCACAATATCTGGAAATGGGGGTTGTGGCCTACAGCAACCGGGTGAAGACAAGTTTGCTTGGCGTCCCCCAAGCGGTGATTGCCGACCATGGCGCGGTCAGTGAATCGTGCGTGCGGGCCATGGCATCCGGGGTTCGCAGGTTGGCCGGCACTGCCATGGGGTTGGCCGTAAGCGGGATTGCAGGACCCACCGGCGGGACGCCCGAAAAACCGGTCGGTACGGTCTATGTGGGTCTCGCTGGAGAAAAGGGCGAAATCGGCCGGCATTTTTCTTTCAGAGGAAGTCGGCTGGACATCAAGGAGCAAAGTGCCACCGAGGCCTTGCGGATGGTAAGCCGATACTTTGAAGGTGAAGGGCCTGGATAGTACCAGATGGGATAGTTGTTGATATGAAGGACAAAATCCGTGCTTTTGTGGCAATCGATTTGCCAGACCATGTGCTTCGTGGTATTGGCAATATGCAAGCGGGCCTTAAACGATCCGACTTGAAGATCAAGTGGGTTCGTATGGAATCGGTGCACCTGACGCTCAAGTTTTTGGGCGATATTTCAGTCGGTCGCGTAGAGGAGATCGGAGCCGCCATCAAGGAGGCGATTACGGACGTCGGTCCGTTTACGTTGGCAGGTAAAGGGGTGGGGGTGTTTCCCGATATCAGGCGACCGCGGATTGTGTGGACCGGTATATCCGGGGAGTTGGAGGTGTTACGGGGTCTTTACGAAAGGCTTGAGCAGGCCTTGGTAGGTGTCGGCTTTCCAAAAGAAAAAAGACCGTTCAGGGCCCATCTCACGGTCGGCCGTATCAAGGGTCGCATAAACAAGCAAACATTGAGGGCCGCCCTGGAGGAACAAGAAGACTTCGTGACCGACCCATTCAACGTGGCTTCGGTCATTTTATACCAGAGTACCTTGCGGCCCCAAGGGGCCATGTATACAAAACTAGTAGAGGCCGAAATGACGGGTTGACGCGATCGGCCGTAATTTTGATGGATAGGGGGAATCTATGCAGTCGGCATCGGCGGACAAAGAAAAGGCGGTTGAACTGGCCATTACCCAAATAGAACGTCAGTTTGGTAAGGGGTCCATCATGAAGCTCGGCAGTCAGGTGGTGGCGGATGTCCCCGCTATCCCCACCGGATCTCTGGCCTTGGATAATGCATTGGGCGTCGGGGGTATCCCCAGGGGGCGGGTGGTGGAGTTGTTCGGCCCGGAGTCTTCCGGGAAAACGACCCTGGCTCTCCATCTGGTTGCGGAGGCGCAAAAGCGAGAGGGAATCACGGCGTTTGTGGACGCCGAACATGCGTTGGACACCGTCTATGCCAGGAAGCTGGGTGTCAATTGTGACGATTTGTTGGTTTCCCAACCGGATACGGGGGAGCAGGCGCTGGAGATTGCCGAAGTGCTTGTCCGAAGTGGTGCCCTGGATTTGGTGGTCATCGACTCTGTGGCGGCTTTGGTGCCGAGGGCTGAGATTGAAGGGGAAATGGGCGACGCCCACGTGGGATTACAGGCGCGCCTCATGTCCCAGGCGCTACGCAAGCTGACAGCGAGTATCAGTCGATCCAAAACCACGCTGGTATTTATCAATCAGATTCGGATGAAGATCGGGGTCATGTTCGGTAATCCGGAGACCACGCCGGGCGGAAACGCGCTGAAGTTTTATTCGTCCGTTCGGCTCGATATACGGCGAACCGGAGCCATAAAAGACGGCCAGGAGGTTACCGGAAATCGAACCCGGGTTCGTATCGTAAAAAACAAGGTGGCGCCGCCTTTCAAGGAAGCACACTTCGACATCATGTATGGGGAAGGGATTTCCACAGAGGGCGATCTGCTGGATATGGCCGTGCAGATGGAGGTAGTGGAAAAGAGCGGTGCTTGGTATTCCTTTGAGAAGGAAAGAATCGGTCAGGGAAGGGAAAACGTGAAGACCTTTTTAAAGGAAAATCCCGATATTTTTGAGCAGATAAGGGAAAAGACCAAAGCGGCTTTGGGTATGACAACCACGGAGACCCCGGAAGAAGAAGCGGCCCAGAGCGGGCAGAAAGGCGAGCAAAAGGCCGGCAAGAAAGGATAAAGGGTAACAACTGCACAGGGCTTAAGGTGTAAGGCCTTAGCCGCTCGCTTTGCACCGTTAGCCTTGCGCCTTGCGCCGTTGATCTTCAGTTTCACACTTAATACATGGCAGCGAAAACCAATTATGAAAACATCGGATGAACTACGCACAGCCTTTTTAAAGTACTTTGAGGATCGTGGACACACGATTGTAAAAAGTTCATCTCTCGTACCTCAGGACGATCCGACTCTGCTGTTTACCAATGCGGGCATGGTGCAGTTCAAGCGCACCTTCTTGGGAGAGGAAAAGCGAAGTTATGCTCGTGCCTGTACCTCCCAAAAATGCGTGCGGGCCGGGGGAAAGCACAATGACTTGGAGAATGTGGGGTATACCCGCCGGCATCACACCTTTTTTGAAATGTTGGGAAACTTTTCCTTCGGTGACTATTTCAAGTCCGTGGCCATAGAGGCGGCATGGGACCTGATGACGCGGGTGTATGCGCTACCCGGGGAAAAGCTGTGGGTGTCGGTTTATCAAGACGATGATGAGGCATACCGATTGTGGACCGAAAATTCGGATGTCCCGGAAGAGCGGATCGTCCGTTTGGGCGAGAAGGATAATTTCTGGTCGATGGGGGATACGGGCCCTTGTGGTCCCTGTTCTGAAATCCTCATCGATCAAGGTCCGGAGATGAGTTGCGGTCGGCCCGATTGCCGGGCGGGGTGTGATTGTGACCGCTATCTGGAGTTGTGGAATCTCGTTTTCATGGAATTCAATCGGAATGAGTCGGGTGAAATGGAGCGCTTGCCGAAGCCCAGTATTGATACCGGCATGGGGTTGGAACGTATCGCGGCGGTCGTTCAAGGTGTGGAGAGTAATTTTGAAACCGACCTGTTTATGCCGATTATCCGAAAAGTAGAAGAATTGTCGGGCGAAACCTTCAAGCGTGTGCCGGATGGGGACGTGGCCATGAAGGTGGTGGCGGATCACAGTCGGGCCATTACTTTCCTTGTGGGTGACGGGGTGTTGCCGTCCAACGAAGGACGGGGATATGTCCTTCGCCGAATCCTGAGACGGGCCATGCGATATGGTCGGTCCTTGGGCCTGACTCGCCCGTTTTTGTGTGACACGGCGCGGACGGTTTTCCAAGTCATGGCTTCGGCCTATCCGGAGCTTTCCGAATCGAAGGCCTACATCGAGAATATCATTCAGGTCGAAGAAGAGCGGTTTTTGGGAACACTGGAAAGCGGGATGAAAGTTTTGGACGACGCACTCAGCGACTTGCGTCGGGCCGGGGAGCGCCAAATTCCCGGTGAGTTGATTTTCAAGATGTACGATACCTATGGTTTTCCCGTGGATATTATCCAGGACGTGGTTCGTGACGAAGGCTTGTCCCTGGACATGGACGGCTTTGACGATGCCATGGCGCAGCAAAGACGGCGTTCGCGTAGTGCGTGGAAGGGCTCCGGTGATGTCGATACCGCCGAGGCCTATAAACGCCTGGCTGCGGAGGGTGTCCAAACGGATTTTGTGGGATACGATACCCTGAGCACCGAGGCGACGGTGTTGTCTCTGGTTAAAGCCGGCCAGCCGGTGGATCGGGTTGAAGAAGGTGAAACGGTTGAACTGGTCGTCGATAAGACACCGTTCTATGGTGAGGCGGGGGGACAGGTGGGGGATCAGGGGACCATAGTCGGCCCCGATTTCGAGATGACGGTCTCCGATACCTTGAAGGATCCCAACAATCTGATCATCCTTCAAGGAAAAGTCCTGCGGGGGAGCCTTTCGAAAGGCCGGACCGTTACCGCCCGGGTCGATTGCGGCCGGAGGATCGCCGTTGCCAGGAACCATACCGCCACCCATCTTCTGCACGCCGCACTTCGTCGCGTTGTGGGCGACCACGTGAAGCAGTCGGGATCGCTCGTTTCCCCGGAACGTTTGCGGTTTGACTTCACCCATTTTTCGGCCCTGGACCGGGAAACCCTTCAGACGGTGGAGACCCAGGTGAATCAGAAGATTTTCGAGAATACGCCTGTTGACACCCAAGAGATGAGCGCCGATGAGGCCTTGGATGCGGGGGCGACAGCCCTGTTTGAGGAGAAGTACGGCGAACGGGTGCGGGTCGTAACCGTGGGCGATTTCAGCAAGGAACTCTGCGGGGGCACTCACACCGGCCGTACGGGAGACATCGGCCTGTTCAAGATCGTTGTGGAAACGAGTGTGGCCGCCGGGGTTCGACGGATCGAGGCGCTGACCGGGATGGGTGCCCTCCACAATGTTCAAGAAGCGGCCCGGGCGTTGAACAGGGTTTCCGATATGCTGAAAGTGGGGCCTGAATCGGTGGCCGACCGGGTGGAGAAGCTCATGGCCGACCTAAAAGGGATGGAAAAAGAACTTGCCTCTCTGAAATCGAAAGCCCTGGCGGATGCGTCGGTGGAAGGCGCGCTCTCCGGCGTGCGAGAGGTTGCCGGGGTGCCGGTGTTGGTTCAGGAAGTTTCCGCAGACGGCCATGGGGCCCTTCGGGATTTGGCGGACCGGTTAAAAGGCAAGTTGGGATCCGGCATCATTGTCTTGGGAAGTAGAACATCCGATAAAGTCCAGCTTGTGGCTGTGGTGACCAAAGATCAACTCGAGAAGCACCACGCCGGTGATTTGGTCAAAAAAGTGGCCGCCATGGTCGGTGGCGGTGGCGGAGGACGGCCGGATATGGCCCAGGCCGGAGGAAGTCAACCCCAAAAACTTCCCGAGGCTTTGGAGGCCGTTTACGATATTGTTGCCGGCAGTTAACCATTCGGCGACGGCATTGGGGTAATGAGGCCTAACTCCACGAAATCTGCCCCTCGCCTTTTTTTCGTTTGACGATTTCCCCGATAACATAGGCTTTTTCGTCCATGGCAGCCAGAAAGGAGACCACGTCTTGAGCCGCGTCGGCGGGGACGGCAAGCACCATGCCGATGCCGTTATTGAAGGTTCGTCTCATTTCCGTGGCGGAGAGTTTGCCCGCTTCTTGAAGAAAGCGGAATATGGGCGGAACCTCCCAATTTCCTTCCTTGATTACCGCCTTGCACGAAGAGTGTAGGATGCGGGGCAGGTTGTCCACGATGCCCCCCCCGGTAATGTGAGCGATTCCGTGAATGGGGAAGTCTTTGAGCAAATGGCGTATGGTCTCTGCGTAAATCTTCGTGGGTTTCAGAAGCTCTTCTCCCAAGGGGACCTGAAGGGGGTCGACCTGGTTGTCTAGCGTGAGGTTTAATTTATCAAAACAAATCTTTCGGACCAGAGAAAACCCGTTACTGTGAAGCCCGTTTGACGCCATGCCGATGAGCTGATGCCCTACGCCGATTTCCGATCCGTCGACGATTTTGTTGTTATCCACGATTCCCACGACGAACCCGGCGAGGTCATATTCGCCGCGGGCGTAAACACCGGGCATCTCGGCCGTTTCCCCTCCGATGAGGGCGCATTTGGCGGCATTGCACCCGGAGACAATGCCCTGGACGATGGCTTCGGCGGTTTCCGGAACCAGCGTTCCCATGGACAAATAGTCCAGGAAAAAGAGCGGGCGGGCGCCCTGCACGATAATGTCGTTTACGCACATGGCCACCAGGTCAATGCCCACGGTGTCATGTTTGTTGGCCAGTGTGGCGATTTTGAGCTTGGTTCCTACGCCGTCTGTGGATGTCGCCAAGACGGGGTTCTTGTATTTTAAAATGTCGAGAGAGTAAAGACCGCTGAATCCGCCGATGCCGGCGATGACGCCGGAACGGGGCGTTTTTTCGGTAAGTCGTTTGATCCGTTCGACAAACCGGTTTGCTTTTTCCACATCAACACCGGCGTCTTGGTAAGTAAGTGATTCCGCCATATAGTACCCCCAGATTTGCTCCTGCTTTTAGAGTAAGCGAGGGGAAAAGTCAAAGAAATATTTTTGACAAATTCTATGAGGGTGTGCCATAAAGCGGGTAATAATCCTCAAAATCAGATATTTGCGAAAGGCTCTTCCTATGAAAGAATTTGCCAGACTGGATCGTCTCCCTCCTTACGTATTCACCATGGTCAATAAGATAAAAATGGATGCCCGTCACGCCGGTGAGGATATCGTGGATTTGGGCATGGGCAATCCGGACATGGCGACACCGAAACATATCGTAGACAAATTGGTGGAGGCCGCTCGTAAAGGTCATAACCATAGGTATTCCGCCTCCATGGGAATTACCAAGCTCCGCATGGCGATTTGTGATTGGTATAAGCGGCGCTTTGATGTGGAGATCGATCCCGACGAAGAGGCCATTGTAACCATCGGCGCCAAAGAGGGGATTTCTCATCTGGTGTTGGTCACGGTGCGGCCGGGGGATGTCATATTTTCACCTGATCCGACTTATCCGATACATCCATACTCGGCCATTATCGCCGGCGGGGACGTGCGGGGAATTCCATTGGGGCCGAACCAGGATTTTTTTGAAAACTTGCTTGCAGCTACCCGACAGACCTGGCCCAAGCCCAAGATGCTGATCATCTCTTTTCCTCACAATCCCACTACCGAAGTGGTGGATATCGGGTTTTTTGAAAAGATCGTGGACTATGCCAGAGAGCATGACATCATGGTGATTCACGATCTGGCCTATGCAGATCTGGTATTCGATGGCTATTCTCCGCCCAGCCTGCTTCAGGTGCCGGGAGCCAAAGAGGTGGGGGTGGAGTTTTTTTCCCTTTCCAAGAGTTATAACATGCCCGGGTGGCGAGTGGGGTTTTGTGTCGGAAACCCGGAGATCATCGGCGCGCTTAGGCGCATCAAGAGTTACCTGGACTACGGGATCTTTCAGCCGATTCAGATTGCATCCATCATCGCACTCAACGGTCCTCAGGATTGCGTCCGGGAAATCGTCGATACGTACAAAAAGCGTCGGGACACACTGATTAAAGGCCTCAATCGTGCCGGCTGGCCGGTGGAAAGTCCCAAGGCGACCATGTTTGTGTGGGCACGGATTCCCGATCAGTTTGTCCATATGGGCTCCGTGGAGTTTTCCAAGATGTTGATCCGCAAAGCCGGGGTTGCGGTTTCTCCGGGGCTCGGGTTCGGCCGGTACGGGGACGAATACGTGCGGTTTGCCTTGATTGAGAACGAAATGCGAACCAACCAGGCCATACGGGGACTTCGAAAGGTTCTTCAGTAGTCAATTTGAAAGCCGGTCCGGTGCGGCCGTGCCGGGGGTCTGTGAATTGGGTGGTTCTTGAATACGTAAGACCTTAACAAAAAGAGGTTACCAAGACGGAGTGCGAAGACCTGGGACGGTCTCGAGAACTGATATGGGTGACAGTGCGTGCTGGCGCCTTTTCTGAGGAATGACAATGAAAAAGATTCGTGTGGGGTTGCTTGGCTTTGGCACGGTTGGTTCCGGCACTGCCAAGATCTTGTTGGAAAACAAGGATCTGCTTGATGCCAGGCTTGGGGCGGAGTTGGAACTCAAATGGATCGGTGACCTGGATGTGGATTCCGATCGTGGGGTGACGGTCGATAAGCGGGTGCTGACCACTGACGCGAAACAGGTGATCAATGATCCGGAGGTGGATATCGTTGTCGAACTCGTCGGCGGATACGAACCGGCCAAGTCATTCATGCTGGCGGCGATAGAGAACGGAAAACATGTGGTAACTGCGAACAAGGCCCTTTTGGCCGCTTATGGGGAGGAAATCTTTGCGGCGGCATCCAAACAAGGAGTGGAGATCGGTTTCGAGGCGAGTGTGGGTGGGGGTATCCCTCTGCTCCGGTCCATTAAGGAAGGGCTGGTTGCCAATCGGATCCACCGGCTTTTCGGCATCTTGAACGGCACGTCCAATTATATCCTAACCAAGATGACCAACGAAGGCGGATCGTTTTCCGAGGTGTTAAAGGAGGCCCAGGATCTGGGGTATGCGGAGGCCGATCCCACCTTTGATGTGGAAGGGGTGGATGCAGCCCACAAGTTGACCATACTTTTGTCGATTGCTTACGGGGTGCCGATCGATTTTAACAGCGTTTATACGGAAGGTATTTCAAAGATAACCTCCCTGGATATTGCTTTCATGAAGGAGTTTGGATACCGGATCAAGCTTCTGGCCATTTCAAAAGACGATGGCGATTCCATCGAGGCCCGGGTTCATCCGACGCTGATTCCGGAAGGCAGCCTGTTGGCCAATGTGAATGAGGCCTACAATGCGCTCTATATTTCCGGGGACGCCGTTGGAAATGTCATGTTCTATGGGCCGGGAGCGGGGATGATGCCCACAGGTAGCGCTGTGGTGAGCGATCTGGTTGACGTGGCTCGAAACATTCTCGGCAACTCCATGGGCAGAGTGCCGTATTTCGGGTATCAGCCCGACCGGGTTAAACCCAGAACGATTAAATCTCCCCGAGATTTGGTGGCCAAGTATTATTTCCGGGTCTCCGCCCATGACCGTCCGGGAGTCCTTTCCAAGATTTCCGGCATATTGGGCGAAAATGATATCAGTATTGAGTCGGTTCACCAAAAGGGTCGGGACCTGGTCGGAGCGGTTCCCATCGTCATGATTACCCACGAGGCTCGGGAAGCGGCAGTCTACGCGGCACTTTCCAGAATCGATGACTTGGACGTGGTCAAGGACAAGACAGTGATGATTCGAATTGAGGATTGGGCATGAAATATATGGTGTTGGTAGGCGACGGCATGGGCGACTATCCGATGGCTGAACTTGATGGACGGACACCACTTGCCGTCGCCCGAACGCCCCATATGGATTGGGTGGCGGACCACGGTGAGATCGGCGTCGTCAAGACCCTGTCTGATGGGTGTGAGACCGGCAGTGATACAGCCAACTTGAGCTTGATGGGATATGACCCCAAGCGCCTTCGAACGCGCAGAGGGCCATTGGAGGCGGCCAGCCTGGGGGTGGCCCTCGAACCCAATGATGTGGCTTTCCGATGCAATCTGGTTACCCTCAACGATGGAGAGGCAGGGCTGACGATGGGTGATTACAGCGCCGGGCATATCTCCAGTGAAGAGGCCGGCGAGATTATGACAGACATCGACCGCGCCCTCGGCGACGATACATTTCGTTTTTATCCCGGTGTCGGATATCGCCATTTAATGGTTTGGAAGGGTGGCGACGAAGCCATCGATACAACGCCTCCCCATGACATCACGGGACAACGGATTGAGCCGTATCTCGACAAACTGAACCGCCACACAGCGTTATCGGATTTAATGAACAAGGCGAAAGCGATCTTAGCGAACCATCAGGTCAACAAAATCAGGATGGAAAACGGCCGCTCGCCTGCAAACGGTATATGGTTGTGGGGACAAGGCCATGCACCTGAGATGCCCTCCTTTCAAGATAAGACGGGTTTGAGAGGTGCGATCATATCGGCGGTGGATCTTCTCCGAGGGATCGGTGTTTATGCCGGGCTTGAGGTGATTCGAGTGCCTGGGGCGACAGGCTATTTTGATACCGATTACGAGGCTAAAGCCAGGTACGCCCTGGAAGCGATATCGGACGTAGACCTGGTTTATGTCCACGTGGAGGCCCCTGATGAAGCAGGTCACGCAGGATTATTGGATGAAAAGATTCGGGCCATTGAGTCGTTTGACGGCAAGGTGGTTGGGCCTGCGTTGAACGGACTAAAAGGAATGACGGCCTACCGTTTACTGGTAACCACGGATCATAACACCCCCCTTTCGGTGCGTACCCATACGACGGAACCTGTCCCTTTTGCCATATGTGGGACGGATATTTCGGCGTCCGCGGATAAAGGGGCGTCGGGGTTTAGCGAAAAATCAGGTCGCGAGGGTTCCCTTGAGATATCCGAGGGGTATCGGCTCATGACCCATTTTTTGCGGTCTTAACCACTGGTCGGTGCTACTGCCTGAAAAGCCTTTCCTGATACTGACCAAATAATCCTTGACACCGTTTGCTCAAAGGCTTAAATTAAAGACTTGTTGATGCGGGGTGGAGCAGTCTGGTAGCTCGTCGGGCTCATAACCCGAAGGTCCCTAGTTCGAATCTAGGCCCCGCTACCAAGTAAAAACAAGGGCCGGGGAAACAATCCTCGGCTTTTTTTATGATACGTCTTCGTCCGCCGTCTTTTCTTCTCCGGCGGCGTAAATTCTTTCGCTAACGATCTTTTTTACCGTTCCATCTTTATAGAGCCGATATACCCAGGTTTCCGTGGCCAGTTCCACCCGCATGATGTCGGCGGGCAGGGTATAGGTGGCGAGCGGCTTGTAATCGCTCAATCCGGACGTTGCCGGCCACAGAATGAACAAAAACAACAATAAGGTCTTAGTCAAATACTTCAATGTTCGCTCGCACATAAGAGGGTTTGGATTTTTGCGTTCGCGTGTGCCTTAAATAAGGTTTGAGCAATAGTAGTGCCAATACGCGAGCCGTAAAATAAAACCAAATGAAACCAATAAGTTAAATCATTGCAAGGGATGAGTTTGTTGTTTTTAAAGGGTAGTTTGAGTAACAATTTGAGAAAGGAAAGACATATATGTCCCAAAAAAGTGCCCTGTTTGTGGGAACAATAGTTCCAACTGTCTTTCGCGTGTGAGGTGCCGCTAGGTGAGAGATATAAGAGGGTAGACGGGAGAAGAGGCAATATAAGCCCAGCGGAAAACGTCTATAGTGAAACGGACAGAAGATTACATGTCAAACGTCTTTCTGCGGTCCGTATTTCCCCTCCTATCCAGACCACTCCTTCGATCCAAGCCGCATCTGCGGTCACTTTGATCCCGCCGTTCAGGTATATAGCTACTGTACGAGAACCGTCTTCGGTCAACTCCTGAACGCCGTCCTCCGTTGTCGGGCGCCCTCGAAACCATAGGGAAAATCCTCCCAGTCTAGATCGCTTTTGTGTCTCTTATCGGGGATCGGGTTTCAGAACGTCTTGGTGTCTGGATACCCGTCCGTTTCCAAGGATAAAGAACAACCATGAAAACATCATGCCAATTTCAATGGCTTTGGTTATCTCTATATAATTGGAGTAGTTATAATAGTCTTAACTTTTGTGTCAGTGTCTAAGACAGGGTAATTTGTGTTATTCTACAGTAAACAAATACCACTTTTGTGTAGTGGACGCAACAGGTCGGCAATCTTATGGTACAAATCCGGTTTACCGGACATGTACTATTTCAAGGGCGGTTAGTGTCAGGGAGTGGAGAGGATGAGAGCAGCGATATTCGTTGACTTTTTTGACGAGTCTTTCGTACTCTACTTGACTGCCGTTTTGGGACATATGATTTTCGACTGAGTGGAGCTGTGAATCAGGAAGAAAAGAGACAACAAGGTGGGACTGATCCCGTAGACGAGGCCTTGGCCCGGATAGACCGTTGTGTGACCGCCCTTGAGTCGTGCAAGGGGAGACTTACGCCGGAGGGGTATAAGCAGTTACGGGGCCGACTGGGTCACCTTATGGACACGCTCTACACGGTAGGGCTGGAGTTGAGTAAGTCCACCTGACAGTCCGGCAAGGCGGACGGTTGTCCGGACTAAGACTTTCCCCGTTCGCCCGGTTACCGGACCACTCAAGCAAACAGAAAAGGCCGGAGAGCCAGTCTTAACGGTGGGTTAAGATATTCCTAAGCTGTTTCCCGCCAAGGTATGTTGATTAGGATGGGTGGCTCCCCGACCTATCCGTATAATAATCACGAAAACGGGAAGAGGCAAGACAAAAAAAGCCCCCCGCTTTCGCTCACGATCGGGGGGGCATCTTTCCTCTGACAAGCGCGATTTCCAACTCTTTGCCGGAGACCAGCTTGCCGGCTTTCCCGCCGCACTGCGGACACGTAAAGACCGGGGCCTTGATCATGTCGACAGCAAACTCGATGTCACAACTGTCGCATCTGGCTTTGGGGGCAACGACACCAATGTTTAATTCAGCCCCTTCAGCCATGGTGCCTTCCGAAGCGTCTTTGAACGCCGATGCCAAAACTTCCGGAACCATATCACAATGGCTGCCCATCCTCAGGTGGATTCGACTAATCCGAGAGACGCCATGCTTCCTGCTTTCCCTTTGTATGTCTTCGAGCAAGTCATGTGCTAAGGACGTTTCATTCATTGACTTTGCCCTCCCGTATACATTTTCTTTTAAACCTAAATATGGCATACTCTCGAAAAAAAGTCAACAAGATATTGTGCTTTCAATACAAACTCCAGGGGGGCATGAATGGCAAGGTATATAAAAGCGCTGGTGTGTAACGATCAAGGGGAGTTTTTTGATCTTGATGGATATGCCGCTGTGGGTATGGCCGGGGATACGTTGGTGCCTTTGGTCGAGGCGGACACCATTCAAATGCCCGAGGGGAGCGAACATCTCTTTCTCCCCGACCGAAGGCCGATTGTTTACGATTTAAGGACTGACCGTTTTGAGGTGCTTACAGACAATCCATATGAGCCGGGTGAGGCCGTGTATCCGGTGGCCGCATTTAATGCCCCTGGATACGCCACGCGATTGATCAGTGCCTATGTCGAAACACCGGACGCCGTCCATCTGCCTCTTTTTTCATATGGTGCGGTGGGCTGGATGGATGGCGGGTGTCGGGTGGCCGCTATTCGGGTGGATCGTGAAAGACGACAGGACCTTCGCCTCATGCCCATCGAGGCAGTGAAAGCGGGGGTTCACCGGTTTAGAGACGTGATGCCGGATAACCGCCTGCGTGCCCATCTCGAAACCTGCGCGCTGACCTATGGATGCCCTGCGGCGAAAAACTTCTTCCTCCATCGCTACGAGGGCCCGCTACCGACTGCCATGACTTGCAACGCCCGATGTCGCGGGTGTCTGTCCCTCCAAGAAGGCGATGCGTTCCCCAGCACGCAGCAGCGAATGACGTTTGTGCCCACACCGGTGGAAATAGGGCAGGTGGCGGTTCATCACATTCGCCATACCTCGCGTCCCGTGGTCAGTTTTGGGCAGGGCTGTGAGGGAGAACCGCTGATGGCCGCGGAGGTGATAGAACCGGCAATCCGGTTGATTCGCGATACCGTGGGCGACAAGGGTACCATCAACATGAATACGAACGCCAGCTTGCCGGATCGACTGGACAAGCTGTTTCACGTCGGGTTGGACAGCATACGGGTCAGTATGAACAGTGTTCGGCAAAGGGCCTACGAGACCTATTTTCGACCCAGGGGCTACCGTTTTCACGACGTTTTGGAAAGCATCGATTTGGCGTTGCAAAGGGGTAAGTTTGTGTCTATCAACTATTTGAACATCCCCGGTTTTTCCGATAGTTCGTCAGAGGTTGATGCCCTGATGGCGTTCCTGGAGCGCCATCAGGTGCACATGATTCAGTGGCGCAACCTCAACTTTGATCCGGTTCGCTACTGGCAGATCATGGCCCCTACGCAAGATAGTTCCCCCGTGATGGGTATCGACCGTGTGTTGGAAAGGGTTCGTGATCGTTTCCCTGGCCTAAAGTTTGGGTATTTTAATCCTCCCAAGGAAAAATTCAGGAAAAACCCCTCGGTTCCCGGACGGGATTGGCACAAAACTTGATTTCAATGAAAAGATGCCCGATTTCCCGGTTCCATGGTGGTGTCGGATTTTCCAGCAAACACGGATAACAGGATGGGTGAAAAGATGAACGGTGGTATGAAGGCCGCGATGGTGGCGCTTTTTGTCGCGTGCGTTGGCTTGGGATGCAGCTATCAGCGCAAAGGGGCACTTAAGCCCGTAGGTCTTCCCGAATACGTGTATAAAACACCCACACAAGAAGAATACGTCGGTTCATACGCAGGGGTGTTCAATTTTCGGGCTCCCGAGTATGCCGGCCACATGGGTAGGGTGGCCGGGGAGTGCCTTTACGAGGAATTGCTCAAGCGGGGGATCTTTTCGCGACTCGCCTATGAGGCGCAAAGCGTGGATCTGAACAGAGAAAAGATATTGGCCGTTGCGAAGGCCAAAGGCTATGAATTGGTTATTACGGGGGATTTGCTCTATTACTTCGAAGGCAGTCTCCACTATCCGTCCCGGGTGGATCAACGAATGGAGGTCATCAATGTCGATCAAAACGACATACTTTGGTATGCCAAGGCCGTGGATATCGGGCCCTCTTATCCCTTTGTCGATTATCTTGTGGTAGAAGGCTACGGGCGGTCCGCCCCGTCTACCCGGCAATTGTTTGAGCGGAATGCGAAGAAATTCTGTGAATTGTTACATGACGGCAATTCTCGGAGGTTTCGCACAACGGTGGCCCAGCCGCCCGACCCAGCAGCCGCCCCTGAACCCGTATCGCCGGAAGCGGGTTTCCCGCCGGTCGATAATTCGCAGGTTGGCCTTGATTCGGGTGACGGTGTCCTGGACACAGGGGAACAACCGGGGAAAGCGCCACACGGGGATGAGCAGACTTCCGATTCGACGGCGGTCCGAGGACCGGCCCCTGATGAAGACGCTCCGTCGCCCAATGAGGGCCCGGAGTTTCGTGAAATGCAACCGGAAAGATATGTGACGGCGCCGATTCATTTCGCCTTTAACGATTTTCGGCTGTCTCCTGAAGCCAAAGCGGTTTTGCGGCGAAAGGCGGAGTGGTTAAAGCGACATCCCGGAACGGTTTTAGAGATTCAAGGCCACTGTGACGAGCGGGGAACGGTTGGGTTTAACACCACGCTGGGTACGCAACGGGCCGCTCGCGCTAAAGGATACTTGGTGGAACTGGGTATTGACGGCAAACGATTGATGCCTGTCAGTTACGGGGAAAAGATGCCCGTCGATGAGAATCACAATGAGGCGGCCTGGGCCATGAACCGTCGGGCCGAGTTTGCTGTCTTCAGTAGGAGACGATAATCTCTGTAAGCGCCCTTTTCGGCACATGGTGCACGTTCGTTTCGTCTCGCCAATATCGGATGTTTCCTTCCTGTACGGGTTCTATGCGCACCGTTTCCTTGGGTTTACCAAGGGCGACCACCAAAAGGATCTTCAGGTGGGCCTGGATACCCAAGGCGACATGAAGATCTTTCCGGTTCACCGCACCCAGCATACATCCCCCCAGACCTTTCTCGGTGGCGCCCAAAAGGATGGTTTGACAAGCAATGCCGTGGTCGCAGTCAACGGACCTGGAAATATTTGTATCTTGTAATACAATAATGTAACCTGTGGGACGTTCCGCTTCCTCCGGCCCATCCCAATCCTTCAGATAGGCTGCCCATTCCAGACGTGAAAATACCAGGGCGTTCTTCTCGGGGTCACAGGAGAGGACATACTTAAGGGGTTGTAGATTGGCTGCCGAGGGGCAAAATCGGGTCAGGCCTACGAGTTCCCGCAAGGTGTGTTCGTCTATTCCTGGGTGCTGATAGAACCGTCGATAGCTTCGGCTTTTCTGGACGATTTCGGAAAGGGTCATGTCCGGCACCTTTGGCGCCATTGAGATGTCGTTTTGGTCAGATGCGCCGCCGTACGATTGTTGATGAGAAATGCCTAGTA
>CAYTTQ010000048.1:2081-19773 GCA_964440795.1 uncultured Desulfobacterales bacterium | reverse complement strand
GGATACCAGCGCCTATGTGGGCTTCAAGCGTGATGTCTTTGAGGTCGTCAATCTGGTTGTCGCCGCCGAGCGTATTTTATTTTCTCCCATTGTTCTGGGCGAGTTGATGTTTGGGTTTCGTAATGGGTCGAAATTTCAAGAAAACATGAGAGATTTGGATGAGTTCTTGGGGCATGAAGCGGTTGAGTTGGTGAAGATTGGAAGGTTGACTTCCGACCGTTACTCCAGAATCGCTTGTCGCCTTAAGCGCAAAGGAACGCCCATTCCTGCTAACGACATATGGGTGGCGGCCCAGACTATGGAACTCGGGGCTGAGCTAATTACCTTTGATAGGCACTTCCAGGCAATCGATGGATTGGTATGTTCGATCTTGTCTTTCAATAATGAGAAAAGAGTTTAGCCGCAGACCCCGTACGATCTCCCGGACCTACGGGGCAGGCGACCGTGCTTCAAAAAAAAGAGATTTAGCCGCAGACAGACGCAGACGACCGCGGACGTTTCGGGTCCGCTCAGGCCGAGCGGACTCTAAAAAGGTGCCAGTCAGCTGCCTGGCGGCAGAAAGAAGGTTTGCGTTTTTCCCGGAACAGATGTGCTCTTCATCGATGGAGTGAATGTGAAGTGGGTTGGACTGGTAAGGAATTTTGCCCGAAGGGCACGACGCTTAGTGGGTTCGTCAGTCGACGGACCCGCTTGTCTGCGCTTGTCGGTGTGGGTCTGCGGCTCCATAAAAAGAAGACGTTTGCTTGCATTCTGCTTTGAACCTTGGTATCATCTAGACAGTCTAGCCACAATAATGAAATGAAAGGTTGTTTGCCATGAAGAACACTTGGCAGGTACAGGATGCAAAGAATCGTTTTAGTGCACTCGTAGATCAGGCGTTGAGGCATGGGCCACAGATCATTACACGCAGGGGCACGGAGGCAGTGGTTGTGCTCTCTGTCAAGGACTATGCAAGGCTTACAGAGCAGAAAGAGAGCCTGGTCAATTTTTTTCGAGAATCGCCGTTGCGCGGGGTGGACTTGGATTTAAATAGAAGTAAGGACCCGTGCAGAGGGGCGGGGTTTTGAAGTTCTTGCTGGATACGTGTGTAATTTCGGAATTGACGAAGAAGACTCCTCGCAACAGCGTGGTGGATTTTGTTGCAAGTGTTGATGAGGCCTTTCTCTACCTGAGTGTCCTTACTCTCGGTGAGATCCGAAAAGGTATCGCCAAGTTGGCTGATTCGGATAGACGGGCGGCTTTGCTCAGTTGGCTCAAAAAAGACGTGTGTCAAAGGTTTGAGGGTCGAATAATTCCCATTTCCGTCGAAATAGCGGAAACCTGGGGTGAGATACAGGGGGCGGCGGAAAGAAACGGGGTACAGCTTCCGGCGATAGATGGACTGATAGCAGCAACAGCTATTGCCCATGATTTGACGGTGGTTACCCGGAATGCGGCTGATATGCAAAACAGTGGTGTTACAATCTGCAACCCCTGGCTTTGATGAAAGAAGACTTGTGTGCGTCAGTCGGCGTAGGTCTGCGGTTCCATAAGAGAAGAGATTTAGCCGCAGATCCGCCTTCGCTTCAACAAGTCCGCCTGGCGGCGGTGATGTCTTCAACCCACCAGGACGGCGCAAAGGGGATACTAATAACTAGCGGTAACATTCTCCTAGTAGACACTAGCCTCGTCATTAAATAGTTACTTGACTTTTGACCTGATAGCTGTTATCTTTTATGTTCGATTGGCCATTATTTGTGTGCATTCATTGGGAGGCTGTTTTTCATGAAAACGATTACTGCCAAGGAACTGAAAAACAAAACCGGGGACATCATAAAGAGTATCAAACGAGGGGAGAGTGTCCTGGTATCTTATCGGGGTAAACCTTTAGCAAGGGTGACGCCGGTCACCGGAACCTCTGTGCTGGAAGAGCTTTCAGGTGTCATTAAAGCATGTGATAAGGATGCCGGTGGAATAAAGGCCGAGCGTTTGGCGAGGAAGCATGAAGGTATTCATTGATACGAATCTGGTCCTTGACGTACTTGCCCAGCGGGAGCCATTCTTTGACGATTCCAAAAGGGTGTGGGAATTGATTGAAAAAGGCGAGGTCACAGGATACTTGTCGGCGACCAGCCTAACGGATATTTTCTACATTCTGAAAAAACATCTTGGGCAAGATGGAGCATATGCGAGTCTTGGCAAGCTTATGCTGGTTTTCAGGGCTGTTACAGTTTCAGAAGCCGACATCAGAAAAGCACTAAGGCTTGGGCTCTCGGATTTTGAAGATGCCATCCAGTTGGTCTGTTCAAGAAAACTAGGCATCGAGTACTTGGTTAGTCGAAATACAAAAGATTACCCTCCAAACGCTAGCGAAGTCATTACCCCCGCCGAATTCTTGGGCAAGTGGCAAAGTGAGTAGCCATATAAGAAAAGAGATTTAGCCGCAGACCCCGTACGATCTCCCGGACCTACGGGGCAGGCAGACGCAGACCCCGTACGATCTCCCGGACCTACGGGGCAGGCAGACGCAGACCCCGTACGATCTCCCGGACCTACGGGGCAGGCGACCGCGGACGATACAAAAAGGGATGCTAGCCGCCTACGGCGGATATTGAGGCGAGTTTTCCTGCTGGGGTGGTGAGTGATAAGTTGGTGGCGAGGGAAAAACCGGCAAAACGTGAAGAAACTGCCACGTGTGCCCGAAGGGCACGACGATTGGAGGGTTCGTCAGTCGACGGACCCGCTTGTCTGCGTTGGTCGGTGTAAGTCTGCGGTTCCAAAAACATTTTTGGTTTTTTAACAAATGATCATAATCGATTCATTTTTCTGGATTACCGGCATATTACTCCTGTTGGTCATGTTCTATCTCTGGTTTCTGGCTGTTGTCAGCCTGCTTCCGGAGAGGAAACCCGCACTCTCTCGGGACCCTCAGACAAGATTCGCCATTCTCATTCCCGCCCATAATGAAGCCGGTATCATTGGAAAGACACTCGGGAGCATACAACAGTTGAAATACCCGACGGATTTGTTCGAAACATATGTCATTGCAGATAATTGTACCGACGAAACTGCCGAGATCGCCGGGTCCCGCCGGGCTACCGTGCTTGAGCGGCGGGACAAGAACCGCAAAGGAAAAGGATATGCCCTTCAATGGGCTTTTGAAACACTGGACAAAAGAGGACTGTTCAAAAGCTATGACGCCTTTGTCATCATTGATGCGGACACAGTGTGTGATACGGCTTTCCTCCGGGCCATGGATATTCGGATCGCCCGCGGAGAAAGTGTGGTTCAAGGGTACTACGATGTCTTAAACCCCGCGGAATCGCCCATGGCCAGTCTGTCATTTTTGGGCTTTGCCTTGAACAGGAATCTCAAGTACACGGGCAGGACCAGACTCGGTTCGTCGAGCAATTTGCTGGGAAACGGGATGTGTTTTTCATCGCGCATTATAGAGCAGTTTGGTTGGGACGCCACATCCATCGTTGAAGACATGGAGTATGCGGTAATGCTGCGATTGGGTGGTGTGACCGTCTCCTTTTCCCCGGAAGCCCGCGTTTATGCAGCCATTCCGGAAACGTTTAAAGGCTCCCGCGTCCAACGTTCACGATGGGACATTGGAAGATTCCAAGTGCGAAACAAGTATATCGGCAAACTCATCAAGGCGGGCATAAGAAAAAAGGATCTTGCATATTTCGATACAGCCATGGAGCTTCTGATTCCCCCCTTTTCGCTCTTTGTTGTGCTTTCCTTTTTCCTCTTTGGTTTGTTTCTTGCTACACATATCACAACAGGCTTTCATACGCTTTCCCGGCTATGGTTTACGATTGTCTTATCTCTTGTGGCCTATATAATGCTGGGGGTGATAACCGCGAAGGCGGACCGGAAGACCTATATAAATTTGATTTATGCGCCCTTTTTTTTGCTATGGAGAGTAGGAACGATCATTTGGGGATATATACATAAAATCGGGGGTGAATGGATTAAAACGGACCGGAAGGATATTTTGTAGTGTCTCACCGCAGAGGCGCAGAGATCGCAGAGGGAAGATAGTTACCCCTTTTTGCTGAGAGGGCAAAAACGGGAAAACAGCCTTTTCTCAGAGGTGTAGATACGTCCGGGATAACTTATTTCTTTGAGGCTACAATCGTGGATGTCAACAAGTTGAGCAGCAAGATTATCGGAGCCTCTATTGAAGTACACAAATCACTTGGGCCCGGGCTTTTGGAGTCGGCATATGAAAAATGTATGTGTCGTGAATTAACGCTTCGAGGTTTGGGGTTTGAGTCTCAGAAGCCTTTGGCTGTGTCTTACAAAGGGGAAAGCCTAGATTGTGGATATAGGTTGGATTTGGTGGTTGAAGATCGGATCATAGTAGAGCTGAAGTCATGTGAGACAATTGAGCCCATTCATAAGGCACAGTTGCTAACATATCTGAAGTTGTCTGGTTTTCAGCTTGGATTGCTTTTGAACTTCAATGTTACCGTGATGCGTGATGGGATAGCCAGGATTGTCAACAATTTAAAAGAAGTCCTCGCGTAGGATGGGCTTTTGCTTTTTGCCCTCTCAGCAAAAAGCAAAACCAACATAATTCTTTGCGTACTCTGCGCCTCTGCGGTGAATATTCTAAGGGATGATAAATGAAAGTATTTATCAGTTATCCGCCTTTTCGAGACAAAGGCAGTCCCATGTGGACACAAAATCGGCAGTTTCAGTGGTATCACGTGGGCTCGTATATTTATCCCCTGGTTCCGGCCATGGCAGCCACCTTGTTGGATCGGGAGGGGTTTGAAGTCGGCTGGGATGACGGCATTGCGGAAGGCCGAACTCTGGATGAGTTCTATGCTCGGGTCGAAACTGAAAAGCCGGACTTTCTGGTCTTTGAGACAAAGACGCCGGTCATTAAAAGATTGTGGGGGCTTGCCGAAGAGCTGCGGGCGAAGGGGGTTGAATCCAAACTTGTCCTCTTCGGTGACCATGTGACGGCCAAGCCCGAAGAATCGCTTCGTAACTCACCTGTGGATTACATTATAACCGGTGGGAATTATGACATTTCCCTGCTAGGGCTGGCCAAGCATGTAAGGGATGGCGACGAGCTTCCCGCAGGTATATGGTACAGATCCGGCGGAAAAATCGAAAATACGGGAAGGTTCAAACTTGATTTTGATTTGAACAAACTTCCCTTTATCGACAGAAGATTGACCAACGCCCATTTATATGGCGAGAAGTGGAAAAGACGGGCGCCGTTTATGTATACCATGGTGGGAAGAGATTGCCCCTGGTCGAAGTGTACATTTTGCTCATGGACAACCCTATATCCCCGGTTCAAGACAAGGAGTCCGGAGAGCCTGTTGGACGAGATTGGCTATCTGATTGACGCATTCGGTACCAAAGAGATTTTTGACGATACGGGAACCTTCCCCGGAGGGAACTGGCTTAAGAAGTTTTGTAATGGAATGATCGAGCGGGGGTATAACAAAAAGGTTCTTTTCTCATGCAATATGAGATTTGATTACCTGTTGGATCCCGCCGTACCTAGACTAATGCAGAAGGCCGGTTTCAGAAAGGTCAAGTCCGGGCTCGAATCAGCCAGTGACAAGACCCTGGAAAGGATACGAAAGGGCTATGGTGTTAAAGAGATCGTACAGGGATGCCAAAATGCGGCCAAGGCGGGCATCGATGTGCACCTGACCGTAATTGTCGGTTACCCTTGGGAAAGCCGGGAGGATGCGCAAAGGACCATTCGACTGGCCAAAAGACTTATGGCGCGTGGAGATGCGGAAATGCTCCAGGCTACCACTTTAGTGCCGTATCCCGGCACTCCGTTTTATGAATTCGGGTTGGACAATGATCTGTTCAGATTTAGTCCCGAAGCATATGAACGCTTTGATATGACCGAACCCGTGTTGCAGACACCGGATATGAGTGCCGACGAGGTCATGAATATGTGCCAAGGCGTATACCGGTCCTTTCTTACGCCCAGGTTTGTCCTAAAGCGTGTTATGAGAACCCGCTCTCTGGAGGACCTTAATTATCTATTTAGAGGGGCTAAAGCAGTGATCGGTCACCTGCGGGATTTCGGAAGGGAGAGGATCAAGAGTAGATCTGCATAAACCATAGTGTTTTATAATGAACGTGTCAGACGGTTAATATACGTCGTTTCAACCGCTTATCCCCAGCCGGCGAAACAGGGCATCAGATTTTTAGTGTCAAGTATTTGACAGCCTGAAGGCCCTGTTTAGGTTGTAAATACACCAGCGGGTGAATGATCAAAAGGCCCTCTGGAAGCCTGGCGGAGAATGTTCGGGGGGCGACCTTGGCGTTTCAGCCGAGTGATTTACAAATAATCAAACACGATCAACCAGAGCGGAAACAAAAGTCCTCCGACGGGCTTTTGGTGTGAAATGCATCCGCCACACCCCCCTATCGGTCCCATGACTCTTCTACCGGCACCCCGGCTCAAAATGGATAATGCGTAAGGGCTCGCGCAAAAATAACTTCACATTTTCCATCTCGGCTTCCGCCCGTCTTTGCCCGATGTCTCACTCGCAAAACCTCGACATAGCCTGCTATGCCTGCGATTTTGCTCAATCGGATCGGCCAAATCCGAACCAAATCCGAGCGCCCATTCTGTGAAGTTATTTTTGCGCGAACCCTAAGTTACAGGTATCTTTTTAAATATTTGTACTTGCAGACAAAAAATGGCACGAAAAGTGCTTTTGTTCTGTGAAGCGACATTTGAAGGAAAGGTAGGCAATGAACAGCCAGATCAGAGCGGTACTGTTAGTTTTAGTCGTTGTTGTTTCGGGAGCGGTTCTGGCGGGATGTATGCGGCCTGCGAAGGATGCAGCCGTGAAGGACGATCTCTCCGAAAGTGAAGCGGCCTCCACAGCCGAACCGGTCAAAAGTGAGCGTCCGAATCTTTCAATGGCCAAAGCATTGAAGGCGTTGCCGCCTTCACCCTATCTGCTGGGTCCGGAAGACGTTCTGGACATTATTGTATTTCGACACCCGGATCTCAGGATGCAAACGACGGTCAGCCCTGAAGGCAAAATCTCCTATTATCTTATCGGGGAAGTTGACGCCCAAGGGCTAAGTGTTTCTGAATTGAACGTAAGGATTGAAAAGGGCCTTTCAAAGTATATACGGACCCCTCAAGTGGTTGTTCGCCTCGTAGAGGCCCGGAGCCACAAGATTTATGCCCTTGGTGAGGTAGAAAACCCGGGTGTCTATCGGATGAGAAGCAACTACACCCTTGTCGAGGCGATTTCCGCCGCCGGCGGCATAACATCCGATGCCTACTTGAGTGGGGCCTATGTCGTTAGGGACGGTCGGATTTTGCTGGTGAACTTTTACGAACTGATTGAAAAGGGCAACACGGAAGAAAACATTCCGATGATGTCCGACGACGTCATTTACATTCCCGATAACAGGGATCAACAGGTGTTTGTTTTGGGAGAGGTCAACAAACAGGCGGCCATCCCGATGAGAGAGGAGATGACGCTTTTTGAGGCCATTGCGGAAGCGGGTGGTTTCACTCATGATGCAAAAAAAGACTCCATAGTGGTTATGCGAGGGAATTTCAGTGAACCGGAAGTCATGCTGGTAAATGCCGATGCAATCCGCTTTGGCGAAAATATGTCGTTACAAGAGGGTGATATCGTCTACGTGGCAAGCTCCACCTTCGCCAACGTGGAGCGAATTGCCAAAAGAATCACGACCATCCTGAGCCCTTTCCTGAGTGTGGCAAGAGGCATAATCTTTACGGATGCCGCGAAGGATGTTCTCGACGGAAAACAAACGGAGTTGGTAGTAGGAGATTAGGCAGGTTGTCAGGGGTTAGCGATAGTGGGTAGAAGTTAAAGGATTAGAGACTTATAGGCAAAGGGAAGAGCTGAGCCGAAAGTCGGCCGAATCTTGGACCCTGGTTCCCGATTGCTGTCCCACTGAAAGAGGTTACATATATGCGCGTGATGCAGGTGTGGGCATTTTTGAGCAGACAAAAGAAAGTTATTGGTGCGACGTTTTTGCTCGTGATGTTCCTGGTGGTGGGCGGGATCTATCTTGTCAAGCCGACGTATCGGTCCTGTAGTAAGGTGATAATTCCTGGAGACGGGAAGGAGAAAAACGCCTCCTTGATTGGTGCGGGTCTCGGTAACTCCGACGGTATTCCCGTACCGGGGGCAGAGGTCACCGTTGAGAAGGTTCTGGCGGCTCCGGCATCCTATGTTGACGAGGCTGCTTTTAAGCTTCAGTTGAGAAACGAAGACGGCAGTTTAATGAGCATGGAAGAACTTAACCCGGATAGTGCGAGTCTTCCGCTTATGAGATGGTTATTTCCAAGGCGGCGCGTAGACATTCGTCGGCACGGTCAGTCGGATATGCTTGAGATTGAAGCAACCTCATCGAATGCAAAGCAGGCAACATTTATGGCCAATACACTTGCCGGCATTATCGTGGCCAAAAGTAGACAGGATGTACAGACAAACTTCCGGGACGCACAAGTTCTCTTGAAGGCCCGACTGGGTGAGGTACGGGAAGCGTACGAATCCAGACTCCGGGGAATTGCGGAACTTGAAAGAGAGCAAAACAGTGTAAACCTGGATGTAGAAACTAAGCTGGCTGCAGAGAAGATGTCCGAATTATTGCGTAAGAAGGAAAGTACGATTATCTCTCTGTCCCAGGTCCGGGCAAAAGTAAACCGTTTGAAAAAGGAACTGGGAAAGCAAAGTGGAGGGTTTGTGTCTGTGTCTGCACTTCAGGAAAACCCTCACATAAGGGAGCTAAAAAAGACCCTGGCCGCTCGTCGCCTCGAGTTGGCAGAAGCGCGGTCGGAATTTACCCAAGAGCATCCGAAGGTAGTATCCATCAAGGCGCAGATTATTGCTTTAAAAGCCGAAATAGAAAAGGAAGTCGGCATTTACCGTTCCTCCGCTCCTGATCTGACAGCACTGGAAGAGGAATCTCTGGCCTTGGAGGCGCGTTTGGCGGCCCTGGATTCGGGAATCGATGCGCATCTTGCATCACTCAATGATTTGCCGGGAAAAGCGTCTCAGCGGGCCGGCCTTGAAATAGGACTTCAGAGCATGCCCAAGACGTACGGCTCCTTGCTGCGTTCTTTGGAGGGGTTGAACGTTGCACAAGGTGCTGGTCTGGCCGCGATTAAGGTCGTGGAGCCGGCCCGGGAGCCCCGGTCGGCGGTTTTCCCGAAGAAGGGGCTACACCTGGGCATGGGGGTTTTGTTTGCTTTGGCCTGTGGTATGGGGCTTGCCCTCATTCGAGAGCATCTTGACGATAGCATGAAATCGACAGAAGATGTCAAGGCACTGAGACCCACAGCCCTGGTCGGGTCAGTACCGAGATTTCAAGGCAGCGGTGTCACCTTGATCTCGGGAAGAGACACCAACGATCCGTTGTATGAGTCCTATCGATGGCTTCGTGCCCATTTTGATATTATCGAACAGGTGAAAACAGGGCGAGTGCGAAGCTTTATGATTACTTCAGCCGGCCCGGGAGAAGGAAAATCGACGACGGTGGCAAACTTGGGTATAGCCATAGCCAATGACGGGAAAAAGGTCATTTTGGTTGATACGGATGTTCGACGACCCAGTCTGGACAGATATTTTGGACTTCATAACGAAGTGGGGCTTACTGAATTGCTTCGGGGTAAGGCCGCCGTAAAGGATACGATTCAACTGTCTCAGACTGATAATTTAAGTGTAATGGTCAGCGGGCAGCCCGATGAGGATCCGGGCAGACTGCTCGAATCGCCTCGCATGGAACGGCTCTTAGTGGAGCTACGGGCGGAATATGATGTCGTCATCCTGGATTCGGCTCCCTTGTTGGTCAAAATGGACGGATTGGCTCTGGCGAAATGGGTAGATGGCTCGGTAGTCGTATTGGAAAGCAAAAGAACGACTCGTAGCGATTTCTTTCGCCTTATGGATCTTTTTGAGGGGATCCGGAGAACACCCATGGGATTTATACTAAACAAGCACTCGATCTCAAGGCCCGATGCATCATACTACCAGTACTATGTCAAATCTCGGCGTGTGGAGCCGTTACCACGAGTGGACGGAGAGAAAATGAGGATGCTGGAAAAGGAGATATCCGCATGAGACTCGTTTCGGCTCTGGTGATGTCGGCAATCCTGGTTTTGTCAGGTGGATGCTCGCTGGTGGGGGAAAAAGATTTTGCCGACTTGGAAAGTTCCAGTCTTTTTGACCGACGGCAGGCGATTGAGGCAATTGGACAGAGGCGAATACCGAGATTTTTTCCCTTCGAAGCGTTCATAGACACTACGCGGGCCAAAAGGGCGGCCATTGTGATTGCTAGATCGTTGGAGACCGGTAATGAAAACCGGGAAATGCAATTGAATATGCTCGCCGCTATCGAAAAACTGGCTCATTACGTACAAGTGCCGGCAAGTGGGGTAATAGAGAAGTTGGATGACGAGGATCCCGAAATCCGAGCCAGGGCGGTACACGTTCTGGCCGGGATCGGCGGTGAAGAGGCGACGTCGGCCCTGCTCAGGGCGTTACGGGAACAAGAGCGGAACTATTCTATTATCTGGGCGCTTGGAGAAATCGGACATACTAAGGCCATTCCTGTACTTAACCAGCTGCTAAACAGTAAAGACCGATATGTCAGTCACCACGCCTATAAGGCCTTGATGAAGATTAACAGGGTTTCAACAGACGGCAAATCAGTCGGTAAAGAAAAAGAAAGGCTTGTGAGTTTGGCAAGAGCCACATTCGATCATTACACAAAGACCATGGAACATATACTAAACAGCATAGCCCGATGGAAGCAGGCAGTTTAGTACTTGGTTATTATGCACCATTTGACCCAACCCATCGTTGGTTGTCCTGTAAGCTTACCTCCAGACACTTGTCGGAATGGGCATTTATATCCGTCAGCCCTGCAAATTTCACCTTTTGAGACCTGCCTAAGGCCACTCGTGAATGAGTAAAACACTCCATCTATGAATTGCATCATTTAGCGAATAACCAGACCAAGGCCAGAACCGTCCAGAAGCCGGCTGAAAGGCTCGTACGGTTGTCTGGCCCCGATTTGGGTCGATGACAAATTGCGCTCCCGCTGGAATGAACTGACATATTGGGAATAACCGTATTGGGTGTTTTTTAAAAAGCAAAAAAAGAGGGGGCAAAAGCCCCCTCTTTATATGACAAGCGCCTACCTAATAAAAAACTAGGGGGCTGAAATAATAGTGAAATTCCATTGCTTCTCGTCTTTGTCGAGAAGGGTGGCCGTATTTGTGTCATAAGCATATATTTTAATAATCAATATTGCTGGTGAATCCGGGTCCGCTTCACTTGGTATAGATCCTTGCCAATAGACGTCATAGGAGCCAGGGCCGACGTTGCCCTGTTTTGATAGGCCATATTGCCAATCAGTTCCGGGCATTGAACTCGTATTTCCCACACCTGAATTCTTTATCTGTACAAAGTATGTGGTACCTTCGTCGGCTGTCAGAGTGAACTCTGCATGGCAGCGAAAATCCTCTCCCGGGTAAAACTCGGTTTTTGCTACATCGTCCAGATTACTGGTATAAACAGCATCTAAGACGATTCCGGTCGGACCGAAAGGACTCCTGTAGTAGGTGAGTTCTCCCCCGTGACAGCCATAGCACACCCCGTTGGCCGACAGGTCGGAGGTGCTGGAATTCAGTACGGTCCCGTAGCGGCTGTCTAGTAGCAGATTGGTTTCCGGACCGCCAAGGCTTTCATACCAGTGGAAGTCAAAAGCGGGCACTTTGTCCGTTGTGCCGGGAGTGCTGATGAGCTCTCCGTGACGTATCATCACCGGCGGGGCATTGGCGGGCCCAGGGCCATGAACATTATGGCAGTTGATACAGGTTGGGGCTGAGTCTATAGTGCCGTCATAGTCGGTATCTGCTGCAATAAATGTTGGAAACGCCACCAGATGCATGTCGTGAAACTGAAGTCCCATGGCGTCGTCACGGAAGTTACTTTGGTCTCCTACGATGGCGGAGTAGACATGGCACTCCGTGCAAAGGGCAAAGGCCTGAGGATGTGACTCCCCATTCCGCGGGACCGCCATGTCTTGATTCAGCCGATAGCCGACCTGGTAGTTCCCGGAGGAAGCCGAATATGTTCTCTGTTTTCCGTCTAGGTGGGCAATCGTAAGGTCGTGGCAATCTTCGCACGCGACATCATAATTGCCGTGCCCCGTGATATTGTATCCAAACGTGGAATTGTCTCCAGCAACATTGGCTGCAATCGCACCATATATTATGGACGATCCTCCGTCGTGACATGTAGCGCACCAATTCTCGTTGCCCGCTTTTAGATCGACTCCGTTTTCCTCATAAACCGCGTCCACCCATTTGGTTTTTGCCTCCGCGGAACCGTCGAGGGCCCCTCCGGGACTGTGGCAGGGATCACAAACCCCCGTTGTGGCAAGAGGTTCACCATCCGAAAAGAGGGAATAATCCCCCAGATTATGGCATTGGGTACATGCGTCACCGGGATAGACAGCCTCAAATTGCGGGCCTTTAGGGTCGTCGGCACTTAAATGGGTCGCATGGGATTGCGTGCCTGTGAACACAGGCTGAAAGAAATTATCTATGTCATCTGCGAAGTGGGGGTGACAAGAGGTGCAGTCCTCACCGTCAAAGTGAGCCAGGCCATCCCCTGTGTTCGTGTGATAGTTTGTTTCAGTATGGCATACTTCACATGGCCCATCCAGGTCTGAATCGTTTCCGTCTGCCAGAGTGCCGTCTGCCGGCAGGGGCTCAGATGCCTTGGTATAAGTTATCCCGGAGTGAATCACCCCTGTAGGCCATTCCATAGAAGACCGAATCCACCGGAGATTGCCGGTGCCGGGTTGTTCGGGCGTGGGTTCGTAAACGCCATTAATGAAATCGTGACAAACGATACACCCTTCATATGTTCCGGGTATACCGTTATGACCTATGGCTTGTGCTTTAGGGGTGTGAAGCCCAATTAAAAGCGCAAAGGCAGCCAACGAACACCATAAAAGATGACTTGATTTTTTCATTCTACCCCCTCGCATGCCGGCGGTGATAACCCACGTTTCATCCCGCCCTGTTGGTGTGTACATTCAAAGAACTTTTTTTTATATGTCACACAGTAAGCTTGCTTTCCCGATAGGTTCTCCGAAACCTATGTACAAAAATATATGGAAGCGATTCCAGTAGATTGATTTACATTTATTGAGAGTTCGGTTTCTCCCGATGTAGTCCAGGTCACAGTTGAATCGTCATCACGAACGTAAAGATTTACACAGGAGTGGGTGCAAGAAGCGTGCAAATGGCTTGTTGGATGTGAAAACCAGTTATATCAAGAAGTTAATCGGTTTCTTGCCGGAGGCGATTCTATGTGAATGTGGGTAACCAAAGTTTCATATTGAAAAAAAATACCACATTAGAGTAACTTACTATATAGGCCTTCAAAGCGTCTTGAGATACGGCGTATACGACAGGTAAAAGATCTACCGGAAGAATTGGGGTTGTCGCCCGATACCGTTCACACGATCTTGGATGATTTTCAGGGTAAAGGGTTGATACTTTACGCCTCGGACAAAAAGACCTTTTTGTCCTTGGCCATGTGTGGTGACCAACCTTAAGGGCTCGCGCAAAAACAACTTCACATTTTGCCATCTCGGCTTCGGCCCGTCTTTGCCCGATACCTCACTCGCAAAACCTCGACATAGCCTGCTATGCCTGCGATTTTGCTCAATCGGATCGGCCAAATCCGAACTAAATCCGAGCGCCCATTCTGTGAAGTTATTTTTGCGCGAACCCTAAGTTTTACTTGGCAATTTCCTTGACAATGAGACTTGCAAGCTCAGGAACTTTCTCTTCGACTTCAGGTGATAACTTGGGCGGGGGGGTGTCGGTTTTGACGTCCTTTGCCACGATACCCATAAAAATGATGTCCGGGCAATGGCCACTCATTGCAATTTGCTCGATCGTATCCAGTATATGATACTTGCCCATATCCGTCACGCCGTTTACGGTCATCGGAACTTCTTCCGTTCTCAGGCTCACTATCTTACCCGGTGTTTCACCCGTCTGAAAAGAGTCCACGACAATCATTTTTTCCCTGCCGTCGATGGTGTAGTCGAATTCCGAAACGGATTCGCCAACCTCCAACAATTCGACATCTTCAGGTAATTCCATTTGCTCAAGGACTTTTGAAACATGGTACCCAAGGCCCTTGTCACAACTGAATGGGTAACCAATACACAAGATTAATTTTTTTCTTCACGTATGACCTCCCGCTTTTCTCTTAATATTATTTGTAAATATACCAAAAAACTAGCTAATAATCAATGTCCACAATAATAGAAAATGCGGTTATCCACAAAGCTCAAGCCCGGCATTTGATCGGTTTGTCTGAAGAACCTGACTCATGCTTGTTCTATTGTATGAGTTGTAGTTGTGAGAATGATCCACTGGCAGGCTTGTCGTTGTAAACGGAACCGGTCTTTATCGTTATTTATACAAACATGGGGGGATAAGCCCTCCCTTATTCGAGCTGTCACATTGAAAGTGTAGCCTTCAATCTGCAAAAAAAATGCTAATTCTTTCGAAAAGGGTCCCAATATCTTTTATCGGCCAGACCTCCCAGTCTGTCCTCGTTTGTCGTTTGGTACCCCCGTATACAACCACTCCGCCTCTTATCCTTTCTCGGGCTACTTTGGAAAACCTGGTCAGTCCTTGAAAAAAATGCTTCGTCACAGTCTGGCCTGATTTGACTTCGATCAAGGCAAGGTCATGCCCACGTTCCAGAACGAGATCCACCTCGTTGCCTGTGCTGTCTCGGTAGAAGAAGAGCCGGGGGCGCACGCCGGTGTGATAGGTTTGTTTAAACATTTCCGCCACGACCATGTTTTCAAAAAGATTCCCTCTAAGCGGGTCTCGATGGACCTGTTTTTCTTCTTCCAAGCCCAATAAATAGGCAGCGAGTCCGACATCCCAGAAATAAATCTTCGGCGTCTTTATGAGGCGTTTTGATATATTGGCATACCAAGGCGGTAGTTGGAATATGATATAACTCGCCTCCAGAATAGAAATCCATTCCCTGGCCGTGGTGTGAGAGATTCCGGTTTCATTGCCAAGGTTTTGAAGGTTGAGTAGCTGCCCGATTCTTCCGGCACACAGGCGGACGAACTTTTCGAACATTCCGGCATGGCGTATTTGCATAAGTTGGCGTACGTCACGCTGCACATACGTCTCGAAATAGTCTCCCATGGCCTGGGCGGGATGAATCTGCATATCGTGTAACCGTGGATAAAAACCATGCAAGAGGAGCGAGTTGACATTTGACAGATCCAGATACGGTCGAACCTCGTCCCAATCAAAAGGCAAAAGGGTTAAAATTCCTGTTCGTCCGGCCAGGGACTGACTTAACGCCTCTCGGACATTGAACTGCTGACTTCCAGTGAGGACAAACCTTCCAGGTGTAGGATCTTCGTCCACCATGGGCTGAAGATAGGAAAGGAGATCGGGGGTCCGTTGGATCTCGTCAAGTATCACACCTTCCTGGTAAGTATTGAGAAAACCTCTGGGATCGTCCAGTGCAAATTGCCGCTCATCCGGGGCTTCAAGGTTAACATACGCTTTGTCTGGGAAGACTTTTCGGCACAATGTCGTCTTGCCACTCTGCCTAGGTCCGCTTACCGTCACCACAGGATACTTGCGGACCAGATTTCTTAAAACGGGCTCAATAGTTCTTTCTCGCATGGCACGGACGATAAACCATATTTTTGTAGATTGCAAGTTTTGGTTTCATTCTGCACATATTTAAGAAGCGGGCGCGTACAGTGGAATTTTCCCAAAAAGCAAGGGAAGTACTTCGCATAAAAAAGGCTTGACAATAGTTGAAACAACATCTAAACGAGGAAGATAAGAAAATTAAGGGAATGATTATTTACATGAAACGTGGTTCCATTGTCAGCCTCATTATTTCCGTATATGTCGTCGTAGGGGTTATTATATCCCTACTACCGGCCGGGGGCTTGGTAATGGACTAGATTCAGTGAGATAGAAATCACAGAAAATCCGTTATCAGGCCCACTGATAACGGATTTTTTTTTGATGTGCCCGGCAGGGCGCACCTACTTGGAGGATTTATGGATTCGATACTCGTCTACGACACGACGCTCAGAGACGGCGCCCAGGGGGACAAGATCACCTTTTCCGCCGAGGACAAGCTGCGTATCGCCGAAAAGCTCGATGCAGTGGGGGTTCACTATATCGAGGGCGGGTGGCCCGGTGCCAACCCCACGGACACGAGTTTTTTTGAAATGGCCAAAAAGGTTACTTTCGAGCATGCGCGGCTTGCGGCTTTTGGGAGTACGAGACGCCCCAAAACCACGTGTGCCAAGGACGCCAATATCAAGGCCCTACTCAAGGCCGACACGCCGGCGGTGACCATTTTCGGAAAAAGTTGGGATTTCCATGTCAAGAAGGTGATGGCCAACACGCTGAAAGAAAATCTTGCCATGATCTATGAAAGCGCGCAATATCTCTGCTCGAAGGGCCGGGAAGTCGTCTATGATGCCGAACACTTCTTTGACGGATATAAGGAAAACCCGGCCTATGCCTTGAAAACCCTGGAAGCGGCCGTATCCGGCGGAGCGGAATTCCTTGTTCTGTGTGATACCAACGGCGGGAGTCTTCCTTTCGAAATAGAAGAAATCACTGACAAGATCCGTAAAGAATTTTCTTGCCGTATCGGTATCCATGCCCACAATGACGGCGGACTTGCCGTGGCCAATACCCTGACGGCAGTGAGATGCGGAGCCGTCATGGTGCAGGGGACGGTAAACGGTTACGGGGAGCGGTGCGGCAATGCGGACTTGACGGCGGTTGTTCCCAATCTCCAACTGAAGATGGACAGAAAGTGTCTGCCGGACGAGAGTCTGGGTCGATTCACGGAGTTGTCCCGGTACGTCAGCGAGGTGGCCAATATGACGCCCTTTAATGGTCGTCCTTTTGTGGGATCGAGCGCTTTCGCTCACAAGGGAGGGATTCATGTGAGTGCCATCATGAAACATCCCAAGGCCTACGAGCACATTCCCCCGGAAGCCACGGGCAACGAACGGCGGGTGGTGATGTCCGATCTGTGTGGAAGAAGCAATGTGGATTATAAGGCCCAGGAGCTGGGTATTCCCCTGGGGGGTAATGGGTTTGACAGTCGCCGGATTGCCCAGGAGATTAAACGGATGGAGCATGCAGGGTTTCAGTTTGATGCAGCGGAAGGCTCATTCGAGCTCTTGCTCAAGCGTTTGACGGACCAGTTTACGCCGCTTTTTTCCCTGGATTCTTTTCGCGTGGCCATCGAAAAGGATAAGGATTTTCCGTGCCGGGCGTATGCAACCATAAAGATCTCCGTAAACGGGGAACAGGAAATTACCGCCGCCGAGGGAGACGGGCCGGTGAGCGCGCTGGACAATGCGCTTAGAAAGGCATTGAGTAAGTTTTTCCCCGTGGATTTGGAAAAGATGCGCCTCGTTGATTTCAAGGTGCGGGTTATCGAAGGCCGTGAAGGGACCGCAGCCCGCGTCAGGGTGTCCATAGATTCTAGGGACCAGGAGAAGGTCTGGAGTACCATCGGGGTATCTTCGGACATCATCGAGGCCAGTTGGCAGGCCCTGGCGGACAGTTTCCAGTACATGCTGTCGCACGTATAGGGCAGGTGTC
>CAYTTQ010000048.1:0-1981 GCA_964440795.1 uncultured Desulfobacterales bacterium | reverse complement strand
TCAGGGATCAGCTGACAGGGACCGGACGGCTGGAGGTTTTATGGTGGAGGTTAGGAGTTACAGGGATTTGGAGGTGTGGCAGAAGGCCATGGATCTGGTAGTAGCCTGTTATGAGCTGACGAAATGTTTTCCAAACAGAGAACTCTATGCGTTATCCAGCCAATTACAGCGTGCAGCAGTCTCTATTCCGGCAAATATTGCCGAAGGTCGAGGAAGGCAACATAAGAAAGAGTTCATTCAGCACTTATCAATTGCCTATGGTTCTACCGCAGAATTGGAGACGCACATCCTGATTGCTGAACGACTCGGGTATGTGGATGGACGTGATGTTAGGGAATTACTTGGCAAGACAAGCGAGATTGGGAAGATGCTCAATGGGCTGCGTCGGTCAATGCAAAAAGGTCGGAGTTTCTCGACTAGTCCCTGACCCCTGACCCCTGACCCCTGGCCCTGATCCCTGACACCTGAAACCTGAAACCTGGAGGAAAAATGAAAAGTGACCGCGTAAAAAAGGGCATCGGGCGGGCGCCGCATCGGGCACTGTTTAAGTCCATGGGGTACACCGATGAGGAACTGAAGCGTCCCCTTGTGGGTATCGCCAATTCGGCCAATGAGATTGTCCCCGGACATATCGAGCTTGATCGTATCGTCTCCGCCGTCAAGGCCGGTATCCGTATGGCGGGGGGTACGCCGGTTAGTTTCGGTACGATCGGGGTATGTGACGGCATTGCCATGAATCATGTGGGTATGAAATATTCCCTGGCCAGTCGGGAACTCATCGCCGATTCCGTGGAAGTGATGGCTACGGCGCACGCGTTTGACGCCATGGTAATGGTTCCCAACTGCGATAAGATCGTACCGGGTATGCTGATGGCGGCGGCGAGACTCGATCTTCCCACGATCGTGGTCAGTGGGGGTCCCATGCTGGCGGGCAGATTCAAGGGCAAAAAGGCCGACTTGATCAGCGTTTTCGAGGGGGTCGGATCGGTTCACTCCGGAAAGATGAACGAAGAAGAACTGGCGGAGATGGAAAATACCGCCTGTCCCACCTGTGGGTCCTGTGCCGGGATGTTTACCGCCAATTCGATGAATTGTTTAACGGAAGCTATCGGCATGGGGTTGCCGGGCAACGGCACCATCCCTGCGGTGATGGCCGGTCGTACGCGGCTGGCCAAAACAGCGGGGATGAAGATCATGACCCTGTTGAAGAAAAAAATTACCGCCCGAAAGATCATGACGCCTCAGGCGTTTGAAAATGCCATGGCCGTGGACATGGCGCTGGGGTGTTCGACCAACACGGTCCTTCACCTCATGGCGATTGCCCGCGAGGCGGATGTGGGGTTGAAGCTGGATATGTTTAACGAGGTGAGTGAAAAGATCCCCCACCTGTGCAGCTTGAGCCCGGCGGGAAGGCACCATGTCCAAGACCTCGACGATGCCGGTGGCGTCGGGGCCGTCATGAAGAGACTCGGCCGGGAAGGGCTGATTCACCGGGAGTGCATGACCGTTACCGGCGATGCGGTGGAAGATAATCTGAAGGAAGTGGACGTCTTGGACGAACGCGTGATTCGTCCCTTTGACAAGCCCTATCATAAGCAAGGGGGCCTGGCGGTATTGTTCGGCAATTTGGCCCAAGGCGGATGTGTGGTGAAACAGTCCGCCGTCGTTCGCTCGATGCTTAGGCACGAAGGGCCTGCTCGGACCTTTGACAGTGAAGAGGAAGCGGGATCCGCCATTTCTGAGGGAAAGGTAAAGAAGGGGGATGTAGTGGTTATCCGGTATGAAGGGCCCAAAGGCGGGCCGGGGATGCGGGAAATGTTGATGCCTACCTCCGCCATTGCCGGGATGGGGCTGGATGCCGATGTGGCGCTGATAACCGACGGACGGTTTTCCGGTGGCACCCGGGGGGCCGCCATCGGACATGTTTCCCCCGAGGCCATGGAGGGCGGGGTGATCGGAATCATTGAAGACGGCGATCCGA
>CAYTTQ010000047.1:15714-20427 GCA_964440795.1 uncultured Desulfobacterales bacterium | reverse complement strand
TAAGGGATTGAGGGATTGAAGCATTGGGGGATTGAGGGATTGGGGAATTGGGGGATTGCGCCGCTGAAAATATGCGGCTTGAGAACAGCAGGGGGATTGAGGGATTGAGGGATTGGGGGATTGAGGGATTAAGGGATTGGGGGTCTATAGTCTGTCGACGAGTTTCTTTAGGTTTGGGCACGCCTCGGGTTCGATGCGGCGGAGGTTGAACTTTAGGCTGTCCAGGGCCGGGGGAATGTAGGTTTCGAAGTGGGGCTTTCCTTTTACCCGGCTCAAGAAGGCGAAGGCGCCCAAGGCCTGGAGGTTGCGGTTTACGGCGCAGTACCTGTAGGCGTAGCGAAAGGATTCGGGGTCTACGGATCGATATTGGGCAAGCCGTTCCAAGTAGTAAACCAAGAGTGCATCCTCTATCTCAGGCCCTAAAGAGACATATGGGTCGATCAGCAGGGCGGCCAGGTCGTAGGGCAACGGTCCCAGTCTGCCGCCCTGAAAATCGATGACGTGACAGGTGCCGCGGTGGACGAGAAGATTCCGAGACTGAAAGTCCCGGTGGACAAATCCCGTATACTCGGGAGACAATCCCCGTTTCGATAAGAGGTCGAAGTCGGCTTCCAGCCCTTCCGGGATTGTGTCGAGCCCCCGGAAACCGATAACAAATTCTCTCAGAAAATAGTCGCATTCCTTTTCCCGTATCACATGACGGTCGTAGTGCGGCGTTTGGTAGGTCCAGGTGGTGTCAAAATCTTCCACACCTCGAACGCCCATGGCGACGAGGGTGTCAATGACCGGCTTATACAGGGAAATGCGCCTGCCTCGGTCTTTCTCTCCCACGACCGCCTCCTGGAAATGACAATCTCCCAGGTCTTCCATGACCACGATTCCCGCAGGCCGGTCGAAGTGATGAATGTGGGGAACCGGTATGCCTTTGGCCTCCAAGTGTCGACCGATGGCAACAAAGGCGTCGGCCTCGCAGACCTGCGCTTCCGGTGAGATACCGTGTTTGGCCAGGATAACCGAGTGCCCGCCTGCCGAAACGCGCTGCCAGCTCCGGTCGGAACCGTCACCTTCGAGAATTTTCCAGGCCGGCGTTTCCCTTCGGGTGTCGGCGTTCAGTGCCGTGAGGGTTTTTCGGGCCGCTGCGGCGGCCGCCGCCTGTTCATAGCCCGCCGGCGTGCCGATGTCGTGCCAATAGTGACCGGATACCACCTGAGTACCAATGGCGTGTCCCCGGTCGATGAGATTTCGGTAGACATCGACGATACCGACGGCGGTGTCTTTGGGGATGAAATCGAGAATCTCGGGGCTTAATACCTGGACGCCGGTAAAAGCCAGCATGGAGCCCCCCGGGGGCGGTGTCTCCTCGCCAAAACCGACAACCCGTCCCTGATCACCCTGATCATCCTGATCATCCTGACCATCAACCCGGACATTGTTATACGGCGGGCAGTCGTGGAGTACCATGGTGACCCACTGGTTCCGGGTCAGGTGGAAATCATAGACGCCTTTAAAATCGATATCGGTAAAAATATCCCCGTTGACGACGAGAAGGGGATCCCGGTCCCACAGGTCTTCAACGTTCTTGACGGCACCGCCCGTTCCCAGAATTCGGGGTTCATGGCGGACGTAAACCGGGATTTCGTATTGTTGCTTGTCTACGAAATCGGCGATTAGTCGGGAAAGGTGATGGCTGTTGATTATTACGGCGCTGAAGCCGGCTTTACGGAGACGCTCGACGAGAATGTCCAGGATCGGCCGGTCGCCGATCGTAAACAGGGGCTTGGGCCTTGTTCGCGTATAGGGCAAAAGGCGGGTGCCCAACCCGGCTGCCAGGATCATCGCTTTCATGGGAGATGAAATCATGCCAGCCGCTGGGGGGGGTGTCAAGCAAGGAAAGGCCATGGACGGCGAAACGGATAGAAGATGCCCGGGGCTTGTGGTATGATCATAAAAAGAGTCGGAGGACCTATATGAACGCTGTTTTTTGGACAAAGCGCGGTTGGGGAAAGCCCCTTTGGTGTCTGTTGATGGTTTTGTTTGCGTGGCCGGCTACGGCGGACCATTGCTTTGGAAAGGAGAAAGTGGCTGCCGAGCCTTCCGATGCCGTCATCGAAGAGGGGGTGGACCGGGTCATTCCGTCTGAGGACCGGGACCTGTTCGTCGTGTTGAAAAACGGCCTGACCGTTCTCATCCGCCAAAGCGGGGCATCGGAGGTGGTGTCATGTCGGGTTCTCGTCAAGACCGGCTCGGCCTTTGAGGGAGAAAATGTCGGGGCCGGGCTTTCCCACTATCTGGAACACGTGGTGAGCGGGGGCACCACGGCGTCTCTTACCGAAAGCCGGATCAAAGAGCGATTACGGTCGGTCGGCGGCGCCACCAATGCCTACACGAGCTATGACGAGACCGTCTATTTCATCGATACCACCACCGATCACTATAAGGAGGCGGTCCAACTCCTGTTGTCCTATGTGACGGAATGTGCCTTCGAGGAATCGGAATATGAGAGAGAAAGAAACGTCATCCTCCAAGAGTTTCAGATGGGGGATAACGACCCGGGCCGGCAATTGTGGCATTCGTTTATGGCGACGGCCTACCGACGGAATCCGGTCCGGTCTCCGGTCATCGGACACCGGAGCCGGTTCCTGGAAATCGACAGAGAAAAACTCATGTCCTATTATAACCGGCGGTATGTGCCGGAGAACATGGTGCTGGTGATCGTGGGCAACGTGGAAAAGCGAACGGCCCTGAAAACGGTAACGGATCTCGTCAAAACGATACGGCGGCGGGGGGATCCGCAACCCTTGCTGCCGGCGGAACCGCCGCAACTGTCTTTGCGGAAAGTGGAAACGACCTCGCCGACGGCCCGATTAACCAAGGCCTTGGTCGGTTTTCGGACCGTCCGCTTGACCGATCCCGACCTTTACGCCCTGGACGTGCTGGCGGTGATCATGGGGGACGGCCGGACCGCCCGACTCTACCGGCGGTTGAAAGACGAAACGTCGCTTGTGCTTTCCATCGACGCCTCGAGCTGGACGCCCACCTTTGTGGAGGGCCAGTTTCTGGTTTCCATGAGCCTGGCCCAAGACAACCTGGAGGCGGCCTTGGATGGCGTGCTGGCGGAGCTGTCGGATGTCAAGGACCACCGGGTGGACCCGGCGGCTTTGAACCGGGCCAAGGCCAAGGTGGTCGCCGATCACATTTTTGGGTCGGAGGCGGTCCGAAGCCAGGCGGCGCGGTTGGCATCGGACTGGGTGGCCACCGGCGACCCCTATTTCAGCGATACCTACGTGGCGGGAATAGAAGCCGTGACGCCCCAGGATGTTCAGCGGGCGGCGCAAAAATACCTCGTCCGCGAGGCCATGACCCTTTCGGTGGTGAAGCCGGTTTCTGAGACATCCCGGGAAAAAGCGGTCACCGAAACAGCGCAGCCGGACCGGCGAACGATCCATAAACACATATTGCCCAACGGGTTGACCCTATTGGCGAAAGAGATGAATCACGTGCCTATTGTTTCCTTTAAGCTCATGGCTCGCGGCGGGCTTCGCTTCGAGCCGGCGGACAAGCCCGGATTGTCCAGATTTATGGCCGGTCTCTTGACGAAAGGGACACAGAGCCGGGACAAACAAGATATCGCGCGGGCAATCGAGGACGTGGGCGGCTCGATCGGTGCCGGTTCGGGACACAATACGGTGAGTGTTTCGGTTTCCGTGTTGAAAAAGGACTTTGACCTGGGCCTGAATATTCTCTCAGACGTGGTAACGCGTTCTTCCTTTCCCGAAGCAGAGATAGAAAAGCAACGGCGGGACACCCTGTTGGCGATACAGCGGTTGGATGAAGAGTGGACGACCGAGGTGACGCGCCTTTTCAAGCGGCACTATTACCGCAATCATCCCTATCGGCGTGACCTTTTGGGGAGTGTCGAAGCGGTTTCCGTCTTTACCAGACAAGACGTCATGGGGTTCTATCAGTCGGTCATGATGCCCAACAATGCGGTTTTAGCGGTTTTCGGCGATATCAGTGCCGAGGCGGTGGTCGAACAAGTGGAAAAGGCCTTCCAGGGGTTTGAGCCGGGGGTGCTCGAGCAGCCCATTATCGAAGCCGAGACGGACAACATCGAAGAAGACAAACGGTTTGTCGTGACCAATGAAAAGACGTCGGCGGGAATTTTCATGGGGTACAACGGCTTGCCGTTGAATCACCCCGACCGGCCGGTGGTGGATGTCATAGACGCCGTAATTTCCGGGGTTGTCTATCCCGGGGGATGGCTCCATGAGGCCCTTCGGGGGGGAGACAACAGCCTGGTCTATTATGTTCACGCCTATCCGGCCTTCGGTTTGGACGGTGCCTATTTCGGTGTCATCACTCAGACTACAATGGACAATTTTGACCAGGTCGTCGATATCGTCGACGGCCGGATGGACAAGCTGAGAGAGGTGCCGGTGGATGAAAAGACCCTGCGTGAGGCCAAAGACATCTGTATCGCCATGCATGAAATGGGTTTGGAAACCATTTCGGCGCAGGCTTCGAGTGTCGCCGTAAACGAAGTCCTGGGTCTCGGACATGATTATGACGGGCGGTATCCTGAATTGATCGAAAAGGTGACGAGTGACGACGTGTTACGGGTGGCCAAGGTGCTTTTTGCCCATCACCTGTTGGTGGCGACCAAACCGGAAGCATCCCGGGCGGAGGATGCCGAACAACCGGCGTTGGATCCCT
>CAYTTQ010000047.1:0-15614 GCA_964440795.1 uncultured Desulfobacterales bacterium | reverse complement strand
GGCTGACGAATCCGTCATTTTTCCACCATGAAGCATCTCAAGTACCGTTTAATCACTTCGCTGTAAAAATCAATTCCCTCCCGGTCTTCTTTCCCCCGGATGCCCTTGAAGTTGAAAAACGCCAGGCCGTTTTCGTAATTGACGCTGGAAAGGGCCTCCCTGCGTTCGATTTCCTTGGCTCTGTAGAACTGCTTGCCCAGGGAGACGATTTTCTTTACCCGCTGTTTCTTTACCAACTCCCGGCGACCATACCGTTTCAGGACGTTTAAGACCACCCAGTAGGATTCGAAATAGGTCTTTAAAAAGGCTGCGAAGAGGAGCAATTTCCGAAACCCTTTGGAAGTGATGTTGTACGTGTCGGGCAGGGTGGGATGGGGGATGAGGATGGCCTCGTTAATGAAGGCTTTGATGGTTTTTCGAACCAGGTATTCGGGGGTTTGGTCCACGTTGTATGCGAATTCATATTTGAAAAACTCTTGCAGGAACTTGTAGTCGCCGTGAAGCACCGAGGCGGAAAACTGAAAGGCGTCATACGACAATATGGCCAGCGATGCGTAGGCGGCGGGGATAAAATGGTGAATGCAATTGTTTTTATAATATTCTAGGCTGAGCCGTTTGTTTTCAGCGGTAACATACCTGGGGTCCGTATCGTGATTTTCCGCCTGGGCTTTGGTCTTTTGTCTTTCGATGAACTTTCGGTTGCTGTAAATGTTGAGGACCATGTCGATGCCATGGGCCGTGTCATCCAGGTTTGCCGAAAAGCGTGCGTTTTGAAAGACCAGATAGTCGAGATATGTCTCCACGTAGGTGACCAGGTCGCTTCTCGAAAAGCTTTGCTTGGGGTAATTCAGGACCGCGGCGGCGACCAGGGCCTGGGCGGTGACCACGGAAATCTCGTTGATGGCGTTGATGATCCGGTGGGCGAGGTTTCGTCCCAGGGCCTGATATTCCCCGTGACTCATTTCGTTCAGCGGTTTTTCGGATTGTTTGCTTAGATCGGCCAAGGAAAGCGGGGTGCTGAACTGTACATATACCCGCCCATGCCGCTTCTTGATGAGCTTCCGAATACCCATGAGCTGGCGGAGGCTTTCCTGTCGCTTTTTCTTGCCTTCCACTTCGCTCAAAAGGGCGTCTTCCTCCAAAAGCTGATCGTAGCCTACCGATACGGGGGCGAATATGATGTCCCGGGTCATCCCGTCCTTGTAGGTGTCCATGAGTATGGTCAGGAAGCCCGTTTTCGGCAGGACCATCTTGCCGGTGCGGCTTCGGCCTCCCTCGATAAAAAACTCGATGTTGAAGCCCTGCTTGATCAGCATGGTGACATATTCGGAGAAGACACGGGCATAGAGCAGTGCCCCATGGAAGGATCGTCGGATGAAAAACGCCCCACTTTTTCTAAACAAGGTTCCCATTGGCCAGAAGGCGAGGTTTTGTCCGGCGGCTACGTGCGGGCACGGCATGTTGTTGATCATCAGCAGGTAGGGCAGGATCAGGTAGTCGAAATGGCTCCGGTGGCAGGGGACGAAAACCACGGGACCCCGGGTGGCTGAACGCTTCACCTGGCTGAGGCCATCCATGTCGAGCGCGATTCCCTCAAACATGGTCTTCCAAACCCAGCCAAAGATGGTGCCCAGAAACTGTATGAGACGGGGGCTGTAGTCGGCGGCGATTTCATCCAGCGCGGCATCGGCTTTTCGGTGCAGCTCTCCCAAATCCTTTTTGCCTTTTTTGGCGTAGTCTTCCAGAAATTTGCGGAACCGCTCGTTTCTCAGGATCTGCTCTTTCAGCTCGTCCCGGGTCTTTAACGGGGGGCCGGTAATGCTTTGAAAGTGCCGATTCATTTGATCCAACAACTGTTGTCTCAGGGCGAAAGACATCTGTTCCGGCGTCCGGTCTATATTTATCGGTTCGCTAAGAAACTCGGCAAGGCTTAAGGGTTGAGAGATTTCTATGAACGCTTTTTCAGGTTTGAAGAAGATCGATACCCACCTTCGCAAAGGCCCGGGATTTTCCTCCGTACCGAAAAAAACGTCGACGATACTCATGGGGGTCTTATTGGGTTTTTTGCCGAACAACAGCCACTGGGGGACAATGTAGATGGGCCGGGTGGTTTCCGTTTGGAGTTCGAGCAAGTATTTTAACGGATCGTGCCTCGATTTGACAAACCGGTGGTAAAATCCCTTGCGATCTACCAGGGACAACAGGCCCGCCTTTCCGGACAGGAGTTGTTCTTTAAAGAACTCCGATTCATACGGATCGGGCAGTCCCTTGCGGCGGAAAAAACGGTCCAAGCGGGCCAGACCCATTCGAAGTATCTGGGAAAACCGCTGCCACATCACCATATTATATTCAAAGCCGATTTGTGGGAACGGGCCCCCTTGATCCTTGTATTTCATGTGGCAGCACAAGTACTCGAAATTGCTTTTGTACTTGGTCGCGTATATGATGATGCCTTCTTTTTGCAGGCGCTTTAAGGCGGTCGTTTGTGTGGGGTTCGTTGTGACCTGAGAAAACACCGACTTAAGCAATATGGAGGCAAAGGACAACAGGCCCCAGTCTTTCGGCAAAAGACAGGCATAGTGGTTGCGGTGACCGCGTAGAAAGCCGTCTATCCAGCGACCGATTGCTTTTCTGACTTTTTGTGTGAATTCCATAAGTGGTCTATTCGTAGCGGCTCGTTCGAGGTCTCCGGCCGAATCTTTGGTGACATCCTAAAAAGCAACGAAACCAAGGGACTCTAACGGCTTCAAACAGTTAGCCCCATTGAAATCTGAAACCGTCCCGAACCTGTAAGGTTTTCAAAAAGTCGATCAAGTTTGGCTAAGTTCGTTGGAAGCTGGAATAAGCCGCCCGGCGGCTTCCGGTCGGTAACGAGCTTTTTATTTGATTGCACGGTTTGATACCCCGTGAAATGGCATAACATTTTGAAATTCCGGTATTATGGCAATTCCGAGCCTCCCTGATGAAAACTAACACAAATTTAGGACGTGTCAAAATGAAAATATTGTGGTATGAGAATGTGGATATGGCCACGATAGGAGATCTTGTTCTCATATACCAGGAAGAGAGTCCCGCCACCTTCGCGCGCATTGAAGACATCTGGGCGGACAAGAAGCCGGGCTGGTACGAAGTCAAAATGCTGTTGCTCCAAGTTCCGGTGATGGAGGTGATATGGATCCTCCGGGAGGCCTACCTGGAAGGTGACGTATTTACCATGAACGGGATAAAGGTGCGGCTCGAAAAGGTTGAGTCCCCCTCGATGAAACATAAGTCCGGTGCCGAATCCGCGGTATCCGGAACGGGCGGTTCGAAAGGCGATGAAAGTCAAGGGAAGGTAATTTCTCTTTTTGATAGAAAAAAGGGCTAAGCGGTTTTTTTTGTCTTGATTTGACGGGTTCGTTGTGTTACACAGACCCGAGTTTGCCAATCCACAAGGCGGAAATACAAAGTATACATTTAAATAGAAGGAGGATGGCGTAACATGAAAACGTTGATTGGTGGTGCTGCCGCGGCGGTACTCGGTATTATTGGTCTGGCCGTTTGGTTTAAACCTTTTTTGCAACTGCTGGCAGGGGCTATCCCCTTCGCCCTTCTCTCCGGCGGTGCATTGGCGATTTACCTGGGGTTTGATGAGGTAAAAGACACGTGGAAGAGCAAAGAAGATAACTTTGCTCCGTCCGAGTCGAATGAGGTGGAGACGTACAAAAAGGAAGTCGAAGACCTCAAGAAGGAAGTAGAAGAGCTGAAGGGCGAAAAGTCCGAAAAGAAATCGAAGAAGTAGTGTAGGGAAACGACGGGATCTTGCTCCCGATTTCTTTTGAATAGGTAGAAGCGGAAACGAAGAAGCCCTACCCGTGATGGTGGGGCTTTTTTCTGAGTCTCCGTCCTCGAAGGGTAGACGGACAAGGCACCCCCGGGTCCCCCCGATCCTCGGGCGAGGCCCGCCAATTGAGTGAAATTGTTTTTTGGGTGAGTCCTTACCGGTATAGAAAGACGGCCTTTCTCATCTCGTCAAACCTCTTTAAGTCCTTTTCCCAGTCCGATTCCAAGGCGTACAGTGACCCGTTGCGTTCAATGGTTTCTCGTACCGACCGGTCTCCCGTAATCAGATCGAAAGGACGCTTTTCATATTCAAATTCGTAGGGCGGCGGTTTCCATGCCAGTCGTTCAGGATACAGGTGGTGGACGGCTTTCAGGATGGCCAGAGCGCTTATGTAGGGACGGTACCGATGCCGGTCAAGGACGTGGAGTTGAAACCCGTAACACAATGATTCCAGCCACTTGTTGGATGTGGGCTCAAAGGCGATCGGTCGCAGGTGAATGCCGGCGAGATACCGGTTTCCCAGGGTTTGTTGGATCTTTTCGGGAGCGATAAAGGGGGCGCCGAATATTTCGAAGGGCTGGGTGGTGCCCCGGCCTTCGGAAACATTGGTGCCCTCCCAGATGACCTGTCCCGGGTAGACGGCGGCCGCCTCCGGTGTGGGCAGATTGGGAGAGGGAGGAATCCAGGGGAGGCCGGTTTCTGAAAAATACCAGTGACGCTTCCAGCCCCGCATCTGTACGATCTCCAGGTTGCAGCCGATCCCGAACACCGTGTTGAACAAGCGCGCCAGTTCTCCGATGGTCAAGCCATGGCGCATGGGAATCGGGTACATACCCACAAAAGATGTGAGATCGGCCCGGACCATGTTTCCCTCCACCATCGTCCCGCCGATCGGGTTGGGGCGATCGAGCACCACCACCTGTTTGCCCTGTCGGGCGGCCGCTTGCATGCACAGAGCCATGGTGTAGATGAAGGTATAAACGCGGGTTCCCACATCTTGGAGGTCGATGATCAAGGCGTCAATACGGTCCAACATGGATGAGGTGGGCTGCCGGGTCTCACCGTAAAGACTGAATATCGGGATGTTCAACACCGGGTCCACCCGGTCCGCGGACAGGATCATATTGTCTTGCTTTTCGGCGAAAAACCCGTGTTGAGGGCTGAACAAAGCGGTGAGTTGCCCGGGAAAACGGTGATCGATGAGGCGCCGGCTGTGACGGAAACGGGAATCAACGGAAGCCGGGTTGGCCAGAAGCCCTAACCGTTTGCCTGCCAGATAGGCGGGGGGCTCGGCGTAGAGGTGTTCGATGCCTGTCTGAACGACTTTCAATCGGTTGACGGCTCCTGGGAAACTATTTTTCCGTTTTTTGCGGGAGCCCTCGGGGGCCCCTTCCCGGATGGCCGATATCTTACGACAAGAACCGGTTAATAGCAATGAATGATGGTTCCTGGAAAATCCTTTTTCCCTTATCTAAAGTGTGGTAGCCTGCCCACTTTTACAAAACCAAAGGGGTTGTTGAGGTGAAAATTCCGGATTATATTCGAAAACTTGAAGCCTATGTGCCGGGGAAGCCGATTGACGAACTGGAACGGGAGTACGGTATCGGGGATTCCGTCAAGTTGGCGTCCAATGAAAATCCCCTCGGCCCTTCCCCGAAGGCCGTGGAGGCGATCAAAGGGGTTTTAACCGATTTGCATCGATATCCCGATGGGTACGGCTTCCGGTTGCGGGAAAAGCTCAGCGCCGGGCTGAAAGTGGATGCCGATAATATCGTGTTTGGAAACGGTTCCAATGAAATCATCGAACTCCTGGTTCGCGCCTTCATTACCGAGGGGGATCACGTGGTCTTGGCGGCCCCCTCTTTTCTCATGTACGAAATCATTGTTCAAGCCGCCGGGGGACGGATCACCAAGGTTGCGTTGGATCCGGACTTGGGACTTGATTTGCCGGCCATGGCCGCTGCGGTGACACCCGATACGCGCATCGTTTTTCTCAATAATCCCAACAATCCGACCGGCACAATTATCTCCGCGGCTGATTTTCGGGCATTTCTGGAACAGATTTCTCCCGAGGTTCTGGTGGTCATCGACGAGGCCTACATTGAATTCGTTCGGGACCCGGACTGCGTGTGCGGGCTCGATTATTTGAAGTCCGATCATATGGTGGTTACCTTGCGGACCTTTTCCAAGGCCTACGGCCTGGCGGGGCTTCGGATGGGATACGGCGTCATGAAGTCCGAAATCGCCGATTTCCTGAATCGGGTCCGACAACCCTTCAACACCAATATGCCGGCCCAGGTGGGTGCGCTGGCGGCACTGGATGACACCGATTTTTTCCGTCAAACGGTGCAAACCGTTCACGACGGGCTCGACTTTTTGATGGCCGAAGTCCGCAAGATGGGGCTTCCCGTTTATCCCAGTGAGGCCAATTTTTTTCTTATCGACGTACAACGGGATGCCAAGGCCGTTTTCCACGCCATGCTGACCAAGGGGGTTATTGTGCGGGCCATGGGGGCCTATGGGTATCCGCACTTCATACGGGTGAATGCAGGCGTGCCCGAAGAAAATCAGCGGTTCGTCAGCGCCCTGAAAGCGGTTATCACCGAGTCGGATAGGGGGGAAAAGTAAGGTCGAGCATTTCATACCCAAGAGCCGGATGTTTTGGGGAATGGTTGAATATTGGATGCAAGCGGCATGAAACGTCTGTTAATTACCATAGACGGGCCCGGTGGGGCGGGAAAGACGACGGTCAGCAAAAAAGTGGCCCGCCGCTTGGGGTATACCTACGTGGATACGGGTGCCTTATACCGTGCCGTCGCCTTGGCCGTTTCACGCTGCGACGGGTCAGGCCATGACGAGGAGGCTCTGGAAAAGGTTTGCCGCAATCTCGCACTTGAATTTAAGGATACACCCGGGGGGTCCATTCTCTTGATGGATGGTGTTGATGTCTCTGAAGCCATTCGAACCCAAGAGATTACCATGGCGGCCTCCCGGCTTTCCGCCGAGCGGGTGGTCCGGCGACATTTGCTGGGCATTCAAAGGCGAATGGGCGAAGCGGGCGGTGTGGTATTCGAGGGCCGGGATATGGGGACCGTGGTTTTCCCGGGTGCAGACAAAAAGTTCTTTCTGTTCGCCGATATGCAGGTGCGCGCACAGCGACGATATCGGGAGCTGTCGGCCAAAGGCTGCGAGGTTGAGCTGGAAGCGGTTTTGGAGAGTATGCAAAAAAGGGATCACGATGACTCGAGCCGGGCCCTGGCACCGCTCAAGCCGGCAAGGGACGCCATACGGATAGATTCCAGTGATCTAGGCGTGGACGAAGTGGTCGACCGGGTGCTCAGTTACGTGGGTCACGTCTGAAAATAAAGGCTTGTTTTTTCCGAAATTGGTTGATATATAAATTGATTTCATAGGCCGACACATAGCCCGATGTTGGCCAAATAGGGTGAAGGGGGCAAACATTTAATGGCTGGGTTAGAAAACAACAAAGAATTGGAAGAAGAGTTGGAAGAAGAAAGAGAATTGGAAGAAGAAAAGGATCAAGGTGTTCAAGAAGAGGCAGGGCCGGAAGCATCCCAAAGCGGTACGGAACCACCTGATACGGTACCTGAAACGGATGAAACCGAATCCGGCGAAGGGGTAGCGGAAGGGCAATCCGAGTCCCGGGAATCCGAGTCCCGGGAATCCGAGTCCCGGGAATCCGAGTCCCGGGAATCCGAGTCCAAGGAAGCCGAGTCCAAGGAAGCCGAGTCCAAGGATTCCGGGCCGGCCGAATCGAGTGCGGAAGTTCGAGGCGAGGACTCCGACAGGCAAGACAAGGAAGACAAGCAAGAAGCCTTGATGGAGATGTACGAAGAAAGTATCAAGCGGGTGCAAGAAGGAGAGGTGGTTCAGGGCAAGATCGTCCAAATTGACAAAGAGTTTGTCCTGGTCGATATCGGGTCCAAGTCGGAAGGCCAAGTGCCCATAGAAGAATTCAGGAAGGCGGATGGTACGCTGGGTGCGGTCGTCGGCAACACCGTCGACGTAATGGTGGATCGTTGGGAGGACGAAGACGGAACCGTCAAAGTGTCCAAAGACAAGGCCTCGCGGATCAAAGTCTGGGACGATATTAAACATGCCTACGACAATGACGAAAGCATTCGGGGCGTAATCACCAGCCGTGTGAAAGGCGGCCTTTCCGTGGATATCGGCTTGCCGGCTTTTCTCCCCGGTTCCCAAGTGGACCTTCGGCCGGTGCGCAACCTGGACGATGTGGTTGGAAAGACGTTTGATTTTAAGGTCTTAAAATACAACAAAAAACGTAACAATATCGTTTTGTCCCGACGGGTCATACTGGAAAAGGATCGGGAAGAAAAGCGGGCGGAGACCTTGGCTACCATACACGAAGGCAAGGTGATGGAAGGGGTGGTCAAGAATATTACCGAGTACGGGGTGTTTGTCGATCTGGGCGGCATCGACGGCTTGCTGCATATTACCGACATGTCTTGGGGACGGGTGAATTATCCCTCTGAAATGTTTTCGGTGGGAGATGACATTTCGGTAAAGGTGCTGAGCCTTGACCTGGACCGAGAGCGGGTATCGCTCGGGGTGAAACAGTTGGTGCCGGATCCGTGGACGGATGCCGAGGAGAAGTATCCGGTGGGGGGCAGAGTGACCGGTACGGTCGTGAGCCTAACCGACTATGGCGCCTTCATAGAATTGGAAAAAGGGGTTGAAGGGCTGATCCATGTTTCTGAAATGTCCTGGACCAAAAAGGTGAGGCACCCGTCTAAAATGGTATCCGTCGGTGAGGCCGTAGAGGCGGTGGTATTAAATATCTCCTCTGAAAACCGTCGGATTTCACTCGGCATGAAACAAGTGGTGCCGAACCCATGGGATGTCATTTCGGAGAAGTATCCCGTGGGAACGACGATTGAGGGAAAAATAAAGAACATTACGGATTTCGGCCTTTTTATCGGTATCGACGAAGGAATCGACGGCCTGGTGCATATTTCGGACATGTCGTGGACAAAGCGGGTCAAGCACCCTTCGGAGCTGTACAAGAAGGGCGAAGAGGTGCAGGCCATCGTGTTGAACATCGATAAGGAAAACGAACGTTTTTCATTGGGGATTAAACAGTTGCAGCGGGATCCGTGGGAAACGGTGCCGGAGCGTTACGTGGTGGGTACAAGCATTACGGGCACGGTTACCAATGTTACGGAATTCGGGGTGTTCGTGGAACTCGAGGAGGGTATTGAAGGCCTGGTGCATGTGTCCGAAATCGGAAAGGAAAAGATCAAGTCCCCGGTGGGCAAGTTTCAGGTCGGTGACGTGGTTACCGCCAAGGTTTTGAACATCAATCCGAAAGAGCGGCGTATCGGCCTTTCCATGAAGCAACTGGAGGTCGACGAAGAACATGAATTGGTCTCCGACTATTTGAATAACTATGAGGGACCCACATCCAGCCTGGGTGAGCTGTTGAAAGAAAACCTCCAGGAAAAACCGGCTGAGGCGGTTCCTGAGCAAGAAGCGGCGGAAGAAACGGAGGCCGAAGGCGGCAGTGAGGAACTGGCTGAGGAACTGGCTGAGGAAGCGGAGGCCGGCGCAGAGCGTGACGTGACCGAGGGGGAAGGACCGGATGAAACCCCGGATGAAACCGAGGCGTCCCAAGGCGCCGATATGACGGCATCGGACACGGAATCGGATATGGCACCGGCCGAGGCCGAAACCGATGAATCGGAAAAAGCGCAAGCCCCATCCGGAGGGGATTTGGATACCGACGAGGAAGACGAGGAGACCAATGTCTGATCCTATGGCATTGCTCTGACGGAGACGCATTGCCGTGTTTGCCAGAAGACACCCTATTTTGTTTTTCATGTTGATGGTATGTGTAACCGGGGCCGTTGTGATTATCAGCATAACGGCCCTTTTTTTGTTCGGTCGCCGGGATTCGGGGCTGGATTTTCGGGATAATGTAGGCGTGGTAAAGATCGAAGGCATCATTGCCGATCCCGAGCCGATATTGAAGCAGCTCAAGGAGTTGCGAAAAAACGAACGAACGAAAGCCATCGTGTTGCGGATCGACTCGCCCGGCGGTGGTGTGGGGGCCTCCCAGGAGATATACCGGGAGGTGAGACGGACCGCAGGGGCGAAGCCGGTCATTGCCTCCATGGGGGCGATCGCTGCTTCCGGGGGCTATTATGTGGCCGCCGCGTGTGATCACATCATGGCCAACCCCGGTACCATTACCGGCAGCATCAGTGTCATCATGGAATTTACGAATGTGGAAAATCTCTTGGAAAAACTGGGTGTATCGGCCCGTGTGTTGAAAAGTGGCAGATATAAAGACGCCGGTTCGCCGTTTCGAAAGATGACCCCCGATGAAGAAGTGCTGCTCCAGGGCTTTATCGACAATGTTCACGAACAGTTTGTCGGTGCCGTGGTAGAAGGAAGAGACATGTCCGAAGACGCGGTGCGGTCGGTTGCCGACGGCAGGATCTTGACGGGAGAAAAGGCGAAAGAACTCGGTTTGCTGGACCGTTTGGGCAACCTGGAAGATGCCATCCGATGGGCAGGCAAACAAGGCGGGATCAAAGGTGAACCGACGGCGGTTTACCCCAAGACCAAGGAGTTTTCCCTGCTTGAATATCTGATCGGGTCCAAGGTCATTGAAGGGGCGTTGGATCGAATAACGGCGCGTGTCTGTTATTTTGGATATCTCTGGGTCCCGGGAAATGGGGCATAGGGAGGCATCCGTGCGTGACAGATGGTAAAAAAAGACCTCGTCGATAATCTGGTTAAAGCATTTCCCGGCATCACCAAGAAGGATATGCGACTGGTGGTGGACGGCATCTTTGACAGTATGGCCCAGGCCCTGGCCGGCCATGATTCGGTTGAAGTCCGGGGGTTTGGTCGGATGACCTTGAAACAGAGACGGGCCGGACGGGCCAGAAATCCCAGAACCGGTGCGTATACGGACCTGCCGGAACGGCGGGTCGTTCATTTTAAACCGTCCCCCCATCTAACCCGCATTCTCAATGCGGATCGGGAGACCGAATCCTCGAAAGAGGGCCTCTCACATCTACCGGAAGATATCGACGTCTCCTAATCCTTCCCGTATAACCACCGGTGTGTCGTCGATCAACGAGACCACACTGGACGGCCCTCCGGAAACGGGTCCCCCATCGATAACGACATCGATATGAGCGCCCAGTGCGTCATGGATGAGAGACGGGTCGAGGCCTCCGGACGGAGGGGCGTCGGCCAGCGGTGCCGTGGTGGAAATAATGGGGTGTCCCAGTTCCTTGACCAGGGCCAGGGCGATGGGATGATTCGGTACCCGAATCCCGGCGGTCTTTCTCGAAGTCAACATCATTTTGGGGACCAGCTTCGATCCTTCCAACACGAAGGTAAACGGCCCGGGTAACAGGCGCTTCATGGTTTTGTAGGCATAGTTGGTTACCTTGGCATATTGGCTGATATTTTTGAGGTCGTAACAAATGAAGCTGAACGGTTTTTTGGGATTGCGTTGTTTTAACCGGTAAATCTTTTCGATTGCCCGCTTGTTCATGATATCACAACCGATACCATAGTAGGTGTCGGTGGGATAGGCGATGGTGCCTCCCTGGCGGAGGATGTCCACCACCTTTCGAATCAAGCGGAGTTGCGGCGTTTCGGGGTTTATTTTCAGCAACATAATACATACCTATAGTTTTTCGCCCTATCGATGTCAATCGGAACCATCCCCGCTTGACGCAGGGCGTATCGATTTTTGAGCAATTGCCGTTAATTGCCGCCTCGATCATCGCCGGCCCCTTTTTTTGTTATTGCGAAAGAAAGGGCCTTTTGTTATTTTCCGCTCCAATAACGAGAGTGTTAACATCTGGTCATACCATCCAAGGAGACAAACCCATGCCCCATCCAGCGATTGAAGAAGCCTTGACATTTGACGACATCCTGCTGGTTCCTTCCCACTCGGAGGTGTTGCCCAGGGACGTCGAGTTGAGAACCCGTTTGACCCGGAATATTTCTCTGAATATTCCCATAGTCAGTGCGGCCATGGATACGGTGAGCGAAGCGCAAACCTGCATCAGCCTTGCCAGAGAGGGGGGCATCGGGATTATTCACCGAAACATGAGCATTGAAAACCAGGTCCAGGAAGTGGACAAGGTGAAGAAGTCGGAAAGCGGAATGATCGTCGATCCGATGACCATCGAGCCCGGGCGGCAGATTTACGAGGTCCTGGATTTGATGAAACGGTACCGGATTTCCGGAGTTCCCGTAGTGGAGGGTGGACGCCTGGTGGGCTTGGTTACCAATAGAGACCTTCGGTTCGAAATGGATTTGAACAAGAAGGTTTCCGAGGTCATGACCAAGGACAACCTGGTAACGGCTCCGGCGGGAATCAGCCTGGAAGAATCGAAGAGGTTGCTCCACGAGCACCGAATTGAAAAACTTCTGGTCGTAGACGACGAGGGACGCCTCACCGGTTTGATCACCATTAAGGATATCGAGAAGATTAAGAAATATCCCAATGCGTGCAAGGACGATATCGGGCGGCTGCGGGTCGGCGCTGCAGTGGGGGTCGGCCCCGACATGGAGAAACGCACCGAAGCCTTATTGGATGCCGGCGTGGATGTGGTGGTGATTGATACCTCTCACGGACACAGTGCGGGCGTGCTCAAGGCGGTGGATCGGATAAAGACCACGTTTAATGACGTTGAATTGATTGCCGGCAATGTGGCCACCGCAGAGGGTGCGGAGGCGCTCGTCAAGGCGGGTGTGGACGGCGTCAAGATCGGTGTGGGACCCGGTTCCATCTGTACCACCCGGGTCATCGCCGGCATCGGTGTCCCCCAGGTCCGCGCCATCATGAACTGTCGCCCGATTTCGGATAAGACGGATATCCCGTTGATCGCCGACGGCGGCATAAAATTTTCCGGAGACATCACCAAAGCGATTGCCGTCGGCGCACATTCCGTCATGATCGGCGGGCTTTTCGCGGGCACGGAGGAGAGTCCGGGAGAAACCATCTTTTATCAGGGAAGAAGCTATAAGGTCTACCGAGGGATGGGCTCCCTTGAGGCCATGAAAAAGGGAAGTAAGGACCGGTACTATCAGGAAGATTTCACAGACGAGGCCAAATTGGTGCCGGAAGGCATCGTGGGTCGAGTGCCTTATAAGGGGTCCCTGTCCGGCTGTATCTATCAACTGGTCGGGGGCTTGAGAGCCGGCATGGGCTATGTGGGTTGTCGGGATATCGAGGCCCTGAGAGGATACAGCCGGTTTGTCCGAATTACCGCCTCCGGTTTGAAAGAAAGCCACGTCCATGACGTCATCATTACCAAAGAAGCCCCCAACTATATGTTAGATTGAAACCAATGTAACCACTTGAAAACATACTATTTCTGAGTTTCCAACCTTGCCGGTTGCGCCTGGGTTGCACTTGGTTGCATTTCATCAAGATCATCAACCTCACTTTTGAAGCTCCCCGGCACCCAATGTCCATACACGTCATAGGTGATAGAAATGGAGCTATGGCCTAGTTGGTTGCTCACATCGCCTATGTTGTGACCTCTCATAAGCCGGATCGTGGCGTATGAATGCCGCAGGTCGTGAATACGGATTCTCCGCAGTCCGGCCTTTTCCAGGCACTTTTCAAAAGCATTGCGGAAATTGTAACGCCGTATGACGTTTCCCTTACTATTGGCAAACACCCACTCAGGAACCGGCATTCCCTTTTCTAAGGCCATCTTCTTCTGGGTCAACCTTAGCGCCTTTAAGGTTTCCGTCAGGGCAGGGGACATATCCACACGCCGCCGGTTTCTATTCTTCGTGCTGGAAAATTGCCCTTTCCGCCAACTCTGCTTTACCCATATGAAGCGACTATTAAAGTCAACATCCGCCCACTGTAGGGCTTGTAGTTCGCCAATCCTCATGCCGGTGCGCAGGGCACACAAAATCATGGGGTGATACTTGCCGCCGCGATATTTTCCGGCCTGTTCTAATAACAAATTGGCCTCTTTCTCGGTCAACGGCTCCACATCAAGACCTTTCTTCTTTCTGCCCCCCTTGATTTTAATACCGCGCACCGGGTTTGCGTCAATGGCCCCACGTTCCACAGCATGGGCAAATACACCGCTGACTGTGGCCTTGATCGCCTGTACGGACCGGGGTGCTTTGCCGTCTCGAGAAGAGGTAAAGAAGAGCCTCAATGAGATTCTCCGGTGCGGTAGTGTAATAAGGAGTTCTGCTCTTCTTCCTGGCTGGTGCGACACAGAAAAAGAAAAGCACGAACCTATAGAAAAACCTAAGGATAACCCCTGAAAACAAGCCGTCATTGGTTAACGAAGAAAACCGGAGTCTCAGTAACTACGTGGCAACGATTCTGATGGAGCGTCTGAGGGACAAGGGTGTTAAGTGGCGTGAAGAGAAAGCAAAGAGAATAGGGCGGCTTACTTGAACGATTTGCGCTTATACGAGATGTTTTCGGCAGAAGCAACTTCTATTGGATAAACGATTTTTTCTTTTTTTTCAGGGTAATAGACTACTCGGATAGGTTCGTTTCGATAGCGGTAGGTTCCCTTACCGTACAAACTCTCATCCTTGAGTTTGACTATTCTCCTAGGCTTGGGATGACGGAAAGGGTTATTAGTTACATCCCTCTCAAAATCACCCCATCTTTTCTTAAGCCTAGGGTCAGACGAATAGGAGGCCTTAATGTCCTCTTTATGCTCATCGTCTGCGTAGTCAATTGTCCATGTAGTACTACTGCTCATTGATAAGGCCAGACTTCAGTAGGGTATGGTACCTCTTTTTAACCTTTTCAACTAAGCCAGGAATGCTAGCAAGTTCGGCACATGCTTCCCATTCGTCAAGCACCTGTTCAACGGTTGAAGCATCTCCCGTTCTGTTTGCCTCATTACTGGCTTCGATCAAATCAAGAATAAAAGCATCCTTATCCTCAATGAACGGTAGAATGCTTCTTACTCTTTCTTGATCCACTAGGTTTTTCATCGGCACCTTCTCCCGTGGCCTCACCATAGATCTTTTCGTACTTTTCGAGCTGATCCTTTAGTACGTTAATTAGTTCTGGCATGACATTCACCGGAATAATCACCTCTGCCTTCGTTGGGGCGACTAACTTCCCCTTCTCGGCTAGCCGTTCTACGTCACCGCCTGGCGGAGCATCACAAAAACGCAGTGTGAAGTCCCAAGGTGAATGTGAAACCGAAATAAAATTTGAATAAACGCGGCCACTATCAGACTGCAAGGACGGTACCATTTCGATGGGTTTTGCCTTCTGCTTTTCCTTTTTTTTCGGCTTCTTGGAAGATGACTTTTTGGGGTCGTCGGCCATATTTCCCTCCTTCCATAACGTTCGGAAATGTATAGCCATTAGCCTTTAAAGATTGAATCGGGTAGGTAAACAGTCTATGTGCCCCCTTATCATTTTTTAGCTCATCCTGTCAAGTCTGAAGGTGGTGGGCCAGTAAGCTAGGAAAATATGGCGAAACAATAGGAAAAGTTTTTCCTAGCCCGAGTTTCCTGCTTATCGTGAGGCACGCCGATATCATCTGAATAATCAGGATGATACGGCATGCCTCGCCTTACCCTAAAACCTCGATTTTGTCTTTGCTGAGGCCCAAAATCGCCAGGATCCGGTCTTGTAGCTCCGAGGTCTTCGTCAGTACGGTTTGCTGGCGCGCGGCCTTCTTCCCCCGCTTTTTGGGGTAGACATTGATTACTTCCCGCATCGTATCGAGTTCTGCGAGGAACCGTGGCATGGACAAGGTCAGACCGGCCCGGC
>CAYTTQ010000046.1:0-21702 GCA_964440795.1 uncultured Desulfobacterales bacterium | reverse complement strand
CCTTTTCTGGTCATGGCCCGGGGAGAATAGGTCAGGTGGATCATGGGAATGTCTTTGCGTCCGGTAATCTGTGACAGGTTCCAGCACAGCGTTCCGTAGACGCGAAGCAGGTCGGTCAACGAACTGCACTCGTCGATCCGGTTGAGGACAAAAAGGAGTTGATGCTCGAATATGTGTCGGGGAAGGGTCTCCCGAATACTAATGTAGGCTTCCCGCACCGTGCCGGCCTTGTGGGGGTCAAAAACGATGAGCACGAGGTCCGCAATTTGTGCCAGGTCGCCGATGACTTCCTGGTAGTTGTAGCCGCGGTCCCGTTCCGTAATGCTGTCGAGCATTCCCGGCGTATCGATGAGTGCGATCGATTCCAGGAATGGAGAGTTGACCTTCTTGAGCCGGAAATGGGATGCAAACCGTTGACCATGCTTTTTCAGGGCCTCAAACGGGTATTCCGGGTTGTTCAATAAAAACTTGCCGTCCCGCTCTTCGGTGACATGGATATTGCCGGTGTCCAACTGAGACTCATCGCACGTGATGATGGTGAAGGAATCGTCCGTTGGGGCTTGACCGGTCGCTTGAACGTCGGCGTTGAGAAACTCGTTGATCATCGTCGATTTGCCCGACGAGTAGTTGCCCAAGACCAGTACTTGCGGCCGCCACTTGATGTTGGCCTCGAGAGGCACTTCGCTGTATCCGTAACGCATGGCGATGGGGGTCAGGTAAGCGGCCACCATCTCCACCAGCTCGGCTCGGAGTGAATTCATGTAGTTTTCCTGGTACATAGAGGCTCCGGAGGTTGCGTGTTTGTTGCCCGATCCGTTTTTCAAAGTGTCGTCGTACTTTATACTTGCCTGCCGTTCTAGTCAAGGTATAACTCCGGTAGCGATATGTCTGTGACCCCCGACTTTCAAAATCCGGCCCGGCCCGCCGTACTTGCACCGGCCGGGAACAAGGCCGCTTTTCTGGCGGCTCTTGCGGCCGGAGCGGATGGGATCTACGTGGGCCTCCAAGCATTTTCCGCCCGCATGGAAGCCAAGAACTTTACGGCGAGCCAGTTGACGGCGCTGACCCGATTGGCTCGCCGGGAAGGGACAAAGGTGTATGTGGCCTTGAATGCCATGCTCAGGCCGAATGAAATCGATTCGGCCGAACGGGCGTTACGGTCTCTGACCGCCCGGGTCCGTCCCCACGGCATCATCGTTCAGGACCTGGCCTTTATCGAACTGGCCCGCCGGGTCGGCTTCTCCGGAGAGATACATCTGTCCACCCTGGCCAATGTGAGCTTCGGTGCCGCCTTGAAACTCATCAAACAGGCCTTGAACGTAGACGGGGTGGTTTTGCCCAGGGAACTCAATATAGATGAGCTGAAAGCGCTGGCCGGGGTGTGTCCCGAGGGCCTGTCCCTGGAAGTCTTTGTTCATGGTGCCTTGTGCTATGGGGTATCGGGAAGATGCTATTGGAGTAGTTTCTTGGGAGGCAGAAGCGGGTTGAGAGGCCGTTGTGTGCAGCCCTGCCGACGCTATTATACCCACAGGGGCCGAAAGCGGCGTTTTTTCTCCTGCCATGATCTGTCTCTGGACGTCCTGGTCAAGGTATTGCTGTCCATACCCGAGATCCGGACGTGGAAGATCGAAGGCCGAAAGAAAGGACCCCATTATGTCTACCATACCGTAAAGGCCTACCGGATGTTAAGAGATGAAGGCCGGGATCCATCGGCCAAGAAAGAGGCATTAGGGCTTCTCACGCTGGCTCTGGGTCGTCCGGGGACCCACTATCATTTCTTGCCGCAAAGGCCCCAGAATCCGATAAAGGCCGATATCCATACGGGGTCGGGCCTGTTACTGGGAAAGACCGGCGGCACGAAAAACCGACCGTATGTGAGGCCCCAGTTCGAAATCCTCTCCGGAGATCTGTTGCGCGTCGGCTACGAAGATGAGCCGTGGCATACCACCCATCGGGTAACAAAGGTCATTCCCGCCAGGGGGCGATTCGATTTGAGGGTATCGACGGGAAAAACGCCTCCGAAGGGTACGGCGGTATTTCTTGTGGACCGGCGGATGGAGACGCTCCAGGAGCGGATTGAAGACCTGGAAGAACAACTAGAGGCCCAGCCGGCGGCCAAAGCCTTGCGTGAAACTAAGAATGAAACAAACAGACGGAAGCAGTCCAAGCGGGGACCATTACCAAAGAGGCTTAAGGTTCAAGAGCTGTCCGTTTATCGACGGCAGTCGGCTACAAAAAGCCTAAAACAGGGCGTCGGTCTATGGGTGCCGGAAAGACGGGATAAAGACCGCCGGGGAATCGCCGTCCCGAAAATTTGGTGGTGGTTGCCGCCGGTTATTTGGCCGGAAACCGAAATAGGCGTGACGGAGACCGTGAGGTGGTTGTTGGATCAAGGGGCAACCCACTTTGTTTTGAACGCACCTTGGCAGACGGCCCTCTTTGCCGGGATCTCAGGCCTGACGCTTTGGGCGGGCCCTTTCTGCAACGTGGCCAATCCCCCGGCGGTGAATCGATTGGCCGCTTTGGGGTATTCGGGAGTGGTGATCAGCCCGGAGTTGGAAAAAGGCGATGTCGTGAATATGCCGGCGTCCAGCCCGTTGCCGTTGGGCGTGGTGATATCCGGTAACTGGCCGCTTTGTATTTCCCGGGTTCGATGCCGAGAGCTGGCTGAAGCGATACCGTTTATGAGTCCCAAGAAGGAGATAGGCTGGGTGAAACAGTTGGATGCCAACTACTGGGTCTTTCCGAACTGGAAGTTGGATCTGACCGCAAAAAAAGAGATGTTGAAAAAGGCCGGATACATCCTATTCGTCCACTTGGTCGAGCCTTTGCCCCGAACGGTTGCCCTGAAACAGCGACCGGGGCTCTGGAACTGGAACCAGGGCCTGCCTTAAAAAGGGCAATTTGCGGATCGGCCACGCGCCAGGTAGGCCTTGGCCTCGCCCACAGTATAGAGAGATCCGGTGATGCACAGGGTGCCGTCGGGGGGCAGGGTCTTCATGGCAAAGGAAATGGCATCGGCGATCCTGGGTATCGCCGTGACGGTTGTCGTGTAGTTCCTGATAAAACGGGCTTGTTCTTCCGGGTTCCCGGCGCGTTCATACTGGGGACAGCTTAATATCATATGGTCACAAACGTCGGCCAGTCGACGCAACATCGATTTCCAGGCCTTGTCCCGGAGGATGCCCACGATCAGGGTGAGCCCGCCGGAAGACGTATGTGTGCGCAGGAAGCTTTTCAGGGTGGCAACGGCCGATGGATTGTGGGCCCCGTCGAGGATGATCCTTGGGGACCCCGGTATGATTTCCAATCGTCCCGGCCAGGAAACGTCGGCCAGGCCCGAATAGATGGCGTGGTCCGGTAGGATCAGCCCCTGTTCTTGTAGAAATTCTACTGCACTCAGGGCAAGGCCTGCGTTTTTTGCTTGATGGGCCCCGGGTAGGCCCGGTCTCAGCCGTGTCCAGTCTTTTTTGGGGCCCCTGTAGTGGAGGAAACCGTCACCGGTTCGCCTGACCCGTATTTCTTTTCCCAGTCGTCTCAAGGGAGTGTCCGCTGTGGCGGCCGCTTTTTCGATTACCGCCAAAGCCTTTTTCTGGCGTACACCGGTCACCACACAGGCCCCGGGCTTGATGATGCCCGCCTTTTCCGCCGCAATGTCCGCCAACCGGGTTCCCAGATATTCCGTATGTTCCAGGCCGATATTGGAAATGGCGCAGATCCGGGGCCGTACCACATTAGTGGCGTCATACCGTCCCCCCATGCCGGTTTCCAAGACCGCCCAGTCCACCGCCTCGCGGGCGAAATGATAAAAGGCCATTGCCGTGGCACACTCAAAAAAAGTGGGCGGATCGCTCTGGGTATAGATCCGGCCCACGGCTTCCGCGGCTTCGATCACTGCCCGGTCTGAGATGGGCGTGCCGTTGATCTGAATGCGTTCGTTAAAGCGGACCAGGTGGGGAGAGGTGTAGAGTCCGACCGTGTAACCGGCACGAGAGAGCATGGAAGAAAGAAAGGCCGCAACAGAGCCTTTGCCATTGGTTCCGGCTACGTGGATACAGGCATATCGGCGATGCGGGTCTCCCAGGCCTCGCATGAGACGAGACATTGGTCCCAGCCCCAGCTTGATGCCGAATCGTCTTAATCGATACAGGGCCTGCAGGTGGTCATCGAGAGAATTGATCATGATTCAGGCATGATTCAGGCATGACTCAGGCATGATTCGGGCCGCGAGCCCTTAATGCTTAAAGCTGCGCTGACCGGTATACACCATGGTCACGTCGGACTCGTTACAGGCCTCGATAGACTGGTAATCGTTTAGCGATCCGCCTGGTTGGATGACCGCGGAGATTCCCTCCCGGATTCCCACGTCGACCCCGTCTCTAAACGGGAAAAAGGCGTCGCTCACCATGGCGGCGCCGATCAGTCCGCCCTTTTCCTGTGCCACCCGCTCGTCGAATGCCTTCTTTTGATCCTCGTCGGTGAGATTGTTGTAAGGGATCTTTAATTCTTCAAAGCAATATCGGTCCGCCAGTTTGCGGTAGGCCTTTTCCTTGGCGATTTCAGCAACCCCGACGCGATCTTGTTCGCCCGTGCCGATGCCCACGGTCACCTGATCCTTGACATAAATGACCGAGTTGGAGGTAATACCCGATTCCACGAGCCAGCCGAACAGCATGTCTTCATACTCTTGAGGTGTGGGGGTCCGCTTTATTCGGTAGGTTTGCCCTTTGAACTCGGATTCGGCCGGCTTGAGATCTTCTTTGGTTCGTGTCTCGGGAACGAAGGACCATTGGGCGATGATCCCGCCGTCAATAAGGCTCTTGAACTCGACGACCCGTTCTCCCACATAGGTTTGCAGACGGCTCATGTTTTGGATGCCGATAATGCGCAGGTTCTTCTTCTTGGCGAATACATCCATGACCCCGGGTTCGAAATCAGGGGCGACGACCACCTCGGCATACTGTTCGCAGATGGCTTCCGCCGTCGCCTTGTCGACGGGGTGGTTCAACCCGATACACCCGCCGAAGGCCGCCACGCGGTCCGCCATATTGGCTTTTTGGTATGCCGCTTCCAGGGTGTTTGCCCTGGCCACACCGCAGGGGTTGTTGTGTTTGACGATGACCACCGTGGGCTTGTCCGTAAAATATCTCAAAATGTTCAGGCAATTGTCCGCATCCGTGAGATTGGTTTTCCCCGGATGTTTTCCCGATTGGAGAAGTTCCACGTCGGAAGCGAGATAACGGCCGGGCTGGATGCTTTGGGCCTCCCCCAACGCCAGGTTGCCGTTTGCCAGTTTGTAGAGCGCAGCTTCCTGACCCGGGTTTTCCCCGTATCGAAGTCCTTTTTGGACTCCCTCCACCACCCAAGAGACCTTTTCATAAAAGAGAGTCTGTCGGTTGTCATCGCCTACAAAGGCAATCTCCATGCGGGGCGGGAAATGATCATCCATAATGGTTTTATACATCTTTTTCAGGTCTTGTGTCATGGGACTAATCCTCCATTATTTGATAACACTGTTGTATGTTTTCGATCGGTTGGCCGGCCAGAAAGTCCGCGATGTGCCTGTCGTATGTGGCGGTGTGTTCAAAGGCCTTTCGGGCCAGTTCGAAGCGGAGTTGCAGTGACGTGTGAGCGCCGTTTCCTTTGAGTTCCGCGACAATCTTCTCGTAATCTCCGGGATCAACCACCGGGGCGACCCGGATGAAGTTTTTTGCCGACGCCCGTATCATGCAGGGCCCGCCGATGTCAATGTTGCCCCGTGCCTTTTCAACAGTCACATCCGCTTGAGAGACCGTCGCCGCGAAGGGGTAGAGATTGACTACCACCATGTCTATGGGGAGGGCACCGGTTCTTTCCAGATCCTCTTGATGAGACGGGTTATATTTTTCCGTAAGAAGGCCGAGATAAATCTTAAAATCAAGCGTTTTGACCAACCCCCCTTGCGTTTCCGGCTGTCCCGTGTACTGACTGACCGGCGTGAGGTGATTGGGGGCGACGTCGCCCAGGATCTGTTCGATTTTGCCGTAGGTTCCTCCCGTGGAAAAGATTTGAATGTTCGGGTTGGTCTCCACCAGAGCGGGGATGAATTCCGCCAGACCGCTCTTATCGGATACACTCACGATCACGTTGTTGACCTTTACCGGTCCGTCGATTTTGTCCACCACGTTTATGCCCATGGGTTCCTCCTATTTTACTAGCGTTTCAAATCGACCGGATCTTCCCACAAAACTATTTGTACCGTCAAGCACGTTTTTGAGGGGTGTCGGAAGGACACCAAGGCGGGTTTTGAATTGACATACCAGGGGGCTTACCGGTAATAAGTGGCATGCCGTTTTCTGTAGTGGTCAACTTTCTGTGGTGTTTAACTACGGAGAACCAAGGAAAACCAAACGGACCAGTCCACTCACGAACGGATGGAATCGGATGAAAGACATTCAAAGCACCAGAGACCACAGAAATATCGATATCCAGAAGGTGGGTATAAAAGGCATTCGATATCCCGTCAATGTGCTGGACCGGGCCAATGGGAACCAGGCCACCGTGGCCGACATCAACATGTATGTCCACCTGCCGCACCGGTTTAAGGGGACCCACATGAGCCGCTTCGTGGAGATACTCAATGAGTATTGTGGAGATCTCAATTTAAAGAAATTCTTTGACATCCTCGATGCCATCAAAGAGGCGCTCGAGGCAAGGGCCGCCAACCTGGAAATCAGTTTTCCTTATTTCATGAAGAAACGGGCGCCCGTGTCCGAGGTGTTGAGTCTTATGGAATATAACTGCCAGTATCTCGGCGAAACGAACGGAGATCACCATGAACTCCTCGTTCGCGTGCGGGTCCCGGTGTGCACGCTTTGTCCCTGTTCCAAGGAGATCAGCAATTGCGGGGCTCATAATCAACGGGGGATGGTGGTGGTCACCTTATTGTATAAGGAGTTTTTCTGGATTGAAGAAATCATCCGGGTCGTGGAATCCTCAGCCAGCAGTCAGGTCTACGCCTTGCTGAAAAGAGAAGACGAAAAGTACGTTACCGAAAAGGCTTACGAGAAACCGATGTTTGTCGAGGACGTGGTTAGAGAAGTCACGGAAAAACTCAAGGGTGACGACCGGTTTCCCTGGTTCAGTGTGGAAGCGGAGAATTTCGAAAGCATCCACAATCACAGTGCCTACGCCTACACGGAAATCCATCCGCGACCGTAACCGTTTTGTTTTCCCCGCCTACTGACTATGCCTTTTCAGACGGCCTTTTCATCAGTCCGGAAAACGTGTCGCGGCGATTCAAAGCGGATCGATGCGGACCGCGCAGACCTTGTATTGCGGTATTTTAGATATATCGTCCAATGTGTCGATGGTTAAAAGGTTGGCGGCTGATTCCCCGAAGTGGAAAGGCATAAAGACGACCCCTTTGGGACACCGGGTGGTCAAGGTGGCTCGAGCCGTAACCTCGCCCCTTCGCGAAGAGATCTTTACCGGGCGGGCGGTTCGGATACCGAAGGTCTCCGCGTCTTTGGGATGAATTTCCAGGAGCGGTTCCGGGTAGGCGGTCGCCAGTTCGCTCACCCGGCGGGTCATGGAACCGCTGTTGTAGTGTTCGCGGACCCGGCCGGTCGAAAAGACAAGGGGATATCGTTCGTCCGGAAGTTCTTGGGCAGGATTGAATCCCGCAGGATGGAATCGGCCCAACCCGCGCGTGAACGCACCTTTGTGGAGATAGGGGGTTCCGGGATGATCCCGGTTCGGACACGGCCACTGGATGCCGTCCACCTCTAAACGGTCATAGCTTACACCGCCGTAAATAGGGGTTAGAGAGGCGATTTCGTCCATGATCGCTTCCGGGGTTTCGTAGTCCATGGGGTATCCCATTCGGGTCGAAAGGGTGCTGATAATCTTCCAATCCGACCGAGAACGGCCTGTGGGCTCAAAGGCCTTTCGGACCCGCTGAATCCGCCGTTCCGTATTGGTAAACGTGCCGTCCTTTTCGGCAAAGCTGGCTGCGGGCAGGACCACGTCCGCCAATCGCGCCGTTTCCGTCATAAAGATATCCTGGACAACCAGAAAATCGAGACTGCCCAAAGTGGAGATGATCTCATTGGAGTTGGGGTCGCTGACAACGGGGTTTTCCCCGACGATATACATGGCCCGTATTTGTTTTTCGGCGATGGCCGGCCACATCTGGGTAACGGCCAGTCCGGGCTTTGGATCCAACACGGTTCCCCACGCCTTCTCAAAGGTCTTGACCACGGCCTCGTCGGACAGGCTTTGGTACCCCGGCAAGACATTGGGCAGGGCGGCCATATCGCAAGCGCCCTGAACGTTATTTTGACCCCGCAGCGGATTCACCCCGCCGCCTTCCACGCCCACGTTTCCGCATAGCATGGCCAGGTTGGCCAATGATTTTACGTTGTCCGTTCCCGAGGTATGCTGGGTAATGCCCATGGCGTAGACGATGGCGGCCACGTTCGCCGTCGCATAATATCGGGCGGCCCTTTTCAAGTCCTCGGCAGGTATACCGGTAATCCGCTCCACATGCGCCGGGGTGAAGTCTGCAATGACTGTTTCCAGTTCAGAGAACCCTTCGGTCCTTTTTTCTACATAGGCCTTATCCCAAAGCCCTTCTTTCCAAATGACATGCATGAGGCCGTTAATCCATGCCACGTCCGTTCCGGGCCGGGGACGGAGCCACAGGTCCGCATCTTTTGTGAGTTCTATCCCGCGTGGGTCGACGATGATCAGCTTGGCGTTATGGTCTCGTACGGCCTGTCGAATGTGCAAGTCAACGATGGGGTGGTTGACCGTGGGATTGCTCCCCGTGATCAGAATCGCTTCCGATTTGGCAAGTTCGGCCATGGCGTTCGTCATGGCCCCACTTCCGAACACGGCGGCCAGACCGGCCACCGTTGAGGAGTGTCAAAGCCGGGCGCAATGGTCGATGTTGTTGGTGCCGATGGCGGCCCGCACGAATTTTTGCATGAGGTAGTTCTCTTCGTTGGTACACTTGGCGCTACTGAGGCCGGCAAATGTTTGTGGACCGTGTGCCGTCTTCAGTTCGGCAAATCGATTCGCCACCAATTCCAGGGCCTTTTCCCAACTGGTTTCCACAAAATAGGCCCCTTGTCTGACCAGCGGGGCGGTAAGGCGGTCCGGGTGATTGACGAAACCGTGACCGAATCGGCCCTTCACGCACGTGTTCCCGAGATTGGGCCCGTGTTCCGGCTCCGATATGATCTCCACGATCGTTCGACCCTGGACTTTCATGGTCAGGCTACATCCGCAGCCGCAATAGTTGCATACGGTACGTACGTGTCTAAGGTCCGCCGGTTCCACGGGAAAGGGCACACATTTCTTAACCAGGGCGCCGGTCGGGCAGCTGTCCACACACCGTCCACAAGACACGCACCGGTCGTTCATCCGGATGGTTAGGTTCCGGGGACGTCCCCGATCGTCGAAGCCGCCGCCGTCGAGTTCCATGGCACCGTACGGGCAGCCGGTTTCACACCGCTGGCAGAATACGCATTTGTTGGGATCGATGGTGATGAAGGGATGATCGTCCGTAACGGCATAGAGCGGTTTGTCGGGCCGGTCGGAGGCGGAAAGATCGGCGTCGTACCGGTCCACAAGGCCCCTCAGTTCACACTTAGAAAGCCCCATGCAGCCGCAATTGAGGCACCGGTCGGCTTCCCGCCTGGCCATGTCCTCGGAAAAGCCCAGGACGTATTCGGAAAAATCCTTCCGTCGTATCTTTACCGGGCGTTCCGGCAGTTGTTCGGGCGGCTGATTGGGGACATGGTCGAAGTTTCTTAAAGAGACATCGTGCAGATTCCGACCCTTGGCCACATTGACCTTTCGCCGCCAGGAGGTGACAGGATGGTCTTCTACGTACGCGTGTATGGCATCCGCCGCCTTCCGACCCGTGGCGACGGCCTCCACGACGGTCCCGGGGCCGGTCACCGCATCTCCGCCGGCGAACACCCCGTTCATGTTGGTTTGATAGCTTCCCGGTGCGCTAAACAGGGTCTGACGGTGGCTCGCCAGGGGCCGGGATCCTTCCGTCGAGTCGACGAAAGATAAATCCGGCCGTTGGCCGATGGCTGTAATCACATTGTCGACTTCAATGACCTGTTCCGACCCGGCCAAGGGGATGGGCCGACGTCTGCCCGTCTGGTCCGGTTCTCCCAGAGCGGTACGGAGGACCTCAAGCTTGAGTCTGGCGTTGGATTTGGTGATTTTCGACGGGGTGGCCACAAGAAAGAGTTTGACTCCTTCCGCCACGGCTTCCCGTACTTCCTGTTCCCTGGCGGGCATCTCCGGGCGGCTCCGACGATAGACGATGGACACCTCTTGAGCCCCCAACCGGACGCACGTTCTGGCTACATCAAGGGCCGAGTTGCCGCCGCCGATAACGGCGACCTTTTTGCCGATACGGACCCGGCTACCGGTTCGCACCTCCCTCAAAAAATCCAAGGCGTGATCCACGCCGTCCAGGTCTTCGCCGTCCACGTCCAAGCATCTCGTATCCCATGCCCCGGTCGCCAGAAAAACGGCAGCGAAGCCCGCTTCTTTCAATCCGTTCAAGGTAAAATCGATTCCCAGCCGCCGGCCGGTTCGCACCTCGATTCCCAATTGCAGGATGTCTGCGATTTCCCGTTCCAGGACCTTTCGAGGGAGACGGTATTCGGGGATCGCGTACCGGAGCATACCGCCGAGTTCCGGCATAGCCTCGAAAATAGTGACCCCATGGCCTTGCTTTGCCAGGTAGTAGGCGGCGGAGAGGCCCGCGGGTCCCCCGCCGACGACGGCGATCCGGTGTCCGGTGGGGGTCTGAATCGGCCGGTCTTCCCTCTTGGAAGCGGTTATCCCCTGGTCGGACACAAACCGTTTGAGATGGTTGATGGGAATGCGATCTTCAACCAGAATCCGCCGACACATGGCCTCGCACGGATGCGGGCATACCCGGCTGATGGTCAGCGGGAGCGGATTCTTTTTCTTGATGAGTTCAAGCGCCTCTGTGTCCATGCCCCGGCGGATCAGGCTGATGTAGCCTTGAATGTTAATGCCGGCGGGACAGTTGAGCGCACAGGGAGAAAGACAATCCCCGTAGTGGTGAGACAACTTGAGTTCCAGCACCTGTTTTCGGTGGGTTCGCACTCGGGGACTTTCCGTCATCACCCACATAAAGGCGTCCACCGGCGTGTCGCAGGCCCTGACGAGGCTCTCTTTCCCGTCTATCTCCACCACACACAGATTGCACGGATGCTTGGCGCCGTTGCACAGCGTGGGGATCTCGATTCCCGCCGCCCGAGCCGCCTCCAGAATGGTGGTGCCCCGGGCCGCATAAACCTCTTGTCCGTTGATGGTCAGCGGAATCTGTTCGGCTCCGTCGAGGTTGGTATGTTCCTTTGTATGGGGAGGCGACGCCGTATCCGCCGGCACATATGTGGCCGGCTGCCCGGTCGACACATCCAAGGCGTCGGCCCCGTTTTGGCGTTGATATTGAGAGTTTTCCATAATCTCGTCTCACCTTGAAAACCGCAAACAGATTGCCGGTCAGATTAAAACAAAAGTTCGATATTGCCGGGATACAGGCAATCAACCTCTCCTCTCCTGCTGCAAAAAGCATGCAAAGGAAAAAAGTATTCAAACCGGAAGGGACTCTAATGACAACTCTCGCCGGATTCAAGCGTTTTTTTAATTGAAGTGTGGCGGCCAGGGGGTAACAGTCTTGCTTCGTCGGGACTTGCCGCGTCCCCATTCAGGACGTCCTCGGCGATAGTCGATTTCTCGTTCGATCTTGACGGCACAGACTTTAAATTCCGGAATTTTGGCCACCGGATCCAGGGCGGAATTGGTCAACAGATTGGTCGGGGTTTCATGGTAATGGAATGTCATAAATACCACGCCGGGCGGAGTCAGCCTGGAGATCTTGGCCTTGGTTCGTACAGCCCCCCGTTTTGAAATCACCCGGACCGTCTCGCCGTCTTCGATTTCCAGTTCGTCGGCATCCGTCGGGTTGATTTCCACACACTCGCCTCCCCCCAAGACATTCAGTCCCGGGACCTTTCGGGACAAGGTGGCGTGATAGTGAAAGGTGCTTCGGCCGGTGGTCAGTATCAACGGGTATTCTCGGCTTGTCGTTTCAGCGGACGGCAAATAGGCCACCGGTATCAGTTGGCCTTTACCATTTGGGGTAGCGAAGGTGTCTTCATACAGATAGGGGGTTCCGGGATGGGATTCATCAGGGCAGGGCCACTGGATACCCACCCGCTCGATCCGCTTGTAGGAGATGCCGTGATAGGACGGTGTTACCGAAACGATTTCTTCCATGATCTCTTCGGGATCGGAAAAATCGAAGCCCTCGGCGTCCATTTCATTGGCGATCTGACAGATGATCTGCCAGTCGGGCCGAGACTCGGCTTTGGGATCCAACACCCGGCGAACCCGCTGTACCCGACGTTCGCTGTTGGTAAACGTGCCGTCTTTTTCGGCAAAACTTGTTGCCGGCAAGACCACGTCCGCCAGTTTGGCGGTTTCCGTCAAGAAGAGATCTTGAACGATAAACAAGTCCAGGTGGGGGATGGCTTTTTTGACGGTACGGGTGTTGGCCTCGGTCAGCAGGGGGTTTTCGCCCATGACATAAAGAACGCTGACCTTTTTGGCACGCACGGCCTCAAAGACTTCTGTTAACCGAAGCCCCGGCGACGTCGGTAACCGGCAATTCCAGGCCGCTTCAAATTTCTGCCGTGTTTTTTCATCTTCGACGGATTGATATCCCGGAAACACGTTGGGCAGCGCGCCCATATCACAGGCACCTTGTACGTTGTTTTGACCCCGCAAGGGGTTGACCCCGGAAGACGGCTTGCCGATGTGCCCGGTCAGGAGCGCCAGGTTGGCCAGCACCTTCACGTTATCGGTGCCGTGTGAATGTTGGGTAATCCCCATGGCGTAGAGGATGGTGGCGGGCCCATGGGTTGCGTACATTCGGGCGGCGTCGACGATCTGTTGGGTCGATACCCCGCAAACGTCTGAAGCCAAATCGGGATCGAGTTCCATGAGGGCGGATTTCAGTTCATCGAATCCGTCGCATCGATTCCGGACAAACCCTTTGTCCCACAGGTTTTCCTCAAGGATGGCGCGGGCCATGCCGTTTATGAGGGCCACGTCCGTACCGGGACGGATTCGAAGCCAAATATCGGCCTTGGAACAAAGGGCCGTTTCGCGAGGGTCCACGACGATGAGCTTGGCGCCGTTTCTCAGCGCCTCATCAATGCGCCGTCCGGTGATGGGGTGGGTGGCCGGGGTGTTGCTTCCGATGACCAATATGCAGCGAGCGTGGGCGACCTCGGAAATGCGATTGGTCATTGCTCCGCTTCCCAGGCTGGCAGCCAGACCGGCCACAGTGGGGGAATGTCAGAGTCGTGCACAATGATCGATATTGTTGGTACCCATCACCGCCCGGACGAATTTTTGGAATATATAATTGTCTTCGTTGGTGCATTTGGCGGAGGAAAATGCGGCAAACTGATCCCCCGTGTAATGGGTCAGACTACTGGCCACATATTTGATCACCTGGTCCCAGGTTACCTCCACGAAGTCGGCGTCCTGCTTGATGAGCGGGGATCGTACCAGGTTCTCCCGACCGCCGTCGTATCCCTGATCCAGCCGCGTGAAGGGATCATAGGCCCGCACCAAAGGCGTGGTAACCCGGCTGGGGCTGTCCACGAAGCCATACCCGTAGCGGCCCCGCACGCACAACTCCCCCCGGTTGACCGGACTGCTCCGGTCCCCCTTGGCCTGAACGATCCGGTCCCCTCGGACGCCCAAGTGGAGCCCGCAGCCGACCCCGCAAAACGGACATGTCGTTTTGACCTTTCGCGTGGGAAATTCGGCCCTTTTGGGAGTCAATGCCGCCGTGGGGCAGCGTTCCACGCATTCGCCGCAAGACACACATACGGACTCCTTGAAGGGTTTGTCGCCGAAGGTGCTTACTTTCAGATCGTAGCCCCGGTAGGCCATATCGATGGCGTTGGCGCCGGTGATTTCCCGGCAGGTTCTAACACATATACCGCATTGGACACATTTGTTGGGGTTGAACCGAAAAAAGGGGTTACTCTCATCGATGGGCAAGTCCTTGGCTACCAGGTCCAATCGTTCCAGGCGGGCAGGATCGTAGCCGATGCGGTTGACCAGTTCTTGGAGCCGACAACTCCCACTTTTGGGACATAAAAGGCAGTTGAAATCGTGGTCGCTCAACAAGAGTTCCAAAGTGACCCGGCGCACACGGTCGATTTCGTTATCGTCGGTGGTGACGCGCATGCCCGCCTCGGCGGGGGTCTTGCAGGCGGGATGAAGCTTTCGCTTTCCCTCGATTCTCACCAGGCATATGCGGCATACGGCCGCCGGAGTTAAATCCGGGCAGTGGCACAACGTGGGAATATAGATTCCCGACCGTTGGGCCGCCTCAAGGATGGTGCTCCCCGACGGGGCGGCCACGGAAAGACCGTTTATGGTAAGAGAGATATTATCCGTCATGAATCACCGAGCCTATACCACCTCTCCGGAAACGCATTCGATCGCGTTAAACCGGGGCGGGCAGGCCTCCATGCAGCTGCCGCACTTGATACATTTGCTTTGATCGATTTCATGTACCTGCCACTTCGCCCCGATGATGGCGCCCACGGGGCAGGCCTTCAAACAGAGCATACACGCCTTGCATCGATAATCTTTAATCCGATAGGTGATGAGCTCCCGACACACCAGCGCCCGGCACTTCTTCTCATGGATGTGCTCTTCGTATTCTTCCCGAAAATACTTGATCGTGGTGAGAATCGGATTGGATACACTTTGGCCGAGCCCGCAGATGGATCCTTGTTGAACGGCCTCGGCCAGTTCCAACAAGGCGTCCACGTCGCCCGGTCTGCCGTTTCCCTTGGTGATGTCGTTGAGTATCTGGAACATTTGTCGTGTACCCAGTTTACAAAGGGTACATTGGCCGCACGATTCTTCTTGGGCGAAGTCCAGAAAATATCGCGCCATATTCACCATGCAGGTCTCTTCGTCCATGACCAGCATTCCGCCCGAGCCCATGATCGATCCCGCCTCGGCCAAAGACTCGTAGGTCACGGGAAGATCCAAAAGACTTTCAGGGATACAACCGCCCGAAGGTCCGCCGGTCTGGACGGCCTTAAGCTTTTTGTCTCCCTTGATTCCGCCGCCGATGTCATAGATGATTTCCCGTAAGGTCGTCCCCATGGGTACCTCGACCAGGCCCGTGTTTCTGACGTTACCGGAAAGGGCGAACACCTTGGTGCCGGAATTGTTTTCCACGCCGAAGTCCCGGAACCATTGGGGTCCCTTCAAGATAACGGCGGGAACGCAGGCCAAGGTCTCCACGTTGTTTAACACCGTGGGCATGCCCCAGAGGCCGACGATACTCGTGTTGGGCCGAGGAATGGGTTTGGGAAAGCCCCGTTTGCCTTCTACGGATCGAACCAGCGCCGTCGACTCCCCACACACGAAGGCCCCCGCACCTTTGGCCAGTTCGATTTCGAAGGCAAAGTCCGTTCCCATCACGTGTGGGCCGAGGAGGCCCAAATCGCTGGCTTGGGCGATGGCGGTCTTTAAGTGTTGAATGGCCAACGGGTATTCGGCGCGGACGTAAATGATCCCTCTTTGGGATCCGACCGCGTATCCGGCGATGATCATCCCCTCGATGACGCTGTGAGGATCGCCTTCCATGATGCTTCGATCCATAAACGCGCCCGGATCGCCCTCGTCGCCGTTACAGATGATATATTTTTCAGCTCCCGGGGCCTTTGCCGAGGATTCCCATTTAACACCCGTGGGAAATCCCGCGCCTCCGCGGCCTCTAAGACCCGAGTCCTTCATCCATGAGATCACGTCTTCCGGGCGCAGCTCGGAAAGCACCTTGGCCAGTGCCGCGTATCCGTCGTACCGAATGTAGTCTTCAATTTCCGCCGGATCCACATGGCCACAGTTTCTAAGTACCAGTCTGCCCTGTTTTTGATAGAAGGGAATGTCTCTTTCCACCGCACAGTGTTCGCCGGTGGCCGGATCCTTCCAAAGAAACTTATCGATGCGGTTTCCCTTGATTACGGTTTCGGAGACGATTTCCGGAACATCCTCCGCCGTTACCCGGTTATAAAAGAGGTTGTCCGGCCCGACCACGACGATCGGTCCCCGCTCACAAAAACCCCGGCATCCGGATTTCTTGACGATGACTTCTTCTTCTGATTCCTGCTCTCTAAGCTCGTCTTCAAAGGCCGTCTTGACCTCTTCACTTCCCGAGGCCAAACATCCGGTGCCGCAACAAACGACCACGGCGTTGCTATAGGTGTGTTCCTCGCTTCGGATGAGTTCCCGCAGCTTGGCAAGTTCTTCCGGGGCATCTATTTTGGCTTTGTCGATTTGCTGCGGCATGGTCGATTCTCAGGGGTCGGGGCTTACCCGCCCCAACGCCGGGTACCGGGAAAATTCACGCCGTACACCGGCGAGTCGGCCGTCCGGTGTTTACCCGTTTTCATCACCGCCCTCATTCAACAGGGCGCTCATTTTCTTGGGGGTTACCTGGATGTGAATGTCATCATCGATGACCACGACCGGCGCCAGTGCACAAGAGCCCACACACGCCACCCGCTCCAGGCTGTATTGATAATCCTTTGTGGTTTCGCCCGCCTTGATACCCAGACACCGCTCGGTGGTTTCCAAAACCTCTCTGGCCCCCCGTACGTGGCACGCCGTTCCTTGACAAACCTTGACCAGATGTTCTCCCCGTCGGTTCAGGTAAAAGTGGGCGTAAAAGGTGGCCACACTGAAGACTTGACTCAAAGGGACTTTCAAGGAGCGGGCGATTTCGCTCAGCGCCTCTTCGGGCAAATACCCGAACTCTTCCTGCACCCGTTGAAGAACAGAGATTAACGCCCCCTTCTGGTGTTGAAACACGGAGAGGATCTCTTCCAGTCGTCCTTCCTTCATAGAAGTTGCCTACCGTTTCCCTTGCAGAACATCTTCGGCCGTTCGGACATCTTCTCGGCTTCCCATGAACACCGGCACCCGTTGGTGCAGGTGTTCCGGGTCGATATCCAGGATCCTTTCGGTGCCCGTGCTGGCCGCGCCACCGGCTTGTTCCACCACAAAGGCCAGGGGGTTGACTTCGCACATCAACATGAGCTTTCCTTTCAACTTTTTGGGATCCTTGGCGTCTGCGGGGTAGAGATAGACGCCCCCCATCAGTAAGTTGTGGTGGACATCAGCCACAAAAGATCCCGTGTAGCGGAGGCTATAGGGCCGTTGTGATTTAGTGTCCGGCGTTTTGAAATACTCTACCACGTCTTGAACATTGAAATCCCAAAACGAATAATTTCCTTCGTTCACGCTATAGGTGCTTCCCCTTTCCGGTATACGGATATCTTCATGAGAAAGCAAAAACTCACCGATGGTAGGCTCCAGGGTAAATCCGTGGACTCCCAGCCCGGTCGTATATACCATCATGGTGCTGGGCCCGTAGACAAAGTAACCGGCGGCGACTTGCTTGAATCCCGGCTGCAGCACATTGGCCATTTCACTCAAGTCGGCGATGTCTTGTTTCTTATAGATGGAAAAGACCGTAGCCACCATCAAATGAACGTCGATGTTCGATCTTCCCGCCAGGGGATCAAAGAGGAGGATGTAGTCTCCGGTGGCATATTTCGCCGGGGTGCGGATCAATTCCGTTTTGTTCTTGGACGCCATGCGCCAAATATGCCCCACATGACTGACCCGATTCTTGATGGTGCCGTCGGCAAAGTCGACCAGTTTTTGAAAATGCTCTTCGTCCGGGCCTTCACTGCTGGCAAAGTCAAAATCTTCCGCCAGCGTGGCCCGTTTGACCTTTTGAGCGATGATTTTGGCCGCCACTGTCAGCTCGGAGAGGATGGCGGTAAATGCGCCCCGGGCCTCCGGACGTTCCCGCTGTTTGGAAAGGATGTATTCGGTTACGGTAATGCCTTTTGCCATCGTTCACTCCCTGTTCGTTTGGAAAGTAGGATCTTGGGGTCCCTGTCCGTGCCCGGATTGCGTGATCAGATCGCCAACGGTTGGATCGGTCAAGACAGGAGTCGGCGCGCCTTGCACGCGATATCATGTTCGGCCTTTTTCTTGAAACAAAGCGCCGCCCAGGGGAAGCGCCCCTTCAGTTTTACCTGTGCCGGATCCACGTCTACGGTTCCCTCGATGGACATTCCCATCATTCGACAGGAAAAAGACCCACTGCTGCCCATCCAAGATTCTTGGATCCCACTCAGGGCGTACGTATTTCGCCGCCTCAACTCGAGGACGGCATCTTGAATCCGACGGGTTGCTTCTTCGGTACCGAGGTTGTGATTGACCAAAAGCGTCAGTTCGGGCATGATTCCTCTCGCCATGGAGCCCGCGTAAAATCGTTAAACCATGGTAGAGAAGATCTCATCAATTCGGGGGTATGTCAACTCTTTCTCCCGCCCCACCCGGTTGCCCGCACGTATACGAGTGGGGACACAGATGGGGACAGGCTCTAAGGCGCCTTCGGGTGCTGACGGCGGCGCAGAAATGCCAAGGCCAGTCGACGATACCGGGGTAGTTTCCGGAGGGTTTGTTTGGCCAAGATCACCAGGGCGCAGGTAAGGATGATCCCCCCATCCTGAAAGGCCCGCAAAAATACACTGTTCACGACGTCCGTCCAGCCGGCGTAGCCCAGGCTCCAGTTGCTTTCCAGGGGCCAGAACAGGGAGACCGGTGCAGTGGTGAGAAACAGATCGGACAAGACGTGAGAGAATACCACCAGGAAGCAGACACCGAAAGAAAGCCGGGGGACCATGTTGGGCCGGTTCTTCCCGAGCCACGAGGCGATCCATCCCATGGCTAGGGCAAACAAAAGACTATGGGTGGGTCCGCGGTGAAAAGCGGCCCCATTGTCCCGAAGCAACAACCCGACAAGCACGTCGACATCCGGCAGGTTGGCCAGGACGGAAACAAAAACGAGCAGTTTCCACTTGGTCAGGGCCGTCTCTGTCGTTGATACGTCATGAGCGGCCAGTCCGATCGCTGAATGGCCGAGTGGTAATGGCATAAAAAAATCCCCCATCGGGTACGCGTTATTTCGAGCGTAAACCGAAACCTTTCAGGTGATCACGCTCCCGGTTTTTTATCAAATATTGTGCCACAAGCAAATGAAAAAATATATCGCGTATTCGTAGTGACTTATGGAGATTGACCCCAAGGATGGCGATGGATTTATTTTCTCCGGTGTGAACAAAATGGGCATTTCAGTTACCAAAAAGACGGAAAAAAGTTACCACCCCCGGTTTGTGGGCGACCAGGCTTTGGTTTTTCCGGGCCGGTCTGATAGAATATCGGATCATGGGCAAGCGCAAAGATCCAAAGCAACTCTATAAACTCTTGATCTATGTCCTCGGCCGCCGGCCCGACGAATTCGGCCTGGTACCTGATAAAAACGGGTTTGTCCGGATGAAAGACCTTATTCGGTCGATTGTCGAAGAACCCGGGTGGGGATACGTCCGAAAGTCTCACCTGAACGAAGTCTTTCTCCTCTATCGGGACCACCCGTTTGTCGTAGATGCCGCCGGCATAAAGGTCTCCGATCCGGCCGAATCGGTCCGTGCCGTGCCCGCCGATGATATGCCGAAATTGCTTTACCATTGCGTTCGCCGAAAAGCCTATCCGGTCGTCTCCCGACGGGGTATCGTGCCCATGGGTCAACACCATGTCTTCCTGGCTGCCACCGAGGCGCTGGCCCTACGCATGGGTAAACGGCGGGATCCCAAGCCGGTGTTGCTGACGGTTCAAACCCGGCAGGCGGTCGATGCCGGGGTCGGATTCCGTCGGCAGGGGGAGTTGCTCTATGTGGTGGACCATGTCCCGGTGGGATGTTTTGCCGGTCCGCCGCTGCCGCGGGAAGAGGCAAAAGAGACCCCGAAAACCCACGAAAAGACCGGAGATGATCGTCAGATTGAACCCGGTACCTTCACGCTGGACATGGAACGGTCCCAGGACCTCCATCGGCGGGCCATCAAGCGGAAAGGGATCAAGAAGGAGATCGCTTGGAAAAAGGAGGCCCGAAAGGAGAGGCGAAAGCGTCGATGAAGTTGTCCCGGCCGTTGGCCGATTGTCTGCACGGTTCCCAGGTGCCACACCTCTATTTGGTGGGAGGGGCGGTACGAGACTGGATGTTGGGTCGTCCGGTGGCGGATTATGACGTGGTGGTTTTTGGGGATCCCGCCCGATTGGCCCGGAAACTGGCTCGCGCTCGCGGCTTGCACCCATTTCGGTTAGGCAAGGGCGACATGGCGGTCTACCGCGTGGTGGATGGAAAGACGATTTACGACTTTGCTTCCCTTCAAGGCACGTGTCTGGAAGATGATCTAAAGAGGCGCGATTTTACCATCAATGCCATGGCCTACGACCTTACCAGTCGGTCGGTGATCGACCCGTTGGGGGGGCGGCGGGATCTGCAGTCAAGACGCATTGCGGTTGTATCCCAAGCCGCTTTGAAATCAGACTCGTTGCGGATGCTCAGGGCCTTTCGGTTGGCCGCCGGGCTGGGCTTCCATATTGCGCCGCAGACCGCCGAGTGGATTCGCGAGGCCGCTTGGCGGATTGGCGAATCGGCGCCCGAACGGGTAACCGCCGAATTGTTTCGCCTCCTGGCCGTGAGTCCGTCGACGCCTTATGTGCGGCAAGCGGTGAACACGGGGCTGCTGACCCGGGTGATTCCTGAGATGGGCGCGTGTTCGGGCTGTGGGCAAAACGCGTATCACCGGGGGGATGTCCTGGCACACAGCCTGGATACCTATGAGGCCTTGGAGTGGGTTTTGTCGGACCTTCACCGCCTGTGGCCCGATTGTGTCGAACCCGATTGTATCCGACCGAATTGTGTTCAAGTGGTTGCCGCCTATCTGGCGGCGAAGCAACGCCGTACGTTATTGAAATGGACGGCATTGCTGCATGACCTGGGTAAGCCCGCCACCCGGCGGCGGGACCGGTCGGGGCGTCTCCGGTTTATCGGCCACGAGATCGCCGGGGCCCGGATAGCGGAAGCGATTACCGCCCGGTTGCGGATGTCCAATCAGCAGAGCGCCTACATCGTCCGGATGGTGAAGGGGCACCTCTATTTTCCCCACCTTTTCAGGGCGCACGAAAAGGGGGCCCTGACATCCAAGGCGATCTTGCGGTTCATTCGCAAATATGGAGAAGATATTATCGGTCTGGTCATACTCGGGGTCGCCGACCAGGCCGCCAAGTCCCCGTCGGTGCAAGCGTCTGTCGAGCGTTTCATCGCCTTTGGGCATATGGTGTTGGCCCGGTATGTCGGCGATGTGAGGCCTAAGATGGAAACCCCCCGATTGCTTACCGGCCACGATTTGATCCGGCATTTCCACATGAAACCCTCTAAATTGATTGGAAAAGTGCTGAACCGAATCGAGGAGGCGCGGCTGGAGGGCCATATCCATACCCGGGGGGAAGCGATCCGTCTGGCGGGGCGATTACTGAACATGGAGGGCGATGCCGGAATCGAACCGGCGACACCAAGCTCCGGAGGCTTGTGCTCTATCCGCTGAGCTAATCGCCCTGATCCCCCGCATTTGGCGTATGGATGTCATGTAAATATGAGTTGCCCCCGTTTGTCAAGTAGATGTTCTCGTAAGGGACGCT